>CAZBXY010000121.1:0-21518 GCA_964495365.1 uncultured Frigoriglobus sp. | reverse complement strand
ACCGATGACCAACTGCAACGGCCAGAAACTGTTCAGAAGGCTGAAGGGTTACGGAAAACCAAAGGTTGCCAAGTGGCAATCTTTGGCAATCTTTGGCAATCTTTGGCAACCTTTCGTGATTTCAGGCCTTTTTGCACCGCGCGGACGATCGCACTCCGAGCGCCACGGAAAAGTACGCAACCGGGGGTGAATGGAAGACAATCAACAGGAGACGGTATCAGCTCATGTCGCAGGAACCTTACGTCCCCTCGGAGCGCCGGCCGCTCGGCGCGCGGCGCTGGCGAGCGTCGCGGCTCGTCGCGACCTGGCTCGCGCGCCGGGGCGTCTCCCCCAACGCGATTTCGGTCGCCGGGATGTTCTGCGCGATCGCGGCCGGAGTTGCCCTCGCTTCGACCGCAGGCGCCCCGAACTGGGAACGCGCCGCGTGGCTCGCAGCCGCCGTGCTCATTTTGCTCCGAGGCGCGGCGAACATGCTCGATGGCATGGTCGCGATCGAATCGGGGCGGGCCTCGCGCCTCGGCGAGTTGTTCAACGAAATCCCCGACCGCGTCTCGGATTCCGCGATCCTCATCGGGCTGGGTTACGCGCGCGGCTCCGACCCGGTGCTGGGGTTCGTCGCGGCGCTGTTGGCGATGTTCACGGCTTACGTTCGTGCGATGGGAAAGGTCGCCGGTGCGCCGCAGTTCTACAGTGGGCCGATGGCCAAGCCGCACCGGATGGCGCTCGTAATCGTTCTGGGCCTCGTCGCCGCGATCGCACCCGACGCGCTCGCGGAGCGTATACCCGCTGAGGGCCTCGCGCCGCCGGCGTGGGCGCTCGGCGCGATCGTGGTGGGGTGCGCCCTCACCGCGGGTCGGCGCCTGTACGCAATCCGCAACGCCCTGCGGGAGCCGACCCGATGACCGCCGCCCGCGAGCGCCTGTTCGGCTACGACCGCGCCTTCGACCACCCCGTGACCGTCGCGGTCACGGTCGGGTTGGTGCTGTTGCTGCTCGCGCTCCCGCTGATGTTCTGGCTCCTCGTCCGTGCCGGGCGTATCGACGCGCCGTTGCGAACCGAACTACTCCGGCGCTACTACTCGTGGCTCGTCATCTGCCCGCTGTTGCTCGTTCCGATCTTGCTCGGCGCGGCCTGGACGATCGTCGGCGTCGGTGTGCTGAGTCTGTTCTGCTACCGCGAGTACGCCCGCGCCACCGGCCTCTTTCGCGAGCGCCTCATCAGCTTCGTCGTCGTGGTCGGGATCGTGGTGCTCACGCTTTCCGTACTCGACCACTGGTACCGGCTGTTCGTCGCGCTCACCCCGCTGACGGTGGGCGTGATCGCCGCGGTCGCGGTCCTCGCCGACCGGCCGAAGGGGTACATTCAGCGCGTCGCGCTGGCCGCGCTCGGCTTTCTCCTTTTCGGCACCGCGCTCGGCCACTTCGGATACATGGCGAACGACCCGAACTACCGGCCGGTAATGATTCTCGTGCTCGTCGCGGTGGAGATGAACGACGTGTTCGCGTTTGCGGTGGGCAAGACGCTCGGTCGGTATCAACTGGCCCCGAACACCAGCCCGAAGAAGACAATCGAAGGGGCGATCGGCGGTGCGTTCTTGACGACGCTACTCGTCGTGGGCGTCGGGTTGTTCCTGTTTTCGGCGGAGGCCCGTGACCGGCACGGGATTACCGCGGCGCAGGAGCTGCGCTACCTGATCGGCCTGGGCCTCATCATCGGCGTCGTCGGGTTGCTCGGCGACCTGATGCTCTCCGCGGTGAAGCGCGACCTGGGGATCAAGGACTTCGGCACGCTCATCCCGGGGCACGGCGGATTGCTGGACCGGTTCGACAGCCTGATTCTGGTGGCCCCGGCCGTGTTTCATTACGCGAACTACGTTGCCGGGATCGGGCTGCACGAACCGACGAAGGTCTTCAGCGGGGGCTGACCGTGGACGACTGGGAACTGCGCCCGGCCCGCGACCACGGGCTTTCGTTCCGCGAACGGCTCGGATCGGTCGCGCGCGAGGACGGGCTCGTCCCGACGGTGGTACGGTCCGTGTCGTGGTGGGCGCTGCGGTGCCACTTCGCGCTCTGGCACCGGCTCGCGGTTTACGGTCGAGAGAACCTGCCGCGGTCGTTCCCGTTCGTGCTTGTCGCGAACCACGCGAGCCACCTGGACGCGCTCATCTTGACGGCCGCGCTGCCGTGGTGGCTGCGGGCCGGGACGTGCCCTTTGGCCGCGGGCGACGTGTTCTTCGAGTCGCCGTTCACCAGCGCGTTCGCGGCGACCGTGCTGGGCGCGCTGCCGGTCTGGCGGCGGAAACACACCGGGCGGGCGTTCCGCGACCTGCGGCAGCGGCTCGAAGAGGGCGGGTGCGGGTACGTGCTGTTCCCGGAGGGCGCGCGGAGCCGCGACGGGCAGATGACCGCATTCAAGCCGGGCGTCGGAATGCTCGTCGCCGGGACGAGCGTGCCCGTCGTGCCGTGTTACCTTGAGGGATGCTTTGGGGCGCTCCCGCCGGGCGCGTCGGCCCCGCGCCGCGCGCGGATCGCAGTTCACGTGGGCAAGCCGCTTAGTTTCGATCAGATCGGCAACGACCGCAGCGGGTGGGAAGTCGCCGCGGCGCAGCTCGAAGCCGGCGTCCGTGCCGCACGGCGCTGTTGTGGTGCGGGCGAGGCACCCAATGGTACTTGAGTTCTACTGGGGCGTCGCAACTCGTTTGCGCTCCGGGAATGTGCATCGTCGCATGGCGCGGGTCAATCGCTGCCCGGTGTTTTCACGCGGAACTCGCTCCGCGCGAACCGTAGCGCCGACACCAGCGAAACGACCACTCCAAACGCGAGGAGGACCAGCACGCACTCGCCCGACGACGGCAGTTTCGCCAGTTCGGTCATCCCCCACCCCTCCTGACACTGCCGCAAGAGGTCGGCCGGGAGGTTCAGCCACCGCAGCGAGAGCGTGCGGACGTAGTACACGACCGTCAGCGCGCGGCCCACGAAGTCGAGGTTCGCGAGTACCCCCTCGATGGCGACGATGTACACGATCCCGGCGATCAGCGAGCGCCGCGTGACCAATCCGAGGAACCCGAACAGCGCACAGTAGCCGATTTGCGCGAGCGTCATCACCGCGACCGCTCCGAAAGCCCGCGGGAGCGCATCCGACCAGAATTGCGCCGTGCCGACGTAAATTGCGGCGTAAAGGGCCAGTACCGCCCCGGCGACCAGCACCACGGTCACGCACAGCGTCGCGACGAGCTTCGTGAGGTAGAGCTTCCACCGCGGCACCGACCGCAACAGCAGGTACGTGAGCGTCTGCTCCTCGACCTCGTCGGACACCACGCCGGCGGCGTACAGAAGGGCCGTCAGCGGCGCCAGCCCGTGCGGGAGCAGCGTGAGGACGAGCGCGAACTCCAGCGAATCGGCCGGGGCCGGGTGCGGCAGGCACCGCAACACGACCGCCAGCGCGCACGGCACCAGATACAGGAGGGCGAGGACCAGGAGCCGCCGGCCGTGCGTGTGCTGCCGCACGGTCAGCGCGAACAGGGCGCCGAGCGCGGACAGTTCCGCCGACGCCGAGCGGCGCGGGAGCGTGGGTTCCGCTGCGGTCATCGGTTCACCAGGTACTTGAACACGGCTTCCAGGTTGTCGTCTTCGGAGTAGACCTCGCGCACCGCGAAGCCGTCGGAGAGCGCCAGCGCCGGGAGCCGGGCGTAGAAGGCGTCCGGCTGGCGCGTCTCGACCATGAGGCCCGACTCGCGGTTGAGGAACTGGATCCCGTCCACGTCGGCGCAGGTGGCGAGTTTGGACGCCAGTTCGCGGAACTTGTCGCAAATCAGCACGATCCGGTGCGGGTGCTTGTCGATGAGGTCGCGGATCTCGCGCACCTGCCCCTGCGCGACGAGCCGACCGCGGTGCAGCAGCACGATCCGCTGCGTGAGCGATTGAATCTCGTGCAACACGTGGCTCGACACCACGACGCTACAGCCGCGCGCGCCGAGGTCTCGCACCACGTCGATGATCTCGCGCCGGGCCACCGGGTCGGTCCCGGTCAGCGGTTCGTCGAGAAACAGCACCTGCGGTTCGTGAACCAGCGCCTGAGCGAGTTTCGTGCGTTGGCGCATCCCCTTCGAGTAGCCTTTGATGGCCCGGTTCATGTTCTCCGTCATGCCGACGAGCTGCATCGCGCGGTCGGCCGCGGCGTTGGCCTCAGCCCGGGTCATCCCACTTAATCGCGCGCAGGTGCGGATGAAGTCGTGACCCGTCATCCACTCGTAAAAGGCGTCCTGTTCGGGGCACAGCCCGATGAGTCGATTGAGGCCCGGGTTGTCCCAGACGTTCTGCCCGAGTACGCGCACGGTGCCCTGACTCGGCTTCAACTGGCCGGTGGCGAGCTGCAACAGCGTCGATTTGCCGGCGCCGTTGGGGCCGAGCAGCCCGGTCACGCCGGCGGGGACGTGCAGCGTCAGTTTGTTCAGGCCGATGACGTTCCCGTACCACTTGGAAACGCCGTCGAACTCGATGATCGGGGTCATTTGAGGCGGTCCAGGGACTTCACGCGGCGCGACATCCTAACGTTTGCCGACGTTCCACGTGGAACGGTATACAATCGCGCCAGTTTGAACAACCTTGCTCTGCGTTCGGTTCACTTCGCCGGCGAAGGCGCGCCCGGCCCGGTGCTTACTTGGCCGCGTCTCTCGTCAGTTTGAGCTTGTCCAGAGCGAGCAACACGCCCGCAAGCTCCGGGTCCAAACTCCGACCCTCGCCCACATTCACCGGGCCGCGGGCGAAAAGAATCAGGTCCATCCGCCGATTCCAACCAGCATTGGGAAAGTCCATTAGGTGTGGGTCGTTGGGGACGTGTTCCTCGCTCTCGTCCAGCCGCAGGAACTCGTAAGCGGTGCCCCAATAGTCCATCCGTTCGTCTTCGTCGTGAAACCCGCAGGCGGTTTCGTTGATCTCCGCCGCGCTCGCATGGAACGGCGCGTCGAGGCGCTCTACCTCGGTCAACACCAGTAACCCGTAGCGATCAGAGAATTGCTTGACGCGGAACCGCAGCTTGAACTCGCGTATTCCCGAACCCATCCAGGCAGAACGATACATGAGCGTCGCTGTGCCGTCGTCGGCGAACGAGAGGTCTGCACCGTTCGAGCCACCGCTCGCGTAGATGTAGTGGCTATACTGCTCCGTGACTTCCGCCATCGCGCGCCCTCCGCACGGCGACACATCTACTCACTTCAATCGGTCCAGGGACTTCACGCGGCGCGACAACACGAGCGCCGAGAGCAGGCACACGCTCGCGAGCACGCCGGCCGACCAGTACCAGGGGAACTGCCACACCCGCTGCTCCGCGAGCCGCCGGGTGTTGGGCGGGGCAGTCGAGGCCGGGACCGGCCGCCCCTTCGCGACCTCCATCATCTGCCGCGGGCGCTCGAACGTGGCGCCGACCAGTTCCCACGCGGTGTCGGCGCCGAGCAGCCCGTCGCCGATCCGGTCGAGGTTGTTGGCGAAGGAGAGCGTGGGGCGCCAGTCGGAGTAGCTCCGCGCGGCGCGGGCGGCTTCGGCCTTCGCGCGGAGCGCGGTCTGCTCCTCGTCCCACTGTCGTAACCAGCGCTCGCGGACGCGCTCCTCGCGGCTCTGTTCGACCGGTTGCCCGTCCTTATCCTTCTCCTTTGCGCGCGACGGGTTGTACCGCACCTGCGGGTACGGCCCGCGCATCGCGATGCCCGGCGGCGGCGGGTGGTCCTTCACCCACTGTTCGATCCCCCCGCGCACGATCTGCTGGTACTCGGTGCCGTCGTTGATGCCGACGAGTACCGAACTGAGCGTGTGGCTCAGGAAGATGATCCCGGCCCACGCGATCCCGACGTAAATCGAGCGCCGCGACAGCGACGACAGCGCCAGCATCAGCGTGCCGGAGGCGACCGTGATGACCAGCCCGTAGACGATCCCGGCCCACAGCAGCCGGTGCGTGTCGCGGATCACGCCGAGGTCGAGGCTGAACGCCAGCCCCAGCAGGTACGCGCCGATCGCGGGCACCACCAGCGTGGCGGCGAGGAAGAACCCGATCACCCCGAGTTTGCCGAAGAAGTAATCGATCCGGCGCACCGGGCGCGACAGGTAGAGGGGCAGGGCGTTGAACCGCAGGTCGCGGCTGATGAGGTTCGGCCCGACGACCATTACCAGGACCAGCGAACAGAAGAGTTCGATCTTGAAGAAGTACGTGTAGGCGATGGTCCAGACGGCCGCGCGGTAGTCGCGGGGCTGGGCCATGATCTCCGGCGGGAGCAACCGCTGAAGGATCGTGATGACCGACTCGGCCTGTTGTTCGAGGAGGCCCCAGAGCGTGAGGAACGCGACCAGCGCCAGCGCCGGCAGCCATGCGACGAACATCAACAGCCGGACGAACCGGTTCTGGAGCTGTGTGCGCACCCCGTGCCGGGCGACCGCGAGCCACCGCGCCCCGTGCCCGGCCAGCTCGCCCTGCCAGTGTTGATAGCCCTGATCGAAGATCGGCATGGTTCTTTAGTCACAGGTCGAAAGTCGTAAAGTCGTAAGGTCGAAGACCAAAGCCGTCGGTCTTCGACTTTACGACTTTCGACCTTACGACTTTGGACTCCCCCCTACGACCGCCTGGAGGAACACGTCTTCGAGCGAGCTGCGGTGCGGACGCAGGTGCCGGATCTGGTCGCCCAGGTCCGCGGCGATCCGCCACAACAGGTCCGGCGTTTGCCCTTCGGGCAACTCGACCCACAACGATTCTTCGTGCGGCTTGGCGTCCCCGCCGGCGGCGCGGAGCCGCGCCAAAAATGGCTCCGGGTCGCCCTTCACCCGCACGTCGAACGACCGCGGGTGCGCCTGCTTCATTTCCTGAATGTTGCCGTGGGCCAGGAGCGCCCCGCGGCCCAGCACGACGACGTGATCGCACACCGCTTCCACGTCCGGCAGCAGGTGGCTGCTGAACAGTACGCTCATGCCCTTGCCGTGCGCGAGGTCGCGGGCGAGGTCGATCATCTCCTGCCGCCCGGCCGGGTCCATCCCGTTGGTCGGCTCGTCGAGGATGAGCAGTTTCGGGTCGTGAACGATCGCGGCGGCGAGCTTGAGCCGCTGTTTCATCCCGGTGGAATACGACTCGACCGGCCGGTAGCGGGCCTCGTCCAGACCGATGTAGTTGAGTACCTCGTGGGCGCGCTGCATGGCGTCGGCCGGGGCCATTCCGCACAGCTCGCCCGCGTAAGACACAAACCCGACACCCGGCACCGACGGGAACAGACACTCGTCTTCGGGCATGAACCCGACCCGCTGGCGGATGTCGAGGCTTTGGGTGCGGATGTCGAGGCCCAGGACTTCGCCCGAGCCGGAATCGATGCTGATGAGGCCAAGAAGTGTGCGGATGAGGGTGGTTTTGCCGGCGCCGTTGGGGCCGAGCAGCCCGACGGCGCCGGGCGCCGCCTCGACGTTCAGTTGACGCAGGGCGGTGATCGGGCCGTAGGTCTTGGTGACGTTGCTCAGCCGGAACAGCATGACCTTCCCCACGCGAGCGCGGCGGTGCGCACATGGGGAATACGCTCGCCGAAGACGGACATTTTGATTGGCGCGGAATTTTTCTCGCGGTTGGTGAAGAAGCGAAATGCTCAGGGCGGCGGGGGGTCGTTGGCCGGTCCGGCGCGCTGGCGGTGCCGGGCCGCGGCCGACTCGTCGCCGGTGGCAGTGTAATACTCGGCCAGTGCCCGGTGAGTCGCCGGGCGGTTCGGGTCGATTTTCAGCGCACTCTCGAACCAAACGAGGGCCAGTTCCGTGCGGCCCAACTCCCGCAGGAGGGTGCCCAGTTCGCAGTGCAGTTCGGGGTCTTTGGGCCGCTGGGGCATCAGCCGGTTAGTGATCTCGATCAGCCGGTTCAGGCGCGTCTCGAGTTGTTTCAGTCGGACCTGCTGCGCCCGAGCCTCTTCTTCGCGCCCGGGCTGCTGGGCGAGCGCCTGATAGAGCGTGAAGTGGGCCTGTCGGTCGAACGGGTCGGCGGCCAGCGCCCGGCGGGCGAACGACTCCGCGTCCGCGACCCGCCCGACCTGGAAATCGATCTGGGCGTGCGCCGACAGCGCCAGCGCGTTTTGAGGCGCGCGTGACAGAACTCCGTTGAGGAGTTCGAGGCTCTCGTCGGGGCGCCCGGTCTGGTACCAGGCGAACGCCAGCCGGATCGCCACCTTGTCGTCGTCGGGGCGCCGCTTGCGGAGGATGTCGAGGTGTTCGGCCGCTTCCGCCGGCCGCCCCACCTCCAGCAGGCACTCCGCGAGTCGGTACCGGTCGTCGGCGCGCTCCGGGTCGATCTCGACGGCGCGGCGGAAGTCCTCGACCGCCTTGGGGTAGGCGTGGACCCGCTGGAACGTGCGCCCGCGGAGCGACAGCGCGACCGGGTGGTCGGGTTCCTTCTCCATCCACTCGCGCAGTCCGCCCAGCGCCGCGTAGATCTGGTAGACGCTCAGGTAGCCCTCGATCAGCGCCTCGTAGATCAGCCCGGACCGCGGGTCGCCGGCCTGGATCTTCTCGTAGAGGAACGTCTGCACCTCGGCGAAGTTTCCGCACGTGGCGCGGAACATGGCCCATTCCAATAGCGTTTCCTCGGTGGGTTTCGGCTCCAGTTTTTGACACGCGACGAGGTGCTGGTGGGCGGCGTCGAGGTCGCCGTCGCGCCGGGCCGCGCGGGCCGCCAACCGGTGGACGTCGGCCGAGTCGGGGCGGACGCGGAGGACGCGGTCGAGGTGCGCGCGGGCCGCGCCGGGGTGGTGGCGGTCGAGTTCGCGGGTCGCGGCCCGGAGGTGGTACTCGGCCCACACCGGCGGGCCGACGAAGTAGCCCACCGCGCCCAGCACGCCGGCGACAATGCCCAGCCCCGCCCACACCCGCGGGCGGGACAGCCATCCCGCCACACGGCGGAGCAGGGGTTTTAACATGATGCGCCCACCGGGAAGCGAGAACTCACGGCTTGGCGAGCCGGGCGTGGTGTGCGGCCATCTTCTCGTTCCCGACCTTCTTGTAATGCTCTGCCAAGGTCTGGTGCGCTGCCGCGTTGTTGGGGTCCAGCCGCAGCGCGTCGCGGAGCCAGCTCAGCCCGCGCTCGGTCTCGCCCTGACGGAGCAGGATCGCCCCGAGCTCCTGGTACAGTCGCGGGTCTTTCGGCGCCCGGCCCAGCTCCTCGCTGGAAATCGCGTGGAGCCGGCGCAGATCCTTCTCCAGCGCCTGCATTTGTTCCATCACCACTTTCGCCTGCGCCTCGTCGCCCTTGACCCGCAGCACCTGGAACAGGGTGAAGTAGGGGTCGTGGTTACTGGGCTGGCGCCGAATCGCCTCGCGCAAGAGTTGCTCGGCCCGGGGATACTGTTCCGCCTCGAACGCCAGTTTCCCGCGCAGGTGCAGCGCCGCGGGGTGGTCCGGGGCGGTCACCAGCAACTCGTCGAGTACCCGCTCGGCCTGTGGGCGGTCGCCGACGCCGTGGAGGCACTGGGCGTGCGACACCCGAACCGACGGGTCGGCCCCGCGGCGCGCGAGGAGCGGGCCGAGGACGTCCAGGGCGTCACGCGGGCGCGCCAGTTCGAGGAACATGTTTACGAGCCGCAGCCGGGCCTCGTCGTGGTCGGGCTTCAGTTCGAGTACCCGCTGGTACGCCGCCACCGCCTCGGCCCGCGGGCCGATGTGTTCGCGCGTCACTCCCATGTGATACAGCGCGAACACGTCGTCCGGACGCCGGTCGAGCCACAACCGGAGCAGGTACGCGGTGTCGTGGAACCGGTAGCTGCGCATGTACCCGCGGGCCGCGGCCTCCAGGATGACCAGGGTCGCCGGGTGGTCCGCTTCGACCAGCGACCGCAGGTACGGGAGAACCGGGTCCGGGTCGCCGCGCTGCGCCCGGAGCAGCGCCCACTCCAGTTCGAGGTTCTCGTTGGTCGAGCCGCCGAGCAGTTCCTGAACACGGGTGTAGCACCGATCGGCGTCCTCGAAGTCGTCCGCCCGGCGCGCGGCCTGCCCGGCGAGTAGCCAGACGCGCGGGCGCTCGTCCCACACCCTTAGTGACTGCCGGAGGTGGTCGCGGGCGCTCACGAACTCGTAGCGATCGAGCGCACGCTGTGCCCGCTTGTAATGCACGTAGGCCCAGAGGTGCGGGCCGCCGAGTGCGCCCGCGATCAACAGGATGAGTAGGCCGATCAGAACCCGCGGGCGGCGGGCGAACCGGAGGACGCGCCGGAACCGCGACGGGCGGGCGGCACCCGGCTCGGCCGCCGGCGGGATCGGGGCGGGGGCCGCGGCCGGAACCGGTGCGGGCGAAGAAGTGATTGGCTCCGGCGACACCACTGGCCCTTCTGATGTGTTTTGTAGGACAGGCCGGGAGGCCTGTCCCACAAGAGTCCTTACGGTTCGAGCTTGATGTTGTGCTCCTGCTCGCCGCCCTTAACAGTGTACGTCAGCCCGGAGGTTTCGGTGCTGTAGTATTTCGGGTTGATCGGCTTGTAGGTGCCGGGCTGAACCTGCCCGGACGCGCCCGACGGCGCCTGCCCCGCGGCCTTCATCGCCGCTTCGATTTCGCCGCCCTCTTTCGGCGGGCCGCCCCCGCTTTTGCCACCGACGCCAGACCCGATGGGTCCGGTCTGCGCGCCCTTCATTCCACCGGGCGGGCCGGTGACCATGCCGGCCGGCGGGCCTTTGCCGCTGCCCCCGCCGATCGGCCCCGGGCCTTTCGCCGCGCCTTTGCCGTCGTCCAATCCCTTCGGCGCGCCGCCGCCAGTAGCGGCCCCGCTCCCGCCGCCGGCGCCAATCGGCGCCGGCGGTTCCTTGCCCACGTTACGGTTGTCGATGGTCACCTTGCACTCCCCGGTAGGGGCTTCCACCTCGTAGGTTCCGTCGGGGTTGATCCACGCGGTGGCGACGTTGCCCTTGCCGCTGACCGGGGCGAAGGTGATGGTCCCGCCGGGCAGCGGTTCGCCATTACTCATCGTCACCTTACCGCGGATCTTCCCTTTGGAAGCACACCCGGGGGTCAAGAGGAGGAGAGGAACACACACCAGTGCTAGTAGCCACCGGCCCAGGCGGAGAGAGTTCGTTCGCATGAGGCACACGCTCCGTTGAAAGTCGGCCCGGCCTGCGCCGGGGTATTGGGGGTCGAACCGGTCTGCCGTGGGGCACCGGTCCGGTCGTGACACATCAACCCGATGGTGGTGTTTTGTGGTGCGGGCGTCCCGCCTGCACCGCGTTTGTTGCGCAGGATGCTTCGCGAATGCCGAACCACCTCGCGAGGTAAGCGGTTCCTGCTGTCGCTTGTTGCGCCGAGTACGCGATGCAGGCGGGACGCCCGCACCACAAACAAGACCCAGATCGGACACCACCTCCGAGTTTGTGAGAGTGGGTCGTTTTTTGCTTGCGGAGAAGGCAGGAGAACACAAGGCCGCGGAGGAGCGCCACGTGAGTGCGTCCCCGCGGCCTTGCGAGCGAACGGTACGAAATCGATTCGCCGGGTTACCAGTCGTTGCCGAGCGGGGTGCCGTCGGACGGAGTAACCGCGTTCCACCACGTCACGCCGCTCATGCTCGCGCTGAGCAGGCGGACGCTGCCGTCACCCAGCACCACGTTCATGCCGCCGCTGTGGCCGGTCGTCGCGACGATGGCGCAGATGTTCTTGTTGCCGCCGAGCCATTCGGCCGGAACCTGCGTGGCCTGGCAGTACTGGAACGAGGGCTGAACCAGGAACTTCGACTTCGGCCCGGTGTAATCGACGGCGAACTTCGGCGCCCACTCCCACCACGTGTTGCCGCCCCAGTCGATCGCCCACGGGTCGGGCGGGTTCGGCTGGGAGTACTTCTCGGCGTACAGGATCGAGTTCGAGGTGCCGTCAATGAACCCGGCCGGGAAGCGCAGCGGCTTCGGACCCCAGTCCAGCGCGAAGACCTGGAAGTTGTAGGCGTAGCTCGTCGCGCCCCAGCCGCCGGCCCCGGACTTACCGTCGGAGGTCTGTGACGGGTCGGACGGGCAAATGTACGGCTTGACACCCTTGGTGATGATGTTCGGGTCGGCCCAGCAGGAGTAGGCGTTCGGGCCGCCGGCCCAGCCGCCGCCGCCGCCCAGGCTGGACTTGTACAGGTTGTCCTGTTCAATAAACGGCAGAATATGGAAGAACGTGCTACCGTAGCCACCGACGTTACGGTTACCGTCGATGTTGGGGTACGTGCCCATACCAGTTGGCATGTTGCCCTGGTAGGTGTCGGCGCACATGATCGTGGCCAGACCGATTTGCTTCATGTTGTTGGAGCAGGACATGCGCGCGGCGGCCTCACGCACTTTCTGCACCGCGGGCAGCAGCAGCCCGATGAGGATGGCGATGATCGCGATGACCACCAACAGCTCGATCAGTGTGAAGCCGGGTGATCGGTTACGAAGGGTCCGTGACACAGCGAGCCTCCAGGAGATACTGGGCGTAAGGAGCCCAACTCGCGACGAAAGAAATGGAAGGAGTGCGCGAGAAACTCCCCTCAGCGTCGATAAGTAACCGCTCGCAGTGGTGAAGTCAAGAAGGCAGTGAATATTTCTGAACAATCTTTTTTCGCTCTCATCGGGCACTCCTGGTCCCGTTCTAGGCCGAAACCACTGGAAAAGCACGCAGTTCAAATTGAGGTATGTTTCTTGTAGGGAGGAACCCGGCCGGGATATACTCACAACTCATCACCCGTGAACGAATCGGCCTCGGCCGGTCGTTTCAACCCTTGACCCGGAACCGCGATGTCACCCGCGAGACCGCCGCGCCGCCTGTTGTGGGGGTTGGTTCTCGGGTTGCTAGCCGTTCTCGCCGGCGGGGGACTGCTCGCGGGGGTGTTTTTCGCCGAAACGCGCAAACACGCCCGACCCCTGACCGACGAGGAACCGGATGTTGCGGAGGTGCCGGAAGCGGAGGTGCGCAAACTCTGCGCCGCGTGCCACATGTACCCGTCGCCGGACACGCTGCCCCGCGAGGCGTGGTCGAAGGAGGTCCACCAGGGCTACCGGTTCGCCTACGACGCCGGACTGGCCCGGGGCGGCCTCCCGGACCCGATGGGCGTACGAAAGTATTACGCGAACCGCGCGCCGGAAGCTCTGGCGCTCGAACCGCCCCCCGAACTGGCGACGAACCTCCCAGTGCGCTTCGACAAGACCGTTCTGCCGCTCCCCGGTGCCGAGCAGCGCGCGGTGGTCGGGTGCGTGAAGCTGGTCGCTCTCACCCGCGACCCGCCGAGCGAACTTCTCGCCTGCGACGTCCGTACTAAACAGGTGCTGCTGGCGGACCTCGCCGCCCCGACCCCGGTGTGGAAGGTGCTCTACGCCGGCGAGTACCCGGTCCGGGCCGAAGTGGTCGATCTCGATGGCGACGGCCGGCGCGACATCCTCGTCGCCAACCTCGGGGTTTATTACCCGTCCGACGAGACAAAAGGAAGCGTCGTGTGGCTCCGGGCGCGGCCGGACGGATCGTTCGCCCCGACCACTTTGCTCGAAGGGGTCGGGCGCGTGGCCGATGTGCGGGTCGGCGATGTCACCGGCGACGGCAAGCCGGATATCGTCGTCGCGGTCTTCGGCTGGCGCACGACGGGAGAACTCCTTCTACTGGAGAACCGGACGACGGACCCCGATCAGCCGCGGTTTGAAGGGCGAATACTGGACGACCGGCACGGGGCGATGGAAGTCGCGATCGCCGACCTGAATCGCGACGGGAAGCCCGATATCGTGTGCGTGTTCGCCCAGGAACACGAGGCGGTCGTGGCGTTCCTCGGCGACGGGCGCGGTGGGTTCGCCAAAGAAACGATCTTCCAGGCCCCGCACCCGATCTACGGCTGTTCGGGAATCGAAGTGGTCGATCTCGACGGCGACGGCGACCTCGACGTTCTCCTGGCCAACGGGGACGTACTCGATCAGGCGGTGTTGAAGCCGTACCACGGCATCCAGTGGCTGGAGAACCCGGGGAAGTTTCCGTTCACCCGACACGCGATCGGCTCGTTGTGCGGCGCCGGGGCGGCCCGGGCGATCGACTTCAACGGCGACGGCAAACTCGATGTCGTCGCCGTGAGTTACTTGCCGGCGCGGGACTTCCCGCAGCGGGAGCAGCAGCGGATGCCGGCGGTCGTGTTGTACGAACAGACCGAGCGGGGCCGATTCCGTCCGCTGGTGCTGGAGGCCGGCCGGTGCGACCACCTGTGCCTCGCGGTGGGCCAGCTCGCGGGCGACACCCGGCCGAGTTTCATCGTCGGGCACGGCGATTTTGTGAAGGACACCGGCCGGCTCGACGCGATCACGATCTGGCGGAACCGCGGCCCGCGCTGATAACTGTACCGGACGGCAAATGAACGCTCTCCCCGACTCTCCACCGTCCGGCCCGCGGGCACGCCTCGCCGCCGGGGCGCTGGCGGCGCTCACCCTGGCGTTCGCGTTCCTCAGCGCCTCCTATCCGATCCGCGACCCGGAACTCTGGACCCACCTCGCGCTCGGCCGGGCGCTCGTCACCGGCGAGTACCGCTTCGGCACCGATCCGCTCTCCTACACCACCGCCGGCGTGTACTGGGCGAACCACGCGTGGCTGTTCGACCTCGGGTTGTACCTCGTCTTCCAGAACCTCGGCCCGGTCGCGCTCGCGCTCCTGAAGCCGCTGGCGGTGGCGGTACTCGTCGGAACGTGGTTGCTGTCCCGCCGGAGCGGGTCGAACTTGAGCCTCCCGGCGGTCGGCGCGGTTGTGGGGGTGATCGCCCTCGCGCCAAAACTGGCGCTCCAGCCGATGCTTGCTTCGACTGTGCTTTTCGCGGTGACAGTGGGGTTGCTGACGCGGCACGTCGATCCGAAGCGCCCCGCCGACCGGCGGGTGTGGCTGTTGGTTCCGCTATTCGTTCTCTGGGTGAATCTCGATAGCTGGTTTCTTCTCGGGCCGCTCGCGGTGTTCCTGTTTTGGGCCGGCGAGCGGCTGAGCGGGGCCGGCGAACGGCGGCTCCCCTCGCAGCTGCTCGGCGCGTGTGTGATCGCGTGTGTGCTCAGCCCGCATCACGTATTCGCGTTTCAACTTCCGATAGAACTCTCGCCGGGCGTACTCGCCAGCGGGCTGCGCGACGACCCGCGGTTCGCGCGGTTCTTCCAGCGGGGCTATGCCGGCCTCTTCGACAACCCCGACTGGTACGCGCGCATCCCCGCGGCGGCCCTGGTGGGTCTCTTCGGCGCCGGGCTGGTGTCCTGCTTCCTGTGCCCGAAGGCGCGGGCGGATGGGCGCCTGTTCGTCTGGCTACTCGGCGCCGCTTTGGGAGCGTGGAATGCGCGGTTGATCCCGCTGTTCGTGGCGGTGGCGGTTCCGGTGCTGGTGCTGAACTTCCAGGACGTCGGGGTTCGCGCGGCGGCCGAACCGCGTGTGCGGTGGCGCCGGGTCGCGGTGGGAGCGCTCGTCGGCGCTGCGGGCGTGGGGTTGCTCGGCTTCGCGTGGTTGGGCGGGCCGCTGGGCGTGCGCCCGGACCGCCGGCGGGTGGCCTGGGAAGTGCAACCCGACGCGGGGTTGCAACGCGGGGCCGAGACCCGCGCCGAGTGGCGCCGGAACGGGCAGTTAACCGACTCCGACCGCGTATTCCACCTGCACCCCGATTCGGCCGGTTACGCGCACTGGTTCGCGCCCGGTGAGCGGTGCTTCCTCGATCACCGGCTGGCGCTGTTCGCCCGCGTCGCCCCCGAGTACCGCGAGATCGGCCGCGGGCTGACCCCATCAACCGGGATCGCGAAACTGCCATCGACCCACGGCATCACCTGCGTGGTCGTTCACGACCCGGACGTGAGCCGGTTGCAGGGGGTGTTGAGCCGGTTGTGGCACCCGACGGTGGGGTGCGTGCTGCTCGACCTCAGCGGTCGAGAGGCCGCGCTGGGGCTGCGCGAGCGCTCGCGCGCCGGCGCGCCGTTTGACCGCTGGCGCCTGGACCTGGACGCACGCGCCTTCGGGCCGGCGGACCCGCCCGTGAGCGCCCCGCGTGCGGTCGCCGCACCAACGGCCTGGGAACCGCTCATGCGGTTGCCGCGCCTGCGCCCGGCCGACGCGGACACGGCCGCACTGTTGCTTCAGTATGCCGACGATCAAGTCGCGGCGCTGGCCCCGGAGGTGGCGCGGGGTCAGGCGGCGGTCGCGGTGGCGAGTCTGGTGGCCGAGGCGCCCGCGTTCACTCACCCGTTCGCTTTGGGAATGCGGCTCGACCAGACCGCACTCTTCATGCCCCCGCTCGACAGTGCGCCCCCGGCGGCGGCGCTGCTCGCCCTCCGCGCGGCGCGCCGCGCGGTTGCGGACGCGCCCGACGACCCGCTGGCCCACCTTCGGATGGGTCAGGCGTATCTGGCGCTCACGTACACGACCCGCGAATCCCTCTGGGCCGACCGGTGCCGGCCGCTCGCCCAGCTCCGGCACGTTCAGGCCGCCTGCGCCCTGGAACGAGCAGTCGCACTGGCCCCTGACCTCGAACCGGCGCACGCGCTCCTGGTTCGCGTTTACGGCCAGCGCGGGATGACCGACGCCGTTCTCTACCACATGCGCGAGCAAGTGCGGATTCTGGACAAGTCGGGCGCGGGTGATCGGTTACGGCGCTTGCGGGACGAGTTGAACGGCCTGGAGGCGGCCGTGCAGGACCGCCGCAACCGGTTCGCGCTGCGCACGCAGGGGCTGGGCAACGCCCCGTTCAACCGGGCGAACATCGCGCTGCAACTCGGCCTCCCGCGAACGGCACTCGACGAGGTGCTGTTGCCCTCGACGGTCGTCCTGTTCGGCCTCGAGGGCGCGCGGCTGGAGGTCGAACTCCTGCTGATGCTCGGGCGCCCGGACCGGGCGCGCCAGGAACTCGACGACGAGCAGTTCCGGCAGAACCAGGACCGGCTCGGGGCGGTCGAAATGCCGGGTGACGGTAGTGCGAACCGGCCAATGGTGTATCGGCTCCCCGCTTACGCATGGAACCGGTTCCTGCTGGCCGCGGCCGACGGCGATTACCCACAGGCCGACGAGTCGCTGCGGGTCGTGATGGCCCGGCTGGGCGAGGAGCGCGACGCCCGCGAGCAGGGCGCCCGCATGTTCGTCGCGCGCGCCGCGGCAACGGAGGTCGGGCTGGGGCTGCGGCCGGAACTGGGGCGGCTCCACGCCGTGGTGGGCGGCGACCCGTCGGAGATCATCCGGCTCAGCGACCGGATGAACCTAACGAGCCGGCAGGTTGAAGCAGACATGCGCTGTCTGGCGGGGCTTCTGGCGCTGGAAGCGGGGCGCACGACCGCGGCGGCCGAGCACTTCCGCGCCGCGCTGGCCCTGGCCGGGGCATCGGACCTCGGGTTCGCCTCGGAGCCGGCGTGCCGGGCGTACCTCGGGCGCCTTCAGAACGCTGGTGGGCGGTGAGTGGCGAGACCAGGGTACGCTGTATTTACTGGAGAGCGGACAAGGAGAAGGGACCGAAGAGGTTGAAGGAACCTCGTTTTTCGGCCTGAAGGGCCGGGACAACTTAGCCCGGGGCAACGCCCCGGGGATGGTACATGAGTGTTTTGCAGCCTGAAGGGCTGCGATACGCCGAGCCAAGATGTCTCGGCCCTTCAGGCCGAAGAAAAATCGACACGCCAAACTGCAAACGCCCGGATTCCGTTTTTCGCGAGGTCCGACTCATGTCCGCTTGGTGGAGCCGTTCTGCCCGCGCTGCGGCCCTTCTGGGCGCCGGTCTCGTCGCGGCCGTTGCGGTGATCGCCCCGGGCGCCGGGTGCCGGCAGAAGGCGCCGCCCCCGGTGGTCGCAGAACCGGAACTACCGCCGTGGTACGAGGACGTGACCGCCCGGACCGGGATCGACTTCACCTACCGCAACGGCGAAGAGGCCGATCACTACGCGATCCTCGAATCGCTCGGCGGGGGCGTCGCGCTCATCGACTTCGACGGCGACGGCCGGCTCGACATCTTCTTCACCGGCGGCGGGCACTTCGCCGGCCCGGACAAGAAGCAGATCACAAGTTACCCCAGCCGGCTCTACCGCAACCTGGGCGACGGGAAGTTCCAGGACGTGACCGAGGTCGCCGGCGTCGGCGCCGCTCCCGTTTACTCGCACGGGGCCGCGGTGGCCGATACCGACGCCGACGGGTGGCCGGACCTGCTCGTGACTGGCTACGGCCGCGTCGTGTTCTACCACAACGAGCCGGACGGAAAGGGCGGGCGCCGGTTCCGCGACGTGACCGCCGAAGCGGGCCTCCTGGACGGCCAGCACTTCTGGAGCACCAGCGCCGCGCTGGGCGACCTCGACGGCGACGGGTTCCCGGACCTGTACCTGTGCCAGTACGGCAACTGGTCGTGGCAGAACAACCCGCCGTGCAACGGGTACACGTCCAACGTGGTGCGCGACGTGTGCCCGCCGAAGCAGTTCGACTCGATGCCCCACCGGCTGTACCACAACGAGCCGGACGGGAAGGGGGGCCGCCGGTTCCGCGACGTTTCGGCCGAGGCCGGGCTGCGGCTCCCGCCGCGCGAGGACAAGGAGTACGGCAAGGGGCTGGGGGTGCTGTTCGTGGACCTCAACGGCGACGGCAAACCGGAAATCTACGTCGCCAACGACACGGTGGACAACTTCCTTTACATCAACACCAGCACGCCGGGGAAGCTGCGGTTCGAGGAGAAGGGGTTCCTCTGCCTGGTGGCCCGCGACGGGGCCGGGACGCCCAACGGCAGCATGGGCGTGGACGCAGCCGATTACGACGGCACCGGCAAGCCGTCGCTGTGGGTGGCGAACTACGAGGGCGAGTTGCACGCCCTCTACCGCAACCTCTCGTCCGGGAGCCGACTCACCTTCAGCTACAGCACCCAGTCGGCGGGCATCGCGGCCATCGGCCAGAACTACGTCGGGTTCGGCACCTCGTTCGTGGACGTCGATCAGGACGGGTGGGAAGACCTGATGGTGAGCAACGGGCACGTGATCCGGCACCCGTTCCGCGCCGGGC
The DNA here is from genome assembly GCA_964495365.1 of uncultured Frigoriglobus sp. Classification (GTDB taxonomy): domain Bacteria; phylum Planctomycetota; class Planctomycetia; order Gemmatales; family Gemmataceae; genus Gemmata. The sequence goes on along the minus strand of CAZBXY010000121.1, from coordinate 2,573 downwards.
TGCGGCAGAAACCGGTGATCCTGCGGAACGAGGGCACTGGCAAGTTCGCCGACGTGACCCCGCGGGGCGGCGACTACTTCCGCACGGAACACCGCGGGCGCGGGCTGGCGATCGGCGATCTCGATAACGACGGGCGCCCCGATTTAATCGTTTCCCACATGAACGAGCCGGTCGCGGTCCTGCGGCACCGCGGGACCGAGAACCACTGGCTCGGGCTGGCGCTCGCCAACCCGGACAACCGCGACGTGACCGGGGCGAAGGTCACGGTCGAGGTGGGCGGGCAAAAGCGGGTGCGGTTCCTGAAGGCCGGGGGCAGCTACCTGACCGCGGCCGACCGGCGTGTTCTGGTCGGACTCGGCGCGCAAGACAAAGTGGCGAAGGTCACCGTCGAATGGCCGCACGGCGAACCGCGGGTGCAGGAGTTCGCCGCCCCGGCGGCCGACCGCTACTGGCGCGCGGTCCAGGGTCGGCCGAACCTGGAGGACGTTGCTGCCCCGAAGCGGTGATTGTCCCGCAGTTCGGTCGGGTTACTCGTTGTCCCGCGCGGAACCTCGAAGTAAGATCGGCCCCGACTTCCATTCCTCACCCGTTTCATCTCCACCAACGGAAACTGCCATGAGAGCGCTCCTGCTGCTCGGATTGATCCTGCTCCTGTGTTCGGCCGGTTGCGGCCGGACCGCCAAGGCCCCGCCCTCGGGTGTCGCGTACGAGGGGAAACACGTGAGCGAGTGGGGGGACGAGTTAAAAAACTCGGACGAGGGGAAGCGGCTCGCCGCGGCGAAGTTACTGGTCAAGATGGGCAAGGAAGGGCACAGCACGAAGGAGGCGCTCCAGGCTCTGGAGGACGCGCTGAACGACAAGAGCGCGCCGGTCCGCGGGTGGTCCGCGGTCGCGCTGTGGTACTCGTCGCGAGGGACGCCGTGGCCGTACACCCAGAAGCCGGCCCCGGGCGCGGCGCTGAAGGAGGCGGTCGAGACCGGCGACGCGGAACTGCGCGCGGAGGCGGAAGAGATTCAGAAGATGATCTCCCGGCCCATGCGCGGGGGCGGCAAGGGTAAGGGCAAAGGCCCGGTCGAGGACAAGGATCCACCGGAGGGCAAGGGACCGGACGGCAAGGAACCGGAGACGAAGGGGTCGGAGGGCAAGGCGCCCGAGGGTAAGGCGCCGATGGGTAAGGGACCGGACGGCAAGGCGCCCGAAGGCAAGGGGCCGGATGCCAAGGCGCCGGAGAAGGCGCCCGAACCCAGGCCCAAAGCGCCGGACGACGGGAAAAAGGGCGGCCTTTGATACCAAATGGTGTTGAGGAATACACCGTCCGGGTCGAGAAGGCGAACGGCCGGTGTCAGCCGGCCGGTGGCGTCTCATCACCCAATGCGCACAATTGTATAGTTACTGTGGTACGCGAATCCAGTGATGTCGATTTTCCAGGGGTTTTCGCGACATTCTGACGATCGCCCACTTGCCACGTGGCAAGTTTTCACCATTTGTGCGCATCTCGTCGGCTGTTCACCTCACATGTCGCTCCCACGGCCGGCTGACACCGGCCGTTCGCCCCACCGGCCGGCTCATACCACCCCGACAGGGTATCCGGGGTGGCCCGTGTGCAAGTTGGCCGCCTTGGCCGCCTTGAGCAAAAACCCCTGGGAAAACGCACTATCTGAAGGCGGCCACTTGGCCGCCTTCAACCCAAGACGGCCAACTGACTGCGCCCAACGGAAACGAATCCACCCGACTGAATGTGAGTTCCGACCGTCGTAACCTCTGGTTCGCGCCCGCGTTTGGTGCAACAATGGCTCATTCGCCCGCGGACCGACCGCCATGAGCACCGACCCGACGCGCACCGAACACAACGCCAACGACCGCGGCACCGACAGCTTCGCTCCGCGCGGCGACACCGCGTCGTTCGTGCCCAACGGGGCCGCCGGCGGGCGCCCGGAACCGCTCCCCGAAGTGCCGGGGTACGAACTGACCAGCGTTCTCGGGCGCGGCGGGATGGGCGTCGTGTACCTGGCGCGGCAGCTTTCGACCGATCGACAGGTCGCGGTCAAGATGCTGCCGGTGGACGGCGGCGCGGGGGCCGCGGGGCCGATCCGCTTTCGCACAGAAGTCGAGGCCACCGCCCGCCCGGCGCACCCGAACATCGTTCAGGTGTTCGAGGCCGGCGAAGCCGGCGGCCGGGCGTACCTCGTCTGCGAGTTCGTCGCCGGCGGGAGCCTCGCGACCCACATCGACGGAACCCCCTGGCCGGCCGACCGTGCCGCCCGGCTGTTGATCCCGCTCGCCCGCGCGCTGGCCACCGCCCACGGCGCGCAGATCGTTCACCGCGACATCAAACCGTCGAACATCCTGCTCACCCCGGACGGCACCCCGAAGCTCGCCGACTTCGGGGTGGCCAAACGGCTCGGCGCGGAGACGCACACGCACACCGGCGCGGTCCTCGGCACGCCGAGCTACATGGCCCCGGAGCAGGCCGGCGGGGCGAAGACCGTCGGACCGGCCGCCGACGTGTACGGGCTGGGCGCGGTGCTGTACGAACTGCTCACGGGCCGCCCCCCGTTCGCCGGCGCCGACTT
>CAZBXY010000120.1:0-21535 GCA_964495365.1 uncultured Frigoriglobus sp. | reverse complement strand
ACCCAGCTCGCCGAGAACCCGCGCCACCGCGGGTCGCCGCGCTCCGCGACCATCAGCACCGCGCCCGCCCACTCGCCACCGACGCCCAACCCCTGCACGAACCGCAAGAGGACGAGCAACAGCGGAGCGAAGATGCCGGCCGCGTCGTAAGTGGGAAGCAACCCGATGGCGAATGTGGAGAGGCCGACGAGAACGAGCGTCGCGACGAGGGCTGATTTGCGGCCGAAGCGGTCGCCGTAGTGCCCGAATAGCACGCCGCCGAACGGCCGGGCGACGAACCCGACCGCGTATGTGCCGAACGCGGCCATCGTTCCGGCGATCGGGTCGATCGTGGGGAAGAACAGCGCGGGGAAGACGAGCGCGGCCGCGGTGCCGTAGAGGAAGAAGTCGTACCACTCGATCGCGGTGCCGATGAAGCTGGCCGCGACGACGCGGGCGACCGACGCACGGTCGGGAGGGGTGTTCATGCTTTCAGAGTAGAAGGCACACGCCGTGTGCCGTTGCCTTTCCTCTCGTTTAGCAAAGGCACACGGCGTGTGCTACTACTCTGTACTTAAGGCGCGTAGCGGGTGAAGGTGCCGCCGTTGAGGTCGGCGATCCGCTTGAGGTTGTCCTCGCCGGGCAGCGGGCCGACGGGCACGAACCCGCCCTTCGGCACCGGGGCGAACATGATCGTGTTCACCACCGACTTCCGCGGCGTCCCGTTCAGGTCGGTGATCCGCGCCGACGCGGTGTTGGCGAACTGCCCGTCGGTCATGAAGAAGATCACGTCCGGCGGCGGGTCGAGCTTGAACGCGGCCGTGAACGCCGGGACCGGCTGCGTGCCGCCGCGGGCCGGGGTGTTCTTCACCCACGTCTTCACGGTCTCCATCTCGGGCGCGCCGGCCTTCAGCCAGGTGGGGTGCGGCATCGGCTCCGCGCTCGTGTTGAAGAAGAACACGTAGAACTCGGCGTTCTCGTGTACGTCGGAAATCGTCTTGAGCAATTGGACCTTGAGGTCGGCGAGTTTGGCCCCGCTCATGCTCCCGGAGTTGTCCGCGATGATGCAGAACCGCCGACCTTTGCCCTGACTGCCGAGGAAATCGGCGGTGTATTGCGGGACCACCACCAGCCCGTCGCTCTTTTGCGGCGGCCCGCCTTTCTTCGGCGAATCGCCCTTCGACGGCCCGTCGCCTTTCGCCGGCGTACCGGTCTGGATCGCGGTGCCCTTTTGCGGAGTGTCACCGGGCCGCTTCGGCGAACCCTCCGCAGTCCCCTTCGCGGGCGAACTGGTGGGTGGATTCACTGTTGCGCCAACGGCCGACGCGGGTTCCTCGCGCTTCACGGTCTCCGCCGGCTTGCGGACCGCGAGCACGACGACCGCCACGCCCACGAGCACCAGCGCCGCGACGCCCGCGACGATCCCGGCCACGACGCGCTTGTCGATCCCCGGTTCCGCATCCGGCTCCAGGTCCAGCAGGTCCGGGTCACGCCGGCGGGACGCGCGGGGCGGCTCGGCTACCGCTCCGGCCGCGACGGCCCGCGCGGGCGGTTGCGCCGGCCCGGGCACTTTAATGATCGCGTCGCACTGCGGGCACTCGAACCGGTCGCCGGCCCGGTCGTCGCCGAGTGTCAGACGGGTGTTACAGGTCGAACACGAGATGACGATAGGCACGCGCGGACCCTCCACCGGGGAGAGTTTGATTATGCCAGACCGGCGGCCGATGCGACAGAGGGTTACGCGCCGTTTTCGGCGATGCGCGCCTTCACCAACTTCCGCACGAGCGCGGCCGGGAGCGGGTCGTCCGGCTGAAAGCGAATGGTGCCCTTGCTGGTGTCGTAGTCCGTGAGTTCGTCGGCGAACGCCTCGATGGTCGAGCCGTTCATGAGGAAGAACGCGCAGTGTTTGGCAGTGGCGCCGTAGCCGACGAGCATTCCGTTCAGGCGGTACGCGCAGATCCCGTAGGAGATGCATTCCTCGGCCTTCGGCGCCGCGGCCCGAATGAGCTTCCGCAGCGCCACAAGCGCGGCCCGCTTGTCGGCGCTGACGGCGGCGAGGTACTCGTCGTGCGTGGTGGGCTTCCGTGCCATCGTGAGTACCTCATGGAATCTGTGTTGATCGACAAATTCAGTCGCGATTCCGAAACGCCGCGGAGCCTGAGCCGCTCCGCGTCTTCCGTCGGGCAATGTTCCGCAGCACGACGACCGGGATCAGTGCGAGCAGTGCCGCCACGGCCCCACCTCCCAGCGCCTCGAACGCAAACGCACGCTTCCCGGCGAGGCCGAGAGCCGCTCCGATGCTGCCGAGTAGAGCCGCGCCTGCGACCGTCGCCCAAAACAACTTCGCCCCGATATCGATGTCCTCCTTGGTGCCCAGTACATCATTAACGAGCGACTGGCGCGTGACCCGCCACAGCGCAGCCAGAAACAAGAATGCCCCGCCGGCGAGACCGCACACGATTCCGCCCAACAGGCGGTCAACCACGTTGCCCGAATCTCGCTCGACGATCCAACCGCCGCCCGCTCCGCCGACACCCGTGGCACCGGCGACAAGCACCATCGCACCGAGGGAAGTCCAAAACGCCATCCATTTCTGTTTCCGGGCGCGACCCTCACGTTGTTTGCGATCCTGGAAGGAATGGGTGAGACCAGAAAACGGTTCGTCGGACATGGCTCACTTCCCTTCATCCACCTTCACCTCGACCTCCGCATCGAACACCAGCCCCGGGTCGCCGCGGCCGGTGAGCGTTTTCAGTTGCGTGGCGATCGTGCGCGCCGCCGGGCCGGTGAACAGCACCTTGCCGCCGTGTTTTACCTCCACCGGCTTGTCCAGGTCGGCCATCCGGTCGTCGAGGCGGATCAACACTTTCGATACCTTCTCCGCGGAAGTGATTTCGATCACCTGCCCGGCGCGCGTCGCGACGAGGAGCGAGTCGCTTTTCGCATCGGCGGTCGGCACCGCGAGCCAGTACGAGCGGTCGTGCGCCACGTCGGTCTGCTTCCACACCACCTTCTCCGGCACCGGGTTGCGCGTGTACTTCGCCATCCACGGCAGCGCGGCCTTGTCTTCCAGGTTCATCCAGTGCCCTTTCCCCTCGTGAATCTTCACGAAGTGCTCGTACCCCTTCGGGTCGTCCTTCTGGAGCTTCGCGAGCGCTTCGCCATATTCCCGACCCACCTTGTTGCGGTTGAATGCGGAGTCCTCGGCGCCCACTTGCAGGGCGAACGGCACGTTCCGCAACGACAAGAGCGAGACACCGTTGGGGTGCCCGGCCATCATCGCGGCGCTGGCCCAGTGATCGGCCATGCGCGGGGCGATCTTGTACACGCCGTCACCGCCGGCGGAGTAACCCAGTACGTACACGCGGTTCGGGTTCACGTCCTCGAACACGATCAGGTCTTCGATCAGGCGCGCGAACATGCGGTCGATGTGCGGCTCGTGCCAGAGGTTCCAGTTGTTGGTCGGCGCGCGCGGGGCGAGGTAAAGCCCCTCGTCCACCGTATAGAGCCGCTTCTGGTTCTCCCACTGCTGGTCGTTCACCTGTTTCGGGGCGCCGCCGCCGCCGTGCAGCGAGATGAACAGGCTCCGCCCGCCCTCCGGCTTCTTGCCGAACGTCTTGAACGAGAACGGCATCTCCAGTTTGCCGTCCTTGATGACCCCGGCCTTCACTTCCTCGGCGCGATCCTTCTTGATGAAGCCGACGTGCGCCTCCCACAGCAGTTTGCGGGCGGTCGCGGCGTCGGACTTCGTGAGCGGGATCCGCGCGAACGGCTTGTCGGTCAGCTCGGCGAGCGTCGCGGGCCTGGCGTCGAGCGCGGAACGCAGCTCCTTGATTGCGGAGGCCGACTTCGCCTCTTCCGCCTTCACGTCGGGGGGTGCGGCCTTCGCGTAGCGGTCGGTGACGTTCTCCGCCGGCACGCCCTTGTAGTTCCGCGCCCAGACGAGCGGGAAGTGCTCTTTCGATTTCTTGAAGCTCGCCGCGTAGATCGCGTGTTCGGGAACGTCCTTCTTCGCCTGACTCGCGGCCCCGACGAACCACCCCCGGTCAAGCCCCTCCGGGTCCGGCTCGCACGCCCCGGTGAAGTGCCATCGCTTGTCCCAGATTTCCACCCACGTGTGATTCCCGCGCTTGTCGGACCACAGCGGCGTGCCCACCAGCCTGGCCGGGATGCACACCGATCGCGCCGCGTCGGAGAGCACGATGGAAAGGCCCGTGCAGCTCGCCTTCCCCTGCTCGATCGACTCCTTCGGGCTTTGGTTCGGCGCTTTGCGCTGTGTCGAATAGCCGAGCTTCAGCTTCGGGAACAGCTCCTTGTTGAGCTTCTGCACCGCTTCGGTGGGCGTCTTGCAGTCCTTCACCATCGGCAGACACATCTCATAAAACTCTTTGCGCCACGCGTCGCGCTTCTCGTCCACATTCGCGTAAGGCAACACGTCGTTGAGGAAGAGGTCTTCGGGAATGTCCTTGCCCCACGGCAGTTCCTTGCGTGCCCTGTACGCGAGATCGACGTTCGTCAGCAGGAACTCGGCCTTGAGCGAAGTGAGGTCCGAATCGGGCATGTTCTCGACGAGGAACGCCATCCCCTTGCGCTGCTCCTTCGGCACGTCGTTGAGTGCCTTTTCCAGTTCCTTGCGATTATCCTTGGCGTTCTTGAGCGCGGCTTCGACATCCTCGGACCACCAGTTGGGATCGGAAGCGAAGGCGGGCGAGCCGATCGCGAGCGCGGCCAGCGCGAAGAGGGCGCGGAGTGTCATGGAAGAATCCTGTAGCGTGGAGACGGATTGGCCGACATTCTACCGGATCGTTTAGAATATCCCCACGCAAAGTAGTAGGCACACTCCGTGTGCCGTTGCTACTCCCTGCGCGAAGCGACGGCACACGGAGTGTGCCTACTACTTTGAGGCCAAATGATGCGCGTCGCGGGCGGTCGTGTCCTGATTACCGGGGCCGGGCACGGGCTGGGGTTCGCCGTCGCGTCGGCGTTCGCCCGCGCCGGGGCGAGTGTTGTCGTCACCGACCTCGACCCGGCCCGCGTGGCCGACGCGGTCACGAAGCTGCCCGGAGCGTGCGGGTACGCACTCGACGTGACGCAGCCGGAGCAAATCGCCGAGGTGCGCGCGAAACTGACTGCCGAACACGGCCCGATCGACATCCTTGTCAACAACGCCGGCGTCGTCTTCGGCGGCCCGTTCCTCGGCGTGCCGTTCGCAAAACACCGCACCACAGTCGATGTGAACTTCACCGGGCTGCTCGCGGTGACCCACGCCTTCCTCCCGGACCTGCTCAACCGCCCCGCGGCGCAGGTGGTGAACATCGCGAGTGCCTCGGCGGTGATTTCGCTCCCGAACGCCACGACGTACGCGGCGACGAAATGGGCGGTTCTCGGCTTCACCGAATCACTGCAAGAAGAATTGCGATTGCAGGGCAAACGAAACGTCACCGTCACCGCGATCTGCCCCGGCTACATCGCCACGGGCCTCTTCGACGGCGCCGACCCCGGCGCGATGACCGGGTGGCTGACACCCGAAAAGGTCGCGGCGGCCGTGGTGCGAGCGGTGGAGCGGCGCCGCGAGTTCGTGATGCTCCCGTTCGCGCTGCGGGCGACCTACGGGCTGTGCGCCGGCCTCCCGCGAACGTGGTACAAGGCGCTGTGCCGCGCGCTGGGGGCGTCACGGAGCATGAACAACTGGAGTGGACACAAGTCCATTCAGGAAACGGTGTTGCAGAAAACCGAGATAAATAGTTGACAAAAGAATACTATTCACCCGTAGTTGTGGTGTTGCGTTTCCGCCCCTATCAACGGACTTCGCACGGCCCTTTCGGTGCCGGGCGGTGTAAGATATCCGCACACCCGAACGACTCTCCCGCGAGGACATCGCCATGCGCCTCTTACTCGCGTTCGCTGTTGTGCTGTTGGCCGCTTCCGCCCGCGCCGACGATCGCCCGAAGGTCGGAACCGCGGTCGGCAAACTGAAGTTCACCGACACGCGGTCGCTGCCGCGCACGCTCGACGACTTCGGCAAGAAGAAGGCCGTCGTACTGGTGTTCACCAACACGAGCTGCCCGGTCGCGCAGAAGTACCTGCCCACGCTCGGCGCACTCGAAAAGGAGTACCGCGACAAGGACGTTGCGTTCGTGAACGTGAACGCCGCGGAAGAAGACACGGTGATCGCGCTCGCGACGCAAGCGGTGAAGTTCGACATCGAGTTCCCGTGCGTGAAGGACTTCGGCGGGGCGTGCGCGAAGGCGCTGGGTGTGACCCGCACGCCGGAAGCGGTCGTACTCGACGCGGAGCGCCGGATCGCCTACCGCGGGCGGATCGACGATCAGTTCAGGCTCGGCGGCACCCGGAAGGAGCCGACCGCGCGCGAACTGAAGGACGCGATCGACGCGGTCCTATCCGGAAAGACGCCCGCGACACCCGAAACCGAAGTGGACGGCTGCCCGATCACGTTCGCCAGGCCGCGCCCGCGGAAAGAGGTGACCTACGCCGAACACGTCGCGCCGATCCTTCAGAAGCACTGTTGGGAGTGCCACAAGGCCGGCGGGTCGGCGCCGTTCCTGCTCACGAGTCACAAACAGGCCGCGGCGCGGGCCGAGGCGATCGCGGAGACGATCAACGACCAGCGGATGCCTCCGTGGTTCGCGAGCCACGAGTTCGGCCCGTTCGTCAACCGCCGCGGGCTGACCGACGAGGAGCGCGCGACGATCGCCGACTGGGTGAAGGGCGGCACCCCGCCGGGCGATCTCGCGAAGGCCCCGGCCCCGCCGGCGGCGCCGAAGGACAAGTGGCTCATCGGCACACCGGACCTGACGCTCGAATCGCAGGAGTTCGAGCTGCCCGCGACCGGCGACATCCCGTACAAGTACGCGATCCTCCCGCACCACTTCGCCGAGGACACGTGGGTTCAGGGCGTACAGATCACGAGCGACAACCCGCGCGTCCTGCACCACGCGAACCTCGCGTTCGGCGGAGTGAAGGTCGGGTTCAGCGAGCAGAACTTCATCACCGGGACCGTGCCGGGCGGCGACCCGATGAACCTCGACGCCGGCGTCGGGTTCATGATTCCGAAGGGCACGTTCCTCGCATTGCAGATTCACTTCGTCACGACCGGCAAGCCGGAGAAGTGCAAGGTCACGGTCGGTGTGCGCTTCCCGCGCGAGGTGATCCAGTCGCGGTTGCGGGTGATGCAGTTGTTCGACACGAAGTTCGCGATCCCGCCGGGCGCGCCGGCACACAAGGTGTCCGCGACCAAGACCCTCGATACCGACGTGATCGGGGTCGGGCTGTTCTCGCACATGCACCTGCGCGGCAAGGACATGACGTTCACCGCGCACGCCCCCGACGGCAAGCGCGACACACTGCTCGTGATCGCGAACTACAACTTCGAGTGGCAGGTTCCGTACCGCTGGGCGCCGGGCACGAAGCGCATCCCGAAGGGGACGCGGATCGAGTGCGTCGCGCGGTTCGACAACTCCGCGTTCAACCCGTACAACCCGAACCCGAAGGCGACCGTGCGCAACGGCCCCCAGACGCACCACGAGATGATGTACGGGTTCTTCTTCTACACCGAAGCGGACGAGAAGCTCGGGTTGCGCATCGACCCGAAAAATGGGACTTCAAAGTAGTAGGCACACTCCGTGTGCCGTCGCTGTGCGGATCGTCCCGCGTGCCGCGCCTCACTTGCTGGCGCAATCTCGGCTGCACGCGGGGTGTACAGCAACGGCACACGGAGTGTGCCTACTACTTTGAAAAACGCGAGGCCGGCGGCTTTCGCCGTCGGCCTGGGGGAACGTGTCGGGGGAACGTGCGGGTTGGTATGAGTGCGGGCCTCCGAGTGGTGGCCCGATGGGTTGTCTCTCCACCAGAAGTAACAGCACCCGCCGTGCCAATCCGCCACACCGATTCGCACCCCGATCCGCAACCGCTGGTTTTTCAGGCGAATGAGCGATATGCCTGCACTTGCGAGCCGGTCGCAGCGACTGGGCGAAATGTAACTCTTGCCGGGTCGTTGGGATAACTGCCCAACGGGATGCAATCTTCTTCCCACCCGCGTCGCGGTCACTTACCGACCTTGACCCTCGCCAGATAGATCGCCGACTTCCCCTCGTGCGACGAGTAGTAGCTCACCCACAACAGCCCGTCGTGCCAGACCAGCCCGGCGTAGCTCGTGTCGCCGCCGGACGGCAGCTTGAGCGCCTCTTCCAGTTTCCCGGCTGTGTCGAAGAGGCAGAGGCTCGTTCGCACCTTGCCGTCGTAGAGGCGCGTCGCGGCGATCGTCGGCGCATTCGGTGCGAAGACGAAGTTCGGGCCGCCGACGCGCGCCGGCAGTTCCTTCCAAGCCCACTCCTTGTACGGTGCCTGGCTCGTGCCGACCCAGCCCTTCTGGTTACCGCCCTCGCGGCGCACGAACGCGACCATCTCGCCGGTTGAAGTGAACCGCAGCGTCGTCTCGTTCGGGTGCCCCGGCACGTCGAGGTGAGTCACGAGGTCGTATTTCTCGCCGTCGGTGCTGACCCACAACTTGAGCTTCCACTCCGCGGCGCCCGGTTCGACCTTCCCGGTCGTCGCGGCGTCCTTCGCGGGCTTCGTGTCGCGCTCGGCCGCGTTGTACGACACGCCGTAACACTTGCCGCCGCTCCACGTCACGCGCCACAGCCACTCGCCCTCCGAAAGGACACGTTGGGGCGCGGTCCAAGCCTTACCGTCCTTTGAAAACGCGACCCGCGGCTGCCGGCCGAGTAGCTTCTTCCCCTCGTACACCGAGCCGCCGGCGACGATCATCAACCGCCCGTCCGCGGCCACCGACAGCTTCGGGTCGCGCAGGTCGATACCCTTCTCTTCCAACAGCGCGATCGATTCCCACTTCGCGCCGTCGGTCGAAACGAGCACGCGCAGCTTGCCGTCACCGCCGACGTGCGCGTCGCCCTCGCGGAACGTGCAGTACCAGCGGTCCTTGAAGCGGATCAGGTCGGTGAACGCGTTGTGCTTGCCGGCGTCCCAGATCTTCGCCACGGCGCCCACCAGTTCGAGCCGCGGCGCGGCGTCCGCTGTGGGTTGTGGGGAGGCGATAAGGGCGAGTGCGCACAGGAGAGCGTGCATGTGAGGTCTCCGGGTCGTGAGGGGTGTTGGTGAAGCTACTGCCGCGCGCGGCGCGGGGCAAATCGTTTCCGGCGCGAGACATTCGCAACCTTCCGCTCGTGACACCGCGATTCGCTCGGGTATGATCGAGGTGATTCGCCCGCGCCGGAGGCGCCGATGACCACCCTCACCTGCCCGAAGTGCCGCCACGGGCTGGCCGACGCCGCGCTCGACGCCGGGCAATGCCCGCTGTGCGGGTTCCCGCTCGACGGTCCTGTTCTGCTGACACCCCCCGCGCACGGGCGCGCGCGGTTGCTGTTCGCGCTGGGCGCGGTCGTGCTGTTGGCGGGCGGGGTCGCGGTTTACGCGCTGTCTGATGCGCCAGAGTCGCCGCGTCTCGAAGTCGGACAGCAGACCATCACTCCGCCGGCGGCGCCGGCGGAACTCGCGGCCGTGATACACGTCGCTCCGTTACCGCACGAGCCGGTTCGCACCGAAGTCGCTTCGCCACCGATCCCGCAAGTTGGTCCGCCCGTTGCGGTAGACCCACCGCGCCCGGTCGGTCCGCGCCCGGTCGGCGTGGTGATGAAGGTCGATCCGAAGATCGCCCCGAAGCGCCATTTCGACCACCCCGACGATACCGCGGCGCTGCCCGACCTCAACACCTGGGACCGCGTCGTTCTCACCGGCAAGGTGCGAGTGCTGCGGCTCGGTTCGGTGAGCGGCAAGGCCGTGCTCGACGCATCGGGATTGGTCGCGGAGGAGATTCTCATTACCGGCGACGTGAATCACGACGCGCAGGTTCTCGTGAACGCGCCAAACGGCACGGTGACGGTCGGCGGCTACGTGACCGGCGCGGCGAAGCTGACGATCGCGGCCCCGGGCGGCGCGGTGACCGTCGCGGGTTCGGGCCGGCTGTCCGGTTGCCCGGTCGTGACCGTCACCGCGAAGCGCCTGGAGGTGAAGTGCCCGATGAGTGGCACCGCGCGGCTGAACGCCACGCTGACCGCCGGCGGCGTACTCAAGTTGGCGTTGATGGAAGAGTCCGCGACCGTGACCTACAAGAAGTCCGTTGCGACCGACCCGCCACCGACCATCGAGAAGGGCGTTCTCCGCGGCGGGGCAAAGGTGGTGGAGGGGAATTGACCTACTTCCGGCGCAGGCGCTCGGCGGCGGCGTGCTGGGCCACGAGCGCCTGGTGAAGGTCGGCCATCATTGGCTCGCGCTTCATCTTCTCGTACCGCGCCGGGTCGATCGGCGCGCCCACCGAAACCGCGATCGTGCTATCGGTCGGCGGCAGGAACAGCGGCGACGGGTTCGGCCACGTCATGAACCGCGACCACGCCCCGAAGCACCCCGCGATGCCAACGGGGATGATCGGGCAACTCACCCGCTTGATGAGCAGCGACACGCCTGGCTTCAGTTCCTGCACGGTCCCGTCATGCGTGCGCTCGCCCTCCGGGAACACCAGCACCGCTTGCCCGCTCTTGAGCGCGTCCAGAACCGCAACGATGCCGTCTTTGCCCATCTCGCGGTCGATCGGGATCGCGTTCAGGCTGCGGATCAGCGGGGCCAGCCCCGGTTGCTCGAACAGGTTCTTCCGCGCCAGGTACGACAGGTAGCGGCGCGACGCCAGCCCCACGAGCACCGGGTCGAACATCGACTGGTGGTTGGAAACGACCAAGAGCGGTCCCTTCTTGGGGACGTTGTGCCACCCGTTGTGGCGGAGGCTGAACCCGAACGTGAAGAACGTGAACGACGACCAGTAAACGAAGTCGTACCAGAGGCGACCGGCTAGGTTCGGGCGGTCCGACATGTGAGAATCTGTTCTCTGTCCGCTCTCCGCCTCACTTGCTGTCGCAATCTCGGCGGTCGCGGACGATGTTTTCAATCTGATCGGTGACCTGTTCGAGGCTGAGGGGTGTTGTATCGACGATGACCGCGTCCGGGGCGGGGCGCATCGGAGCAAGGTCGCGGGCTGCGTCGCGGGCGTCGCGCTCCGCCTGGTCCGCGAACACTTCTTCCACCGTGACCTTCTGGCCCTTCGCGATCAGTTCGGCGGCGCGGCGCTCGGCCCGCACCCGCGGATCGGCGTTGAGGAAGAACTTGCACTCCGCGTCCGGGAACACGAAGGAACCCTGGTCGCGGCCCTCGCACACCATGTCGCGCCCGGCCGCGGTGGCCCGCTGCTCGGCCGCGAGGAACCGGCGCACGGCCGCGATCACCGCGACCTTGCTCGCGGCCTGCGACACCGCCGGCGTGCGGATCGCCGCCGACACGTCTTCGCCGTTCAGGAGTACGCGCCCGGCCGGGAGTTCGACGTGCAACCCTTCAAGAGCCGCACCGACCGCGGCGTGGTCGTCGAGGGGGATGTTTCGGCGGATCATCGCCAGCGCGACGGCGCGGAACATCGCCCCGGTGTCGAGGTACTCGAACCCGAGCCGGGCCGCGAGCGCCGTCGTCACCGTGCTCTTGCCGACACCGGACGGGCCGTCGATGGTGACAATCATGGCAAGCACGGAGTGCGGAGGAGGCACATTTGGTTTTAGCCCCGGAGGGGCGGCAGATAGTAGCCCGGGGTGGAGCGAGTCTGCGAGCGCAACCCCGGGTACGTGTCAGCAGAAAACCGCAAGCCCTGGAAAGGCGACGGAAACCTTGTCGGAGTTGGTTTCCGTCGCCCTTCCAGGGCTTCATTCTGTTTCGCGTGGTGTCCAGGGGTTGCGCGGCGCCTTCGGCTTGCTCCACCCCGGGCTACCCACCAACGCCCCTCCGGGGCTAAGACACTCCACTTCCTTTTGTGCCCTGCCCTCGGCTGATTCACTTGATTCGCAGCGTGACCGTTTCCTTGTCCTTGATGGCGCTCCGGGTCGGGGCGGCGCCGGACTGGAGCAACTGGTAGGTGAAGTCGCCCGCCGGCACCTCGATCTCCAGTTTCGTGCCCGGGGCGATCCGGTACGACTTCTCGTTCACCACCATCGAGATTTCCACCGGGTACTCGTTCACCACCTTCACGATACCCTTCGGCTTGATCTCGGGCAGCGCCGGGCGCAGCGCGGTCTGCTCCTTCATCGCCTTCAGGCTGCCCTCCAGCGTTGCGATCTTGTCCTTGAGGCGCTTGATCTCTTCCACTGCGCCCGGGTCGTTCGGGTTCACCAACACGCCGATGTCGTCCTTCTTGCCGGTGAGCAGTTCGGTCAGCCGCTTCACCTGCTTGTCGAGGTCCTCGATCTTCTTGTTCGCGATCTTCAGGTCGTCCCGCAGCCGCTCGACCTCGGTCTTGTCTTGGGCCGCCAGCGGTACGGCGGGCGCCACACCGACCGCCATCGGCGCGACCGGGACGGGCGGCGGGAAGTTGGCCTTTTCCACGGCGAGCATGGCCCCGCCGAGGACCGCGAACGCGGCGGTGGTCGTGAGGTTCAACATGGTGTCGTCTCGTTGGTGCGGAACACGGGTATCGGGTACGACGGGAACCGGGAACACGTACTTGTCGCTGTTGCCCAGCGGCGTCTCCACCGGCTTCGGCCGGTCCACCGGCACCGCGGGCACATCGCGCCCGCCCCCCGGGGCGACGGGCACAACGGGCACGGCCGGCGCGACGGTCGGATTGAGCGTATTCCCCGGATTGGTCGGCTTCAAGTCAGAATTCGGTTTCACCGGGGGCGCCGGCTGCACGGGATCGGCAGGTTTTACCGGTGGCGCCGATGGCGCAAGTGGCGTGGGCTGGGGAAGCAAGTTCGCGCCGGGCAGCGGCGGAACCCGATCCATCGGAACGACCCCGACCGGCGGCGCCGGCGGAACCGGAGCCGAAGCCTTTGGCGGCTCCGCGGTGCTCGTGGGCAGCGGCGGAACGATCGGCGCGCCACCGCCTGGCAGTGTGGGCACGACCGGCACCGCGGGCATCGGCGAAACGCCGGCCGGGGGCGTCGGCAGCTTCGGCTGCATGTCGATCGGCGCGACCGGTTTCACTTCGGGCGTCTTGGGCGGCGTCGGCAGCACCGGGAAGTCCGCCGGCGGCAGCGCCGGCACCGGCGGAACCGCGGGCAGCGCGGACTTGTCGCCCCCGGTCAGCGCGACATCCGGAACGCGCGGCCCGGCGCCGACCGGTTCGACCGGCGGAATCGCGGGAAATGCGGGAACCGCCGGGACCGCGACCGGCGCGGGCGGAACCGGCAGCGGTTGCGCGACCGGGATCGCGGGCGCGACCCCGCCTCCGGCCATCGGAAGCGGCGGGAGCGTCGCCCCGGCCGGGGTGACCGGCCCGGTTGGCGGCGCGGGTTCCGGCGCGTGCGTGAGTTCGGCGGTCACGGTCGGCGGGGCCGGCGCGGCCGCGCGGGTCCAGTTCGCCGCCTCGGAGAGCGGTTCGTCGGGCTTGGCCGGTTGGCCCTTGGCCCGGACGAAGCCGAGCCAGCCCCCGGTGACCGCGACCCCGCCGACGGCCGCGATCGCCGCCGCCCGCCACCACCGCTTGCGTGCCGTCGTCATGGCGCCCCTCGTCCGTGAGTCGCAAAGAGTAGGCGACTCGCTCCGCGAGTCGTCATGTCTTCTGGCTTTGCATTTCAGAATTGGTCACTCGCGGAGCGAGTGACCTACCCTTCAATTCTCTTCGAACTGTGCGATCCGGTTGACCGGGGCGCCGCCGAACTCGGCCCACTCGATCTCGGCCGGCCGGTACTCCATCTGGTAGGCGTCCTCGCCGCTGTCCTCGTAGTAGTTCCGCAGGACGCGGGCCGCCTTGAACCGGTGCGCCCGGAAGAACAGTTGGGCCGCCGTGTTCCCCTCGCGCACCGCCAGGCTGATCTTCTGCCGGCGGTGGCTGCACAGCTTGTAGATGAGCTTGGACACCATCAGCCCGCCCACGCCGGTCCGGCGCAGGGTCGGGTGGACCGCGAAGTTCAGCACGTGCAGCTTGGTGCGGTGCAGCTCGTAGATCATGAACCCGACGATCGTGTCGCCCCGCTCGGCGACCATGCCGATGCAGTTCCGCTGGCGCAGGCACCGGAGGAAGTCGTCCTCGGTCCACGCGTACTCGAAGCTCGCCGTCTCGATCGCCATGATGTCCGGCATGTCGCGCCGGATCATCCACCGGATGTGAAGCGCCGTCGCGTCCGCGACGCCCCGATCCCGCCGCGTCGCACGTCCCGTGCTCATGAACGGACTCCTTCCCCCGTCCAGTCCCGCCGCGCACAACTCGCGGGACCGGTAATGAAGCCGTCGGAATCTATCAATCCCCCGCGATCACCGCTACCCCACCGGCGCCCCCGCACCGGTGGAGTGGATTTGGCGTACCCCGCCCGCAAGGGCGGGGGTGACGCGCCCAACCACGAACACCCCCGCCCTTGCGGGCGGGGTTCGCCTTATTGCTTGTAGAAGCTCGTGCTCTCTTCCTTCACCACCGGCGTGCGGACCTGGTCGCACGTCAGTTGCACGCGGAACCGCTGGTCGCCGGCGACATTCCCGCGGACCCGCACCGTGTACACCATCTCGCCCTTCACCGGCAAGGTCGCGATCGGGTCGAACACCAGCGTCTGGCCCTGGGCCTTCACCGTCGTCGGGCCGTTCGCCCCGCTGAAGGTCGTGTTCTCGGCCATCGCCGCCATTACCTGTACGTTCGTGCAAGCACCGGTGCCCTGGTTGGTGATGCGGATCTCGTACACCGCGTCCTTGCCCACCTCGACCGGGTTCTCAAGGCCCTTCACGTCGAACCGCACGGCGGCGACACCCTCGGACTTGATCGCGGTCTCGGCCTTCGCTTCCAGCGGCCGGGCGCCGGGCTTCGCGACGCCCCCGGCCGGAGCCACGCCGCTATCACCGCCGGCCACGGCCACCGTCCGCAGCACCACATCGCCGGCCGCAGCGGCCCGCAGCTTCACCGCGACGGCCTTCGAGCCGCCGGCCGGCAGCCCCGGCAGTTTCCAGCTCACCGCGCGGCTGGTCGCGGTGTACGAGCCGGCGTCGGACGCCTGCACGTAGTCGAAGCCGTCCGGCAGCACCGCGTGGAGCGTGATCGCGTCGGTCGCGGCGGTGCCGGGGTTCGACAGGGTGATTTCGTAAGTCGGTTCGGCCCGAACCAGGCACTTCGCCGGCCCGGTCTGCGCGATCTGGAGCAGCGGCTCGACGATGTTCACCGACGCCTTCGCGGTCGAGTCGGCGCTGCCCTCGGCGGTCACCGTGAACGCGCAGGCGTGCAACCCGGCCTTCACCGCGGACAGCGGCAGGGTGAGCGTCTTGGTTTCGCCCGCGGGCAGGTTCGCGAGCCGGGTTTCGAGTTTCGGCCCCTGCGAGAAGTACAGCCCGTCGGTCATCTCGGCCCGGAGCACCATGTTCTGGGCCGGGCCGGTGCCGCTGTTGGTCACCTTGATCTGGAACACCGCGTCCTCGCCGGCGCGGCACACTTCCTGACAGGTCGCCGCGATGGCGACGCGCGGCCGGGTGACGCGGGTCTTCGCGTCCACCGTCGCGGCGAACGTGACCGTCGCCCGGCTGCGGATTTCGCCCTCTTCGTGCGGGCGCATCCGAATCGAAATGCGCTTTTCGGTGTTCCCGTCGATGGCGCCGAGCGCCCACACGACCCGGTCGCCGTTCATCTCGCCCGGCGGGTCACTCCCGACATAGCGGCACCCGGCGGGAATCTCGTCTTCCACGCGCACGTTCAGCACCGCGACGTTCCCGGTGTTCTTGACGACCAGTTCGTAGCGGAACTCGGCGTTGAACACGACCGCGTCCGGGCAGATCGCTTCGACCGTCACCCCCTGGTTGACGCGGCTCGGCAGCACCCCGCCGTTCGCGGTCGGCGCGACCAGCGCCGGCGCCGGGCCGGCGGGCGGTGTGAGCGGACCCACCGACGGCGGGGCCGGCGGAACGAGCGGCGCGGGCGCGGGCGGTTTCGGCGTTCCGGCCGGAGGCGCAACCGGGGTCGAGGGCAGCGCCGGCGGCGCGGCCGGGCCGGGTTGCGGCACCGGAACGAACCCCGGCGCGGCCGGAGCGGCCGGCAGCACCGCCGGCGGGGGCGACGCGGGGAACTTGTTGTCCGGGCCATCAACGCTCACGCGCGGTGGCGGAAGCGGGTTACTCCCCGGCGCGGCCGGCGCGGCGGGCACGACCGGGTTCGGCTGCACCCCGATGCCCGACAGGTCCAGGCTCGGCGGAGGAATATCGATCCCACTCGCTGGCTTGACCGGCGAGCCGCCAGCAACGGCCGGTTGGGTGAGCCGCGGGCGGTTGCCCGGGGTGCCGCCAGGCGGCGGGTAGTTGACGGGATGCCCGGAACCCGCCGGCGGCGGGAGGTAGCTGCCGCCCGACGGGCGCGCGCCCGTCGGCGGGTTCGAGAGGTAGCCGCCCTGTGGCGTGGTCGGGGTCCAGTCGTTGTACGGGCGCGTGGTCGGGGTCGGTGTTCCACCGGCCGGCGCCACCTTCGTCGGCGTGTACCCGGATGATGGCGGCTGGGCCACCACGGTCCCGAGGGCGGCCAACCCCGCAACGGCCACGGCCGCGACGAGGAGAATCGGTCGTTTATGCACAGCGCGTTCCCCCGCGACAGGTCCAACGGTTCCCCCGGACCGACCCCGGCTTCCCCCGCCGGTCCGGTCCCGCAAATCGCTCCGGCCGGACGGCTCACGTCGGGGCCGGGTACTTGATCTCGTTCTTCGCCATCTTGGCCGTCACCGCGTCCGCGAGGTCGATCCCGGTGTGAACGCTCAGCAGGCACACGATGTTCGCGATGTCGGCCAGTTCGTCGGCGATCGCCTCCCGCAGGCCCGCGTCGGCACTCGCCCGTACCGACTCCTCGGCGGTCATCCAGCGGAGGATGTCGCACAGCTCGCCGACCTCGCTGGCCAGGGCCATCGCGAGGTTCTTCGGCGTGTGGTACGGTTCCCACCCGCGGGCGGCGGCGAACCGGCGGATGCCGTCTTTGAGCGCCTCCACCGGGGTGGTCGCGTCGGCCATTCCGTCACTCGTGTCCGTTACTCGTGTCCGTTACTCGTGTGGTCTCGGCCGCGTGGCCGCCGGTCGTATCCCCCTCGGCAGTCCGCCCATTGAGGCGAAGGGGTATAGCTCGGTGAAAATGTGTGTCAACGGGAGATGATGCGAAAAGTGCGTCTGCGCTCGCCCGCGGGCGAACACGATAGGTAAGCTGGCGTGACTGGGCACCCGCGACCGCACCAACCTTTCCCTGAACTACACTCGCGCAGCAAGGTTCCGCCGCGCGAGTTGCTCAAGGCACTCGGCACACGCGCCGGTGGCGGAGCGAAGAGTTTTCGGTGACGCCACAACGATTCACCGAACCCGCGGGTCACTTCTTCAGCACCCACTCGAACCACGCGTACAGCAGTTCGTTCGACTCCGCGTCCGGCGAGTGCTGCTTGCGGTTGGTCATCGCGACGCGGTGGTCGGCGCCGAGCCGCTTGTTCACAGCGACGAGGTGGTTCAGCGCGCGCCACCGCTCCACTGGGTCCTCCGCGCCGCCCGACACGAAAAACGGCCGCGGGCTAACGAGCGCGTGCAGGTCGGTGAGGTCGCGGCCATCGGCCACGAGCTTCTTGTACGGTCCTGTTCGCGGGTTCTTCTCGTTCGGAATGCCCCGCTCGCGTTGCTTCTCCAGCGCAGGGTCGAAGCCCAAGTACCACGGTTCCCAGTAGTTCACGTTCGAGCGCTTCTCGTCGAACACGATGCCGGGGTCGGAGGTCGCCCCGCAGGCGAACCCGTCGTGCAGCGCCAGCGCGAACATCGCCCACTTCCCGCCGTAGGAGTGCCCGCAGACGCCGATGCGTTTGGGATCGACGTTCGGCATGTTCGCCAGCGCGGTGCAACAGTTCGCGGCCTCGTAGGCGTGAAACGACAGCGGCTGGATGCGGCACTTCTCTTTCGTCGGGTAATAGGTGTTCGGGTCGCCGCCGAGCGAGAGCGTCACGAACCCGCGCTTCGCGAGTTGAATCGCATAATCACGAAACTCGGCCTTCCCGCGTCCGATCGCGGTGTTGGCCTCGTAGAAGACGACGACCACCGCGGGGAACGGTCCCTTCCCCGGCGGCACCAGGAGAAATGCGTCTTCGACCACGCGGCCCGGTGCCGTCTCGATCTTGAGTGCGTATTGTGTCACGCCGTCGCGATCGGTTTTCGCGCCGAGTTCGACCTTCGGTTTCTCGATGAGCGCGGGCCACTCCCCCATCAACCCGTGCCAGTACTTCTTGATCTCGACCCTGCGCTTCTGCCAGTCCTTAGCCGACTTCACGTCGCTCCCGTCGTCGAACTTCAGCGGCGATCGGTACGAACCGAAGTCGTTCGCCAGTTCCTTCGGCGGCGCAAAGTACGGGGCGAGCTTCGCCGGCGGGTCTGCGGCCATCGCGGGGAGAGCCACAACGCACACCGCGAGCAGGGAGAGGCGAGCGGTCATGGAAAATCTCCGAAAAATCCGAAATACTGAAAACTCGATCACTACCTCTTGCGTACTATTCATGAGTACACAATCCGCGCCGCTATCCGACGCGGAAGCGGGCCAGCGCCTTTTCGTCGAGTTCGACGCCGAGGCCCGGCCCGGCGGGCACTTTCGCATACGGGGGGCCGAGGTCGAGCGGTTGCGTGATGATTTCGCCGTCGTGGTAGAACGGGCCGATCGTGTCCGCGGGGAAGCTGTCGCAATCGACTTCCGGGAACGCCGCCGCGACGTGCAACATCGCCGCAGTACCGATGCCCAGTTCGAGGTTGCTGCCGATCGTGCAACGGATGCCCGCGGCCTTCGCGACCGCGATGATTTCCGCCGTGCCCGCGATGCCGCCGTGCTTGCCGGGGTACACGCTAAGGATGTCCGCGGCGCGGTGCGTCGTGAGCAGCCACGCGTCCTGGAGTGTGAACACGCTCTCGTCGGCCATGATCGGCGCCGGCGTGTCTCGCCTCAGTTCGGCCATCGCCGCCGGGTCGCCCGCGGGGATCGGTTGCTCGGCGAGGAGCAGGTTCACGTCCGTCAGCGCGCGAAGGCAATACTTTGCCTGCTGGAGCGTCCACCCGCAGTTGGAGTCGATCGTGACGGGAATATCCAGCCCTGCGACCTCGCGAACGGCCCGCACGCGAGCGATGTCCGTCACCGGGTCGAGTCCGGTCTTCACCTTCAAGCAGGTCACACCGAGTTTGAGGTGCTCGCCGGCCATGATGCGCGACCCGGGCAGGTCGCGCGCCCACACGACGAGCTTGATGCGCACCTTGTCGCGCACCTTCCCGCCGAGGAGCTGGTACACCGGCAGGTTCGCGGCCTTCCCGGCGATGTCCCACAGCGCGATCTCGACCGCGCACTTGGTGAACGGGTTGAGCTTGATGATGAAGTCCATTGCCCGCCGCGCCGCGGTGATGTCGCGCGGATCTTTGCCAATTAATTGAGGTGCGATGTATTCCTCAATGACCGCGACCGTCCCGCGCTGGGTCTCGCCGGACCACAGCCCGGAAATGGTCGCCTCGCCCAGTCCGACAATACCCTCGTCGGTGTGAACCTTCACGATCACGTAGGGCGACGTGACGTGTTCCCCGTGCGCGGTCTTCGCGGTCATGCCCTTCTTTAGGGGCAGGCAGACGGGAATGGCTTCGATGTTGGTGATTTTCATGATGAGAACCAGCCTGGTTACGAAAGGAATCGCCTCAATACATTTTCAGTGATTCGCGATACATACTCATCAACAGGAAGCGAGGCGACGTAGTTAATAGACCCGACCGAGAACACCATCCCTTTGGAAGGAGTGTCAAAGGTGAGCATCTGCGCCCCGCCGTCGTCGGGATTGAGGCCCTTCGCGATCACACGCACATTCTTGGGCGAACTCGGTGAAACCTTGTCCGTTTCGTGCCCGCTCGCGCCGCCGGGGCAGCGCATGTGCAGCGACCGCTCGCCGAACGTGTCGCCGGTCCGCAGCCCGGTGCGCTCGAAGACCCAGCCCGCCTCCTTCCAGCCCTCTTTATCCAACGTGATGCGGTACGGCGCTCCGGTCATCGCGCCCGCCGGCGTGAACACGCACCCGAGCAGATTTGCCTCGGATTCGTGCCGGATCGCGTACCGACTCTCGAACCCGCCCAGCCCCGCGACGCTCAGCCCGCCGAGCTGACAGTTATGATGAATCACGTTCGCGTCCGCTCGAATCTCGACCTCGCAGTTCACCCCGTTGCCGCCGAGGTACACGAGTCGGCCGCCCTCGTCGAACACCCAGCGCTTGACCCGCTCGTACATGCGCCGCGTCCAGTATTCCGGGTGAACCGCCGTTATCAATACGCGATAGTGATTGAGATCCAGTATCCCATCATTCAGTTGCGTCTCGGCATAATAATCATATGCGAACCCGCGTGCTTCGAGCCAGCCGACGAGCCGCCACTCCGCCGGGGCGAGGTGGCACGCCTGCCGACCTTCAATGGGGTCGGTGATACGTTCGTTAAAGTCGATGTGATTGAACGGTTCCGGTCGGTCGAGCGACAGCGGCGGGTAACTCTCCGCGCCCCATGTGAAGAATCCGGCGTCGGAGTATCGCTTCAATTCCGCACGCGCATTAACGGTCGGCGTCGGTGGCAATCCATCTGCGTGGATGTAGTTGCTGCGCCCGCCGAAATTGTTGTAGGCGTTCCAGGTGAGGTTCGACGCCAGTACCGCGAGCGGTACTGTCGGCTTCGCGGGCGCCACGATCCACGGGAAACCGAACTGCCGCCCGCTCGCGGTACCGGCGCGAAAGTAGTACAGCCCGCTGCGCTCCGGCCCCGGCACGAACTGCGAGTGAACGGAGTTCGCGTACCCGACCTTGTTCCACTCCACGCCGGTTTGGGTGTAGTCGCCGTCGGGCGTGATCTGCATCACCGCGCGCGGGCCGTGCTCGTCGTGCCACCCGAGCGCCTTTACGAACTCCGGGTGCCATCCGTACCGCCACAGTTCGAGTTTGTACGGCTCGACCGAATGAACGCGGAACTCCGACTTCTCCCCGCTCCGCACCCACTTCGGCCACGCGTACCCCATCAACCCGTCCGAGAGCAGCCGGAAGTGATGTGGCGCCGCAACTGGCAGCGTGACGCGACTGAACTTCGCCCCGAACCCCGGCTTCTGGATGACGACCTTGTACTCGCCGTTCGGAACGTGCGCGTACACGGCCCCGGACGCGCGCGCCCGCGCCTCGAACGATTCGCCGTTCGCGCTGACGAACTCCAGCACCGCGTCCGGCACCGCGACGAACCGCTCGTCGCTCACGTAGCCGATCAGAGACAGCATCCTCGCCTCCCGCTCCGAGAAGGAGCCATTTCACCAGACGGAACGGCAGAATGCGAGCGCCGACCGACGCGAATTGCTTTGCCAGGAGCCAAATGCTCCGGTAGCGTTGTGCGTAATCGAATGCCGCACGCCGTTGCCCGTTCAGCAGAGATATCGCCGTGGAGTGGACCGACGCAGCAAGTGCGTACTGGGAAAGGTAACCCTTCAGCCTTCTGAACAGTTTCTGGCCGTTGCAGTTGGTCATCGGTA
>CAZBXY010000119.1:0-21607 GCA_964495365.1 uncultured Frigoriglobus sp. | reverse complement strand
CGGTGGCGCGATTCGCCCACGTCGAGTGGGAGGCGGCGGAGTACCCAATCAACGCGGTCTTCGGCCGCGCGGATGGGTGCGGGGTCGGCGGCGCTCTTCTTGAGGGCCGTGAGTGCTTGTAGCGCGCGAAGGGACCACACGACGGTGAACGTCATTGTTCACCGACCTGCCGGCGGTACTCTTCGAGGGTGAGGAACGGCCCGGCCATGCGGCGGGCGGTTTCCTCCGGGGTGATAGCCTTCACCCAGTCGGGGTCATCGGCGGGCGCGCTGGTGGCGATGACGCGCCCCGCGTCGTCGCGGAACTCGATCGGCTGTGTGGGTGCGACTTCGGCGAACAGCTTCTCGGCGTCGGCCCAGCTCACGGCCTTCCCGCCGACGTGCAGTGTGACCATCGGAACCTCCTCAAATACCGTCACATATTCTACCACAACTCGCCGACCAGTGGGGAATGGCGTCCGCGACCCATCGAACGTGCCGTGTATTGTGCGGTGAAGTTTGAACTGATTTTATAGATGGTTGGGGAATGATCGCGCAAGTCGCCAACAACCGGAACCGACATGAAACTCAAGCGTGTCTACATCAAACGGGCCGGCGGGGAGATCGCGTCGGAGGCGTGCTACGCCGCGTGGAAGGGGTTCTCCGCTAAAGGGTATTCGCTCGACTTCTTCGAGTGGGACGAACTCACCGGCCGGCACCTGCCGCTCGCTCGCGACACACTCCTCGTCGGCGGGACCGTCGCGGTCCACAAGGCGCTCACGCAACTCGGCTTGCCCATCCCGGCACCGCTGAACGTGCCCGACCCGCTCACCGCGTTCGCCGGGCGCAAACTCTGGGCCACGACCCTCGGCGAGATTCGCAAGCGGTTTGAAGTGGGTTCGACACCGGTGTTCGCGAAGCCGCTGGCGTCGGCGAAGGAGTTCGCCGGGTTCGTGATCGGCTCGGCTACGGACCTTGCCCGCGTGCGGCATCTGGAGGACGATTTAGTGGTGCAGGCCGCCGAACCGGTCGCGTTCGTGTCGGAGTGGCGGTTCTTTGTTCTGCGCGGGAACGCGGTCGGCACCGCCTACTACAAAGGAGACTGCTTCACCCACCCGGACTCCAACACCGTGCGCAACGCGGTCGCGGCATACACCACAGCGCCAGCCGCGTACGGTCTCGACTTCGGCGTGACGACGGACGGGCGCACGCTCTTGATCGAAGCTAACGACGGCTTCGCGCTGGGTTGCTACGGCCTCGATCCCGTCATCTATGCCGAGATGCTCGAATCGCGCTGGTGTGAACTGGCCGGACTTTTGTGAATTGCGAGCATAGCGGCATGATGACCATCCGCCCCGCGACCGTTGCCGACTGGCCCGCCGTCTGGGCGCTCTTTCAGAGCGTCGCGGCGGCCGGGGACGTGTTCGCGTATGACGAATCGACCTCCGAAGAGACCGCGCGGAAGCTGTGGTTCGATTCGCCGGCGGTGTGTTTCGTCGCGGAGGAAGACGGGGCGTTCGCCGGGACGTACTTCGTGCGCCCCAATCAGCCCGGGCGCGGCAACCACGTCGCCAACGCGGGCTACATGGTGAGTCCGGCGTTCCGCGGGCGCGGGCTGGCGGTCGCGATGTGCGAACACTCGCTCGAAACCGCACGCCGGCTCGGGTTTGCGGCGATGCAGTTCAACTTCGTGGTGAGTACCAACGGCGCGGCGGTGCGGGCGTGGGAGCGGTGCGGGTTCGCGGTCGTCGGCCGGTTGCCCGGCGCCTATCGGCACCGCGAAGAGGGGTTGGTGGATGTGTTCGTCATGTTCCGCGCACTGTGATTCCCATCGAACAGCATCTTTGCTTGACAATTCTTCCCAAATTATCCATCTTAACATTTGCGCACAGCAACTCACTTCGACACCGGCTCCCATCATGGCCAAAAACAAGCCGCGGCCCGCTCGACCCCGACCGGCCGCTCCGCCGACCTTCGGCTGGGTTCCTCAACCCGACGCCCCCGGCGCCGACGCGCTCGTCAAGAGCGGCATCTACGAGCGGTTCGGGGTCAACCGCAAACTGCTCGAAGCCCAGGAGAAGCTCGACGCTCACATGCGGTCGTTCGAGACGATCGAGCGGGCCGAGTTCGAGCGCCGCAGCAAGCCGTGGTTGATCGGGCCGGAGTCGTACACCGGGTCGTTCATCGGCCTCCGCCGGACCGCCGGCGTGCAAACC
Source organism: uncultured Frigoriglobus sp. (assembly GCA_964495365.1). Classification (GTDB taxonomy): domain Bacteria; phylum Planctomycetota; class Planctomycetia; order Gemmatales; family Gemmataceae; genus Gemmata. Next base: position 19,413 of record CAZBXY010000119.1, on the reverse strand, counting down.
AACGAACTCGCCGTTGTGGGAATGGTGCCGCGCAAGGTGAAGGAGAAGGCGCAGATCGCCACCCCGTGCCGGCTCGACGCACTTCAGTCCGCCCTCGGCATCGAGATTGATGTCGTTCCGGTCGGACGGACGCGCACCGCGGACTGGTCGCTGGACGTTCCCGACGCGCTGACGTTTGAAGAGAACAAGCCGATCCGCTGCGGGGCCAGCATCGGCCCGCAGACCGCGACCGGCACCTACGGCGCGCTGGTGTTGGGGAACGACAATCAGCAGTACATCCTGAGCAACAATCACGTACTGGCCGGGGTGAGCGGCATCGTGAACGGGACGATCGGGGTCGGATTGCCGGTGGGGTCGGCGGTCCGGCACCGCGGGCCGAAGGACGACGACACCGGCACCGCGTTCCCGATCGGCACCCTGGCCGATCCGGTCCCGGCGCTGCAACTGGCGACCAACCAGAGCCTCGCGCCCACGAATACGATCGACGCGGCGCTGGCGAAGGTCGATCCGCCCGGCGCGGCCGGGTACGTGTACTCGCTGTTCGGCCCGCCGGGCACGATCGAGCAGAAGTACAAGCCGCTCAGCGCGGTCCCGACCAACCAGCTCGTCAAGAAGGTCGGGCGGACCACGACACTCACCTTCGGGGAAGTGGTGGGCGTTCGCGGGACCGGGGCGATTCAGTACGTCGTCGGGCGCGACTTCAGCAACCAGCCGGTCGTGGCCTACGGGCGGTTCGCCGACGTGCTGGTGATCCGCGGGCTGAACGGGACGAAGTTCAGCGACCGGGGCGACTCCGGGTCGGTGATCGTGATGGACACCGGTGCCGAGCGGCCATCGGCGATCGGCCTCTTGTTCGCTGGCGGCTCCGAGGGCGGGGTCGAGTACGCCTTCGCCATCCCGATGGAGCGCGTCTTCACGGAACTGAAGATCGCGCGGTTCATCAACGACGTGTGATGCTGCAGAGCAGTAGGCACACTCCGTGTGCCGTTGCACCGCCCGCGCAGCGAGCCTGCGGATGCAGACGACGCGCGGCGCGGGCGCAACGAAGCGACGGCACACGGAGTGTGCCTACTACTTTAATGCCGGCTGTGCGGGTCGCGCCGGCGCGGGCCGCGCAGCTTCCCCGGCTTCCCGCTTCCCCCGCGCCGGCCGCGGGGGTAAAACTAACTGGGATTACCCGGATTACCCATTGCCCCGCTATTGAAGGAGACGCCATGAGGAACGTCCTGATCGCCGGCGCCGCGCTCCTCGTGGTCGGCCTCGCCGCCCGACCGGGGCAAGCGTTCCACCCGTTCCACTGCTTCCACCACGGGCACCACCATCACTACGTCAAGGTGCCGGTGTTCCCCGGCGCCCCGCCGGCGTTCGGGTTCTCCGTCGGCGCCCCGGCATCCTTCGGGTACTCGTTCGGGGTGCCGATGTCCTACGGCTACTCGGTCGGTGTCCCGTCGTCGTTCGGCCTCGTGCCGCAGGGCTACGGGCTGGGATACGGCTACGGGCTGTCGTCCTACGGCCTCGGCGCGTACTCCGCGGGGGACGCACAGGGGCTTCTCGACCAACTGCTGATCCCGATCCTGCTCCAGCAGTTGCGGGGCGGCGGGGGGTTACTCGGCGGGGGCGGGAAGGTGAGTCTGACCGACGATCAGGTGAAGCTGCTCGCCGAGAAGATCGTCACGCAAAGTCAGTTTGGGGCGATGTCGGTGAAGATCGACAACATCGAGAAGATCCTGCGAGCGATGATTCGGGAAAAGAAGATCGATCCGAAGGTGCCCGACGCGGTGCCGCCGGTGGGCGCGCTGAAGCCGGCGAACGACTTCGTCGCCGCGTTCGGTGCGCCGGCCGCGCCTGCGGGGCAAGCGCAGACCGCGAACGACTTCGTGAAGGTGTTCCAGACGGCCCGAACGCCCGCGCTGCCGGTCGCGCCGGCCCCGACCGCCGTGGCAGCCCGCTAACGCGTTCCAAAGCGACGGGAAGTGTATTCACGAGCCGCGACCGTCTGCCAACTGGCAGACGGTCGCAGCTCGCCAAACCAATCTGCGCCGGCCCCGCGAGGCACGCGGCCTCGCAGGGCGTTTTTTCCAGATCGGCACAAGTCGGGCGTTCGGCCCCGGTCGATAAAGGATAACCGGACGAACCGGAGTCGTCCGCCGTTCCGCTCACTTCGCTCCAGGTGTCAGGATGCGCCTTCTCCGCCGTTTCGTGTGGCTAGCCGCCGTCGCGTGTCTCGCACCGCCCGCGTTCGGGCAGCCGATCCCGACCGTTCCGCCGAGTCCCCCGTTACCGAACCCGACGCCGGCTCCCGTTTCCGCGCCGACTGCACCGGCGGCGGCCGATCCGTGCCCACCGATTCCGTGTCCGCCGGCGAACTGCGCGCCGGCCCATGCCCGTTTGCGAAACGGTCTGCTCGCGCTGCCGGCCAAGCCCGCGTGTGCGCCGGCGCCCGGTCCGCGAATCACGATCGTGATGCCCCCGCCCGATGTGGTCATCCGCCCGGCCGCTCCGCCGTCGTGCCGCGAGCCGTCGTGCCGCGATCTCATCACCGGGCGCCCCGGCACCGGGCAGGCGCTTGGCGCTCCGGGCGCTGCGGCCCCCCCCACGCTCGTGCCACAAATGACTTACACGATGCAGCCCGTTGTCACGATGCAGCCGGTGGTGACCATGCAGGCCGTCCCGACCGTTTCCTACGGGCTGGCAACCGGGGTGTCGGCCGGGTTCGGCGCACAGGCGTTCGGCGTGCCCACCTTCGGCGCGCAGGCGTTCGGTGTCCCCGCGTACGGCGGCTTCGGGGCGTTCGGCGCGGCCCCGGTCGGGTTCGCGGGGGGCGGGCTGTCGGCGTTCGGCGCCGGTGGGGCGAGCAACGCGGACATTCGGCTGTTGAAAGCGCTCCTCGCGGCCCGCGCGTCTTCGGAGGCGCTGTCGGGCGACAAGGACAAGAAGCCGGACGGCACCGGCAGCTCGTTCGGGACCGACGGCGGTTCGACGAACCTCGACGCCCGAATCCAGCGCCTGGAAGCGGAGATTCGACAGTTGAGTGGGCGGATCACCGACCTCGACAACCGGACGCTGGCCGGGTTCCAGGCCGCCGGCGTCGCGTCGCAGGAGCACAAGCAGCGGATCGACGCGCTCCAGAAGCAGATCCAGGATCTGGAGGCGAAGTTGAAGAAAGACCCGGCGCTGAAGAAGCTATTGGAGGCCCCGTGAGAACGCCCTCCCGACGAAACAAGGCCGGCCGGGCAACGATGCGCGGCCGGCCTTGTTTCGTTCCGGGCCGCACGGTATCCCGCGCCCGGGGAAATCGGTTCCAGAAACGTGCAACCCGCCGGCCGCGGCCGGCCCGAGCCTCCACAGTAGCGTGGGAGTGCGTTGCCATGCGTCGAACGAGCTGGGCTGGCACGCTGCTGGCCGTCGTGGGAGGGCTATCGGGTTGCCACCTCGCGCACCGGGCCGATGCGCCGTGCCCGCCGCCCGCGAGCGTAACCGACGACGGACAGGCGCAGTGTCAGCCGAAGGTCGATGTGCAGGGCGGAAACACGGTCATTCAACTCCCGCAGTCGAAAATCGCGATCGAAACGCCCGCCCCGCTGGCAACCGCGCAGGGTGTCGCCGGCGGAACGCCCCAGGCCGTGCCGTTCGCGTACCCGCAGGCGATGGCCGCCGGGTTCCCGCAGGCCGCGTTCGGCGGAATGCCTGGCGCGGCGTTCGGCGCGCCGGGGGGCATCGTGTCGGGCGAGGTCCGGCAGCGCACCGGGCTGGGGTTTGCGTTCGAGCCGATCAAGATCTCGATTCCGTGGATCCGGCTGATCCCGATCCAGCGCCCGACCGAGGTCACGTTCCAGACTCAAAGTGCGTTCGGCGCCGGTGCGGGATTCGCGGCCGGTGTCCCGTACGGCGTGCCGATGGGCGTTCCCCTCGGTGTGCCGGCGGGCGTTCCGTATGGTGTGCCGACCGGAGTTCCGGTCGCGGCCGGGGCCGGGTTCGCGGTTCCGCAGGGCGGCCCGCAACTGACCCCGCAACAGCTCGCGCTCGTGCAGGCGGCGCTCGCCGCGCAGGGTGCCGGGGCGCAGGGGGCCGGTTCGACGACCGACCAGCAACTCGAAGAACTGCTTCAGAAGTGTGAGGAATTGAAGAAGCTCAAGCTGTTGAAGCAGCAAATGCAGTCCCAGTCGCAGCCGATGCCGCCCCCGCCCCCACCCTCACCCCCGCCGGGCGGCAATTGATGATTTCGGTGTCTGTGTTTTCAGCCCCGGAGGGGCGGCCGATGTTAGCCCAGGGTGGAGCCGCAACGCGGCGCAACCCTGGGACACATAGGCGAAAATGGAACAAGCCCCGTAAGGGGCGACAGACCCGACCTCGAAGGTTCTGTCGCCCCTTACGGGGCTTGAGCTTTCTTCGATTCGCTTTCCCAGGGTTCCGCTGGACCTGCGGTCTGCGCTTCACCCTGGGCTAACATCGGCCGCCCCTCCGGGGCTGAAAACCAACACCCAACCGGCACCCCGTGCGTGTCAACGGGGCGCGCCGTCGCGATTTTGGCCGCCGTAACGCCGTTCCCGGATGTGGTATCGAAGGAAACGATACGTCCCCAAGGCGGGTTCCCCGCGACCGAGGTCGCAACCGGCCGCGCGAGTCGTAAAATGAGACGCACTTGGCTCCGTCGATCTCTCCCGCGCCCCGTGCCCCCGGCCGTTCTTGGGGCGCGTAAGTCGCCGCCGGTCCGACCGGTATCACACGCTGGGAAGCCACGAATGGCCGAGCCGCCGCTCACTCGTGTCACGCTCCTGGCCCGTCTGAAGGACGGGGCCGACGCCGACGCGTGGCACGAGTTCGTCCAGCTCTACGGCCCGGTCGTATACCGGTTCGCCCGCAACCGCGGGCTCCAGGACGCCGACGCCGCCGACCTCATGCAGGACGTGATGCGGAGCGTCGCCCGCAACGCGCACCGCATGGAGTACGACCCCAAAAAGGGCACGTTCCGCGGGTGGTTGTACACGGTGACGCGGAACAAGATTTATAACTTCCTCAGCAGCCAGCGGAACCGCCCGCGCGGGACCGGCGACACGGACGCCCACGAGCGGCTCGACGCGACCCCGGCCCGCGAGGAGGACGGCCCGGACGCCGACTGGGAGAAGGAGTACCAGCGCCGCTTGAGCGCCCGGGCGATGGAACTGGTCAAGGGCGAGTTCCACCCGAACACGTGGGCCGCGTTCTGGCAAACGGCCGTGGACGGCAAGCCCGCGGCGGAGGTGGGCCAGAAGCTGAAGATGAGTCCCGGGGCGGTCTACGTCGCCAAGAGCCGCGTACTCGCCCGGCTCCGCGACGAGGTGCAGAAGATGCTCGCCGAAGAGGACAACTGAGGCACCGCGTGAGCAGGCCCGAGGAACCCGCCGTCGGAACCGCTCACCTGCGGGTCGCCCGGCCGACCGACGACCTCGCGGCCGTGGTGGCGTTCTACCGCGACGGGCTGGGGTTCGAGGTACTCGCCGAGTTCCGCGATCACGACGGGTTCGACGGGGTGATGCTCGGCCGCGCGGGCGGGGCGTATCATCTGGAGTTCACCCGCAAGGCCGGGCACTGTGCGGGCCGCGCCCCGACCGCGGACAACCTGCTGGTGTTCTACCTGCCCGACGAGGCGAGCTGGCAGGCGGCAGTCGAGCGGCTCGAACGGGCCGGGTACGAGCCGGTGCAGGCGTTCAACCCGTACTGGGACCGGAAGGGGCGCACGTTCGAAGACCCGGACGGGTACCGGGTCGTGCTGCAAAATGCCGCGTGGCCCGCGTGAGTGGCGGGTGCAGCAGGCGAACGGCCGGTGTCAGCCGGCCGGTGGGACGTTGGCGGGTGTGGTGCCGATGTCTCCGGCGAGCGCTCATCGCGTGATTTCGTTCTTTCGTTCTCACCGGTCGGCTGACACCGGCCGTTCGCCTGACACAAGCCGGCTAACGCCGGCCGTTCGCCGGGAACTACTCCGATGGCCGACAACGTGATCACGACCGAATGCCCGCCGGCGGCCGAACTGGAGAAGCTGCTCCGCGGGCGGTGCTCCGAGGCCCGCAACGCGGCCCTGTGCGACCACGTTGGCGCCTGCCCCGAGTGCCAGAAGCGGCTGGAATCGCTCTGCGGCTCGTGCAGCGACCTCACCGCCCACCTGCGCGAGGCCGAGAACGACAAGCCGCCCACGGAGTCCGCGTACTGGCGCGCGCTGGCCCGCGCCGAGAACGAACTGCGCCAAACCGTGGTTCAGGAGGCCCGGCTCTCGGCGACCGACACGCCGGCGCCCGAGGGCGACATCAAACTCGACTTCCTCCAGCCGTCGGAGAGGCCGAATCTGCTCGGCCGGCTCGCCGGGTTCGACATCGTGCGCGTCGTGGGCCGCGGCGGGATGGGCGTCGTCCTCCACGGGTACGACCCGTCGCTCCAGCGCGACATCGCCATCAAGGTGATCGACCCGCAGTTGGCCTACAACGAGGTCGCGCGCCAGCGGTTCTGCCGCGAGGCCCGGGCCGCCGCCGCGGTCACCCACGACAACCTCGTTGCGGTCCACCAGGTCAACGAGGACGAGCCGTCCGGGCTGCCGTACCTCGTCATGCAACTGGTCAACGGCGAGTCGCTCGAACAGCGGATCAAGCGGGTCGGCAAGTTGAGCGTGCCGGAGGTGGCCAAGCTCGGGATGCAGGCCGCCGCCGGGCTGGCCGCGGCCCACGCCGGCGGCCTCATCCACCGCGATATCAAGCCCGCGAACATCCTGCTCGAAGCGCCCGTCGATCGCGTGAAGCTGACCGACTTCGGCCTGGCCCGCGCCGCGGAGGACGTGAAGCTCACCCGCACCGGCTTCGTCGCCGGCTCCCCCTTGTACATGGCCCCCGAACAGGCCCGCGGCGACGAGGTGGACGCCCGCGCCGACCTGTTCAGCCTCGGCACGGTGCTCTACGAGGCGACGACCGGCACCGCGCCGTTCGAGGCCAAGACCCCCCTCGCGGTGCTGCGCCGCGTCTCCGATGAGACGCAGATGCCACTCATGCGGCTCAACCCGGACGTGCCGAAGTGGCTCTCCGACGCAGTGGACAAGCTGCTCGCGAAGGAACCCGAGGGCCGCTACCAGACCGCCGCGGAGGTCGCGGAGGTGTTCGCGCTGGGGTTGAAGGAGATGCACCTGCTCTCGCCGCTCGACGTGCCGGCGGAGGTGTGCGCGGCCGGGTCGCGGAGCGGCACCGCGCGCCCCCCGCGCGCTCCCATCTGCTGGAAGTCGGTCGGGTGCAAGGTGCGCCCGTGGGCCGGCGGCGCGGTGGTCGGCGCGCTGGTCGTCGGCCTGCTCTGGGCGGTCAGCGGGTCCGAAAGCCCCGAACCGCCGCAATCCCCGACCCCGCCGGCGGTTGCGGCGCAACCGACCACCCCGGAGGGCGGCCCCGAACCGCGGGTCGTGCTCCGCGGCGACCCGGGCGCGGTGTGGGCACTCACCTTCCTGCCGGACGACGAACTGGTGGTCGGCATGGAATCCGGTTCACTCAAGATCTGGAACCTGAAAACTCAGACCGTCTCCAAGCGGCTCGAACAGCCGGACCGCAACACCGGCAACGTCTGGTCGGCCGAGGTGTCGTCCGACCGGAAGTACCTGATGACCGCCTCCGACGACTCGGCCGTGACGTTCTGGAACCTGAAGACGCTGAAGGTGGAGTTCTCGTTCCCGGAGGCGATCGCCACCAAGACCGCGGCGTTCAGCCCGTGCGGCAAGTACCTGGCGACCGGCAACCGCAACTCGTCGGTGAAGATCTGGGACTGGGAGAACCAGATCCCGCTGGTGCGGCTGGACCACCACGGGACGGTCCACGCGCTGTCGTACAGTCCGGACTGCAAGCGGCTGGCCAGCGCCGGGTCCGACGGCCGGGTGCGGGTGTGGGACTTCGCCGAGGTGAAGGCCCGGCTCGCGGAGAACAAGGCGCCGGACCCGGCGCTGAACCTGGCCGAGCACAAGGGCGCGGTGTACGCCGTCGCGTTCGGCCCGGACGGGTCGAAGATCGCCAGCGCCGGGTGGGACGGGTTCGTGCGGGTGTGGGACGCGGCCAACGGGCGCCAGCTCCGGCCGATCAAGGCGCACGACTACGACGCGTGGTCGGTCAGCTTCGGCAACGACGGCAAGTGGCTGGCCAGCGCCGGCCCGGACGGCGTGAAGGTGTGGGACGTGGAGACCGGCACAGAGGTGTTCGCCTACCGCGGGCCGCGCCCGTTCCACGTGGTGCGGTTCGACGGCACCACGCTGGCCGCCGGCGACCGCGACGGCACCGTGCGGGTGTGGGACGTGAAGAAGTGAGTGTAATTGTCGAACCGCCGGCGTGAGCCGGCCGGGTTCTTCTCGTAGCCCGACTCTCCGAGTCGGGTCTACTTCACACCCGACTCGGAGAGTCGGGTTACGACAGAAGCCGGGTTCAGCGGGCGTCGGCGATGTCGAACACCGGGCCGGTGGCCTCGGCGGTCTTGAGGATCAGCTTCACCTCGTCGGGCGGGATCGGCTTGATGTTGGCCAGCGGCTGCCCGACCGCCCAGCGGTAATACTTCGGCGCCGGGACCGCCGCGATCATGTTCCCGCCCAGCGCGGCCAGCGGGCTGGCCGGCTGCTTGACCGGGCGCGGCGGCGGGCCGCCCTTCCCGCCCGCTTTCGGCACGCTGCCCGGCTTGATGTCGGCCAGCACTAGCCCCTCGGCGGTGACCGCGATCAGCTTGAACGTGCGGGTGATTTTCGTCGTTTCCGGCAGTTCCAGAACGCCCGCCGGTAGCTTGGCATAGTCGCTGTCGGACTTCCAGGGCCGATCCGGGCCGAGGGTCGATTCTTTCACGACCGTGATGCCCTTCGCGGTGGCGTCGATCTGGTAGCGGTGGCGGTTGGCGTTGTCTACGACCCGCGCCCGGGCGGTTCCGTCGGACCCCGAGGTGATGCCGATCAGCAGGATGACGCCCGAGAGCGACTCGCCCAGATCGACCGGCTTCTCCTCCAGCGACACCTTGAACGACGCCTTTTCCGTTACCTTCCCGTCTGCGGAGGTGGCGATGACCGAAACGGTCGCGGTGCCCTCGGTGGCCGAGGTCGTGGGCAGTTCGATGGAGTACAGCCCGGTGGTCCGCAGTTCGACCTTCAGCGCCCCTTCGGGGAACAGCGACCCCGAGGCGATGGCCGTGACCTTCGCCCCGACGTGTCCGTCGCCGGAGACGGTGATCCGCGGCGCGTCGGGCTTCTCGTCCGACTTGATCTTCACGTCGGCCACCTTGATCTTGAGCGGCTGCTCCTTCTGGTCGATCCACGGCCCGTGGAACGGGTCTTTCCGCACGATCAGGCTGTAGTCGCGGCCCTTGGACGCGAGTACCGGGACGAGCGGCTGCGGGCTGACGGCCCGGCCGGCCTCCGGGGTGGCGGCGATGCCCTTGTACATCGCCCCGCCGCCGATCGCGGCGTAGGCGGTCGGCACCGGCAGGAGCGTGCGCCGGTTGTCGGCACCGTCGACGATGATGGCCTCGGTGGTGAACGTGACCGTCAGGTCGTTGCGCCGGGTCGCGCCCTTGCCGGTGTTGTCGTCGTCCTTCTTGATGACGAAGTTGGTGATCTGGTGGAGCAGCCCGAGCCGGTAGTAGCCCTCCAGGAAGTCCTTGAGCATCCACATATCGACCTTCTTGAGAATCACCTCATAGGCGATTTTCGTGTAGATCGGCTTGCCCTTGGACAGCTCGGGGACGCTCCGGGTCTCGACCGACTTGGGGGTGATGGTGTAGCCCTTGGAGGAGACGCCCGCGGTCTCGATGATCCGTTCCAGGGCGACGGTGTACTCGCGGCGGGCCATCGCCTCGTCGGCCGGGAGGCTGCGCGTGCGGGCCACGGCCAGTTTCTTCTGCGTCGCGGCCTGCGCGGCGACCTGTGCGTCCAGGTCAGCGATCTCCTGACCCAGCGTCTGCATGGCGGCGTTCTGCCGCTGGAGCGGTTGCCAGATGAAGAAGTACCCGCCGGCCCCGGCCACCGTCAGCGCGATGGCACCGAGCAGGACCAGGGACAGCGTTTGCTCGCGGGGATTCATCGGTGTCGGACCCTGTCGCGGTGGTTCGGTGTGCGGTTCTTACTGGAGCCGGCCTCGGTGAGGCCGGGCTACGCGGGTGGTGTCGCTCCGGGGTCACAGACCCCGGCTACAGAAGACAAATGGTCACATGCCGTCGGGGGCGCCGCCGTGTGGCGGTGGGGCCGGTTCGGTGGACGGCTCGCCCGGGTCCGTCGCCGGCGGGGGCACGGTCGCGATCCCGGCTGAGCCGCTCATCCGCTTCGCCGGCGCGAACTTCGGGTTGCGCAGATACTGGTTCGGCTCGCGGTGGTTGATCTTGGTCGTGATCGTGAACAACTGGTTGTGCTTGAGGTTGGGGGCGCCTGTGACCGGCCCGCCGGGGATCCCCTGGGTGCCGACATAGAACTTGTTCGACCCGGTGTTGTCCTTCTCGAAGCCGGACGCGAGGGCGTTGGCCGGCCCCGACCCGGTCGTACCGAGCTTCAGTTCCAGCCGCGACTGGGTCTCCTGCTTGCCGTCCTTGCCCAGCGGGGTCGGGGTGCCGGTGAGGCTCGACACCCGCACGCTGTCGTCGGCCGGCATCCGGTCGGCCAGGTCGTACAGCTCGTCGAGCCACACGACCTCGCGCTTGCTCCAGGCGTCGATCGCCTTGAGCCGGTTCGCGTTCGGCTCGCCCTCTTTCACCTGCTTGGCGAGGTCGTCCTTGTCCTTCTGCCGCCGGGCGAGGTCGGCCGCGCCGCTCTGGACCTTCATGTACCCGAGTGCCCCGCCGGCGAACAGGAGCAACAGCGCCGCCAGCGCGACCAGCGCGAGCTTCCGCTTGGCCGGGTCTTTCTCGGTCTGCGGCTGGCGCGGGCTGGCGAAGTTGATCGGCAGCGTGTTGGTGGTGCGCCCGGCCAGGAGGCCGACGGCCCCGGCGAACCGGCCGCGGAGCGGACCCGGCACGCCCGGCAGCGCCCCGGCCAGCGGGTCGAACGCATGGACCGGCACGCCCAGCGCCGACCGCAACAGCCCGGCCCAGTCGCCCTCGACCTCCGGCACGTACACCGCCTGGACCGGGTGCCCGGGGTTCTGCCCCGCGTACACCGCCAGGTTCCGCCGCACCTGCGCGACGAGCATCGACTCGCTGACCAGCACCGGGGCGGGGATCGCCAGCGTGTACGTCACCTCGCCGCCGCGGACGACGGTGAACTCGCCGCCGGCGGGGCCGAGCGTGAGGGCCGCCACCGCCTCGTCGGGGGCGTCCGGCGCGGGAACGGTGCCGCCGGCGAACGCCCGCAGGAGCGTCGCGGTCACCGCGTAGGGCCGCGGGGTGACACCCACCAGTTTCAGCCCGGCGGCCGTACACATCGCCTGGATCGCGCCGAACACGTCCTTGCGCATCACGACGGCCATCGCCCGGCGCTCGGCCCCCGCTTCGCCGAGCGGGGCGTAGTCCAGAACGATGTCGTCGGGCGATTCGGACATCTCCTTCATCGCCTGGAACCGGACCAGGGCCGGCTCGTCGGCCGGGGGCACCGGCGGGTACCGCAGCTCCTTGAGGATGATGCGGTCGCGGCCGATCGCGACGACGGCCGGGGCCACGCCGGCCCCGGCCGCCTTGAGCCGGTCGCGCAGGCCCTCGCCGATCGCCTTGGCGGTGTCGGCGGTCAGCGGCGGGGGCGGGTCGTCACCGGTCCAGGCGACCGCGTGCGTCACCTTGGCCCCGGCGCGGGCCGCCCCGGCGACCGCGTACAGCCCCTGGGAGTCCAGATCGATCGCGATGATGTTGGCCACTGTCGCTGCGCTCCCCAATCCCAAGTCAAAGGCGGCAAAACACAGGTGCTGTGCGAGTTATTGCGGTCTGTTTCTTCAGCCCCGGAGGGGCGACCGATATTAGCCCGGGGTGGAGCGACGCCGAAGGCGATCGCAACCCCCGGGTACGCAGACCAAAACACCCTCAAGCCCCGGAGGGGCGACAGAGCCTTCGCCGTTCGTTCGGTCGCCCCTCCGGGGCTTCTATTCCATTTTCGCATCGGCTCCCGGGGTTTCGCTCGCCAAGCCTCGCTTCACCCCGGGCTAACATCGGACGCCCCTCTGGGGCTGAAACCAAAACCGATCCACTGAAATTACCGGTCAAGTAGCGGGTGCCGTTGCTCCGCGTCCCCGTCTTCTCATCTGAAACGCGGTTACTGGGACGGCGGCGACGGCTCGAAGCCGCGCGGGTTCTCCAAATCGGCCAGGTCGCGGACGTGGAGGAACCGCGGCGCGCCCTGGTTGATGTCGATTACCGCTTCCATGCGCGCGGACTGCTTGCCGTTGGCGAAATAGCCGATCGCCTGCACCCGGTACACCATCGTGCTACCGGTGACGTACTTTTCGATCTGCTGATACCGTTGCGAGGTCAGCGTGTCGGTGGTAATCAGCCAGGCGCCCGAGACGGTCGCCGGTTCGGTCGGCAGTTGGTTCGCCCGCGCGGCGAGGATCGCGTCGGCCTCGACCTCGGTCAGCGTCGGGACCGCCAACAGCACCTCGCGCGGGGCCGTGTTGATGTTGATCCGCGGCACCATCTCGATCGCCTGCCGGACGGTCGTCTTGTCGAACAGTTTGGGCAGCAGTTCGTTCCGCTTGCTCGGATCGGCCAGCGGCGAGGTCGCGACGATATCCGGGTCGTCCGGGGCCGCATCGGCGGCCCGCGGGAGCGTGATCTTCGTGGTCATCAGCGCCGTCAGCGAGCGGATCCGCGTGCCGCTGGTCCCGGACGACGAGATCTTGGCCTGCATCGCGTTGTAGAGTTGCTCGGTCGTCGCGGGCACGGTCGGGCGCTGGCTCTGGCCGCCCCCGCCGCCCCCGCTTCCGCTGCTCATTCCGCCCGTGGTGACAGCCACCCCGCCGCTCCCGCTGCTGCCGGAGACGACCGCGGTACTCCCGCCGCTCGTGCCCGAAATCTGCGTGGTCGTAAACACTTTCGAGGCAACGATGTACGTCGCGAGTTCGTCGCCGACGGCCCCCTGGAGCTGCTTGTACAGCACCTCCAGGTCGTCGCCGTTGAGGTAGATGCGGGCGGTGCCGCTCATGTCCACGTTCAGCTCGCGCCCGTAGACGGTGAGGTAATCGGACCAGCCGCGGGTGTTGTCGGCTTCGCCCTCGTCCTGGACCCCGTTGCGGTTCTTGTCGCCGCCGTAGAGCAGTTCGGGCGTAACCCCGCGTACCAGAAGGAGTTCGTCCAGCGAGTTGAGCGGTCCGTTCTTCGCCAGGTACGGGTTGGAGAGTGACTGGTAGTACGAGGATTCAGCCCCGCTGGCCCGCGGGTCCGCGTCGGCGTCCACCCAGTCCACGATCGCGTCGGCGATGTCCTCGGTCATGTTCGGCAATTTCATGAGGGCGTCGAAGAGCAACGACCCGTCCAATTGGAGCGCGATCAGGCTGTTGATGTTGAGCTTGCCGCCCTCGTCGGTCACCCCGAACCGCTGCTCGAACGAGCCGCCATCGACGAGCGCGACGGCGCGGATGTCGAAGTACATGCGGCGGTTCGGATTCTCCGACCCGCCGGCGGCGGCGACCTCGATCTGCTGAAAGATGTCCGGGTTGTCGAACGGGTTGCCGTCGAGTTCGCCGTAGAACGCCTCGCGGTCGGAGAGGACCGCGGCGGCGTAGTGCAGCCCGGAGACCGCGGCGAGTTTGGCCTGCGCCGCGTCGGTCGTTCGGACCCCGGCGCGGTACTCGGAGACCATCGACTCGCTGAACCGGTAGGCGACCAGCGCCAGCACGACGACGACGATGAGCACGGCGAAGATAACGTAACCGCCCCGCGCCGCGTTCGACGAGCGAAGTTTCATCGCCCACCCCCGGTTCCGCCCGTTCCGCTGGGTCGGCCGCCGCTCCCGCCGCCCGTCCCTCCACCCATGCCGCCCCCGGTTCCGGTGCCACTTGGCCGACTGCCGCCGGTTCCGCCGCTCGGCGTCGCGCCGCCGGTTCCGCTCATCCCGCCACCAGTTCCGCTCGGCGTGCTGCTGGGCCGGCTCCCCGCGGCTCCGCTGCTCGGCGGCGTGCCGCTGCCGCCGGCGGCGCCGCCCGTTCCACCCATCCCGCTGCTGGCCCCACTGGCCCCGCCGCTGCCGGTCGTCCCGCCGGTGCTGGCCCCGCTGGTGTCGGCCGGGGCGCTGTCGGACGCGCCGTCGGTCGGGGCCTCGAGCAAGGGTGGCGTGTACGTGCCGGGCGCCGAGCGGACCACGATGATCTGGGACACGGTTTTGGTCACCGGTTCGCCCCGGGTCGTCGGAACCTTGATGTCGAGGGTCACCTTGATGGCCCGCGGGGGGCCGAGCGGCGTCACGCCGTCCGGGCCGGGGGTGGTGCCGTCCCAGGTGCTCGTCCAGGTGGACCCGTCGGAAAACTCGAACCGCGCCCCGGTCACCTCTTCGGCCAACAGGATCGAATCGGGCGCGTCCGGGTCGGCCTCGATCCCGTTGCGCACCCCGTCGGCGGTCACCCACGGGCGCTCGCGCCGGTACAGCCCGCGGCCCGGTTCCATCCAGTAGATGATCTGGCGCTGGTCGGACCGCACCTGATCGAGCGCCCCGTAGCGGCCGAACGATTCGGGCAACCGGCCGGCGTAGATCGTGAGCTTGCCTTCCTCGCCGACCACCCCGCCCTGGAACGCGTAATCTGCGGAGACTGCGGTAGCAGTATCCGTCGCGCCGGGTTCGGCGGTGGTCGTTCCGGCCGCCGCGGTGTCGGTTCCGGTGGCCGGCGGCGCCGTCGAAGCACCAGAACCGGTAGAACCGGTAGCGGGCGCCGTTGCGGCACCGCCGGCGGAACCGGAACCGGCATCAGCCGCGGGCGCGGCCACGCCGCCGCCGGAGGCGGCCGAATTTCCGCCGGACTTCGGCGGCAGCGGGGCCAGCGTGCCGGTGAGGTCGTTGGTGATCTTGTTGAACACCCCGCGCGACAGGTCTTCGGCCTCCACCGCGTCGCGCGTGACCTGCGTCTGGAGCAGCGTCGAATAGAGCGCGGCGTAGAGGGCCGCGAGGAGCAGCCCGGCGAGGATCGCGGCCAGAAGGATTTCCAGGAGGGTGAACCCGCGCCGCGGCGCGCGGCGGGCCGGGGTCCGACTTCGCAGGATCATGGCGCGGTCCCTCCGGTTCCCGTGGTCGTTCCCGTTCCCGTGGTGGTTCCCGTTCCCGTCGCGGCCGGGTCTTCGGCCGCGGGGCGCTCGGCCTGGGCGGCCGACCCCATCAGCGTCGGATCGAAGATCATTTGAACGAGGACGATCTCGACCGGCTTGCCCTGAACGTTGTAGGTGACGCGGACGGTGACGTTGTACAGGTTCGGCGGGCCGGCCGGTTCCGGCAGCACCGTGAACGACCACCCGCCGTCCTCGCCCTCGAACTGCCCGGAGGTCTCGCTGGAGACGCTGACCATCCCGGCCTCGACCTCGGCCATCTTGGCCTGGGCCAGCCGGGTGCCGCGGGTGTACATGCGGGCCTCGGTCCCGCGCTCGGTGCCGATGTCCACGAGCCGGTTAATGGCCACCAGCGCGAGAACCAGAATGGCCATCGCGAGCAGCACTTCCAACAGCGACAGCCCGCGCCGCGGGCTGCGAAGTCCACCGAATCGAGCCGCCTTCCTGACCGCACCGCCCGTAGCCCGACTCTCCGAGTCGGGTCCGACTCGCTCAGCACCCGACTCTCCGAGTCGGGCTACCGGTGTGGCCGCACAGCGAGTCATTTCGCGCCCCCGTTGGGAACGACGCGGGACGCCCCGGTCAGCCCGCGGACCCGGACCTTGAGCGACCCGTTTTTGTCTTCTTTGATGACGACCAGGGCCGAGTCCTCGCGGCAGGTGCCGTCGGGCTGCACGGTGGCCACCGTGACCCATCCGTCGGCGGAGTCCGGCGGCATGTCGGTCTGCTCGGCGACCACTTCGGCGGTTACGTGCTCGAACTCGTAATCGACGGCCACAGCGGCCGGGTCGGGGTGGCCGAAGGCGCTTACCTGGGCGAAATCCAGTCCGTCCGGGGCGCGGCGGATCCGCGTGCCGTCCTGGCTGATCGCGACGCGGTACGGGCGGTTCTCTTCCATCGCCCGGGTACGGGCAATAACGATCTCGCCGCGGATCGTGTCGGCCCCGGCCCGCTGGCGCGTGTCGCCCCGGAACGCCCCCACGCTCGGCAGGATGACCGCCGCCAGGAGGATCAGCAGCGCCATCACGACCATCAGTTCAAATATGGTGAAGCCCGCGCGCCGGTGCGGCGCGGCGGGCGGGAGAACGGCGCGGCGGGTGGTGCGCGGGGTCATGGCCGATCCTCAAACGGCGGGAGCCGGTCTTTCTGGAGCCGGGGTCACTGACCCCGGAGCGAGACGGCTCGCGTCGCACCGGGGTCACCGACCCCGGCTACAGGAGACGCCGGCGTGACCTCACTGGAACCGCGGTTCCGAGTTCGGCCCGACGCCGTACTGGCTGATCGGGGTGCCGTCCGGGGCTTTCGTCTTGACCACGATGTACGGCGTACCGTCCTCCCGGTTGCGGCGCTCGAAATCGTACCGCTTCCCCCACGGATCCGTGAGGTCGTTCTGGCCGCCTTCGAGGAACGAACTGGCGGAGCCGAACGGCCGGATCAGGTCTTCCGGCGCGTTGGGCAGCTTCTCGTCGTCGGTCAGCCCGGGGTTCGACGTGCTGGTCATGTACGCCTTGATCGCCTTGTCGATCGTCACGCAGCCGAGCTGCGCCTTGGTCTTCCGGGCTTCCTCGATGTACCGCGTCGTCGCGACGGTCGCGACCGTGGCCAGGATGACGAGGATGGCGACCACGACGAGGACTTCGAGCAGGGTGAACGCCGAGCGGCGCCCCCGCGTGCAGCCGAGACTGCGGGAGCAGGTGAGGCGCGGCACGCGGGAGGTAGCTGAACGAGTGGATGGGCGGCGGAGTGTTGTGAGCATCATGGATCGGAACCTCCAGAGGCAATAAAAGTGGTTGTGGCTCAGGCGGGGGGTGTGATATCCAGTATACGCGATCGGGGCGTTAGGTCGCCATGAGAGAATCGCCTGCGGGCGATTCATCTTTTTCTCCTCAGCCCCGGAGGGGCGACCGATGTTAGCCCGGGGTGAAGCGAGCCGAAGGCGAAGCGCAACCCTGGGTCCACGTCAGGAGAAACGCAAAAGCCCCGGAGGGGCGACAGAACGAACGGCGAAGGCTCTGTCGCCCCTCCGGGGCTTCCATTCCATTTTCGCATCGGTTCCCGGGGTTGCGCTCGCAAAGCCTCGCTTCACCCCGGGCTAACATCGGTCGCCCCTCCGGGGCTAAAACCAATGACTATCCCAGCGTGCTGCTGATCTTGAACACCGGCATGAGCAGCCCGACGGCGATGAACCCGACGACGACGGCCATCACCATGAGCATCATCGGTTCGAGCAACTTTACCATCAGTTCCAGGTTCCGGGCGGTCCGCTTGTCGAGGCTGTCGGCCACCTGGACGAGGACCGTTTCGAGCGCGTTGGCCTCCTCGGCGATGGTAATCATTTCCACCACGTCGGGCGGGAAGTAGCCGCTCTTGCGCAGGGGGTCGGCGAGCTTCTGGCCGGCGGTCACGTTCTCCGCGCTCTGTTCGATCGCGTGGGCGAGTACCTTGTTGCCGGTCGAGTCCTTCGCGATGTGCAGCGCCTTCAGGAGCGGGATGCCGTTGTGCAACATCGTCCCCAGGATGCGGCAGAACCGCGACAGCGCCAGGCTGAGGAACACCTTGCCGAACAGCGGGATCCGCATCTTGATCCGATCGACGGTCAGCCGCCCGCCGGGGGTCGCGACCCACTTCCGGTACGCGACCATGGTGCCGACGGCCCCGAGGATGACGAGCCACCAGTACGCCCGGAGGGAGTGGCTGATCGTCAACAGGAAGGTGGTGATTTCCGGCATCTCCCCCTTCTCTTTGAGCTTCTCGAAGATGGGCTCGAACTTCGGCACGAAGAAGACCATCAGCACGGTGACGACCAGCCCGCCGGCCCCGGCCAGGAACACCGGGTAGGCCAGGGAGCCGATCACCTTCGACTTCAGGTCTTCCTGGTTCTCGACGAACGAGGCGATGCGCTTGAGTACGTCTTCGAGGAACCCGCCCTCCTGCCCGGCGCGGACCATACTGACGGCCAGCTCGCTGAACACCTTCGGGTGCTGGCCCATCGCCTGGGCCAGCCCGGTGCCGTCGGCGACCCGCGCCCGCACGTCGCGCAGCACCGCCTGGAGCGTCCGGTTGGTGCTCTGCTTCTCCAAGAGTTCGAGCGACCGCAACAGCGGCACGCCGGAGTGCAGCAGGTCGGCCAGTTGCGAATAGAACGTGGCGATCTGACGCCCGCTCACCCGCGGCGCGAACAGCCCGCCGGCGCCGGACGCCTGCGTCTTGGCGAGCAGGATCTTCAGCGGGAACAGTCCGCGCCCGTCGAGGATGAGCGCCGCCTCGCGCTCGCTGTTGGCGGTCAGCGTGCCGGTGGCCTTGGCCCCGGTGCGGGCGAGCGCTTCGTAAGTGAAATCCGGCATAGGAGTGTCAGTGTCAGTGGTTAGTGTCAGTGGAAAACAGTGCAGGCAGTGGAAGGCAGTGGACAGTCGGAGTGAAAGGTGGAAGCCAACAGACACGGATGCTCTCTTCAACTTGCTTTCACTCTTTGTCTTTCACTGACACTAGCCACTGACACTGACCACTGCTAACTGATGTCGCCGGCGGTCGTGCGGGCCACTTCGTCGATCGTCGTCGTGCTGTTGAGCACCTTGCGCCAGCCATCCTGGCGGAGCGTAATCATCCCGCTCTTGAGCGCCTCCAGCCGGATGACGCCGGCGTTCACCCGCTGCACCACCAGTTCCTTGATGACGTCGTTGTTGATGAGCAGTTCGTGGATCCCGGTCCGGCCGCGGTAGCCGCTCTGGCGGCACGACCGGCACCCCATCCCCTTCCACAACTTCCCGTCGGAGGCCGGGCCGGCGCCCATCATCTCGACCACGCCCTGCTGGATCGCCACGTCCGGGGCCGGCTTGGGCGGGGTCTTGCGCAGCGGGAAGTCGAGCGGCATCTCGTCGGGTTCGGGGACGTAGGTCGTCTTGCACTCGGGGCAGATCGTCCGCACCAGTCGCTGCGCCATCACCCCTTCCACCGTGCTGGAGGTGAGGAACGGCTCGACGCCCATGTCGATCATCCGGGTGAACGCGCTGGGGGCGTCGTTGGTGTGGAGCGTGCTGAAGACCATGTGCCCGGTAAGAGACGCGTGAATCGCCATTTCGGCCGTTTCGAGGTCGCGGATCTCGCCCACCAGGATCACGTCGGGGTCGTGCCGCAGGATCGAGCGCAGGGCGCTGGCGAAGGTCAGCCCGATCTTCGCGTGCGTCTGGATCTGGCTGATCCCGAACTGGTTGTACTCGACCG
>CAZBXY010000118.1:0-21909 GCA_964495365.1 uncultured Frigoriglobus sp. | reverse complement strand
GCCGACACACTCCTGGAACCCTACGTGCACGAAGGTTAACCTACACCTGCAAGGGAAGTAGTGGTCAGTGTCGGTGGTTAGTGGATAGTGGAAGACAGAAGACCAGAACCGATGGCGCTCGGGTCTTCTGTCTTCCACTATCCACTAACCACCGACACTGACCACTATCATAGCCCCATGCACTACGTCTCCCACCTGGAAGCCGCGATCGACGGTACCGTGTTGCCGTTCGGGAAGCTCGCGAACATGCACAACGGGCGCCCGATCTGGGTGCGGTATCACCTCGACCGGATCAAGTCCGCGGTCACGCCGGCGGACATCGCCAAGCGCCCGCCGTCGCTGTGGCGATACCGCGAACTGCTCCCGCTGCCACTCGATGTGGAACCGGTCACGCTCGGCGAGGGAATGACGCCGCTGCTCCACTGCCCGCGGCTCGGCAAGCAGCTCGGGCTGTCGAACCTGTACATCAAGGACGAGTCGCAACTGCCGACCGGCAGCTTCAAGAGCCGCGGGATGGCCGCCGCGGTCAGCATGGCGAAGTGGCTCGGCGTCAAGCGCGTCGCGCTGCCGACCGCGGGCAACGCCGGCGGAGCGGCCGCGGCCTACGCCGCCCGGGCGGGGCTGGAGTGCTTCGTGTTCATGCCGGCCGATACACCCATCGTGAACCAGTTCGAGGCGAAGCTGTACGGCGCGAAGGCATTCCGCGTCAACGGCCTCATCAACGATTGCGGGGCGATCGTGAAGGCCGGCACCGAGCGCATGGGCTGGTTCGACCTCTCCACGCTGAAAGAGCCGTACCGGCTCGAAGGCAAGAAGACGATGGGACTGGAGATCGCCGAGCAGTTCGGCTGGGAGTTGCCGGACGTGATCTTCTACCCCACCGGCGGCGGCACGGGGCTGATCGGGATGTGGAAAGCGTTCGCGGAGTTAGCGGAACTGGGGTGGCTGGCGAACCCCAGGCGCAAGTCCGGGGGTGTCAGCGCGCCCACCCCCGGACTCGCGTCCGGGGTTCGCCTGATTTCGTGTCAGGCCGAAGGCTGCGCGCCGATCGTCACCGCATTCGACAAGGGCGAGCGGTTCGCCGAACTGTTCCCCAACGCGCGGACCGTCGCGAGCGGGCTGCGGGTGCCGGTCGCGGTCGGCGACTTCATGATGCTCGACGCGATCCGCGCCAGCGGCGGCAAGGCCGTTGCGGGGCGCGAGGCGACGATCGCTCACTGGATGCAACGCGCCAGTTCGGCCGAGGGCGTCAGCGTGTGCCCGGAAACTGCGGTGTGCTTCGACGTATTGGACCGCATGGTCGCCGCCGGCGAGGTGAAGCCGGACGAGCGCGTGGTGGTGTTCAACACTGGGGCCGCGCCCAAGTACCTCGAAGCCATGCCCGCCGGGCTGCCCGCGATCAACAAGGACAATGTGGACTGGAGCGCCATATCATCGTGAGTGGTCGGTCGAAAAATGTGGGAGCCATTCAACTTCAGAGGGATCGCGTCATGCGAGCGCTGTGCGTGGGGCTGATCGCCGTTCTGCTCGGGGCGGCGGTGTGCGGGCAAGAGAAGAAGACGGCCACGATCAAGATTACGGTACCCGACAAGGGGCACGCGGAAACCATCGTGAAGGTGGACGGGACCGAGGTGAAGGGCACCGGCACGAGCCGGACCTTCACGACGGCCGCCCTCGAACCGGGCAAGGAGTACAAGTTCAAGGTCGAGGCGCTCATCGAACCGAACAATTACACCAAAATCACCCGGCCCCGCGAGGTCACCGTCAAGGCCGGCGACGAGGTGAAGCTCGACCTGACCACCGAGGACAAGAAGCTCGACAAGATCGTGGTGCGGTGGGTGCCGACACCCGATGACATTGTGGACGAGATGGCCAAACTCGCGAAGGTCACGAAGGACGACATCATCTTCGATCCCGGCTGCGGCGACGCGGTCATGATGATTCGGCCGGTGAAGAACCTCGGCGCGAAGAAGGGGATCGGCATCGACATCGACCCGAAGATGGTCAAAGCGGCAGAGGCCAAGGCGAAGGCCGAGGGCGTCGCGGACAAGATCGTCGTCAAGGAGGGCGACATCCTCAACGAGAAGGACATGGAGATCTGCAAGGAGGCGACCGTGGTGCTGATCTACATCGGAGACGACCTCGGCGCCCGCATGGCCCCGGTACTCCAGAAGCTACTCAAGCCCGGCACGCGGGTCGTCTCGCACCGGTTCAAGCTTGGCGACTGGAAGCCGGACAAGACGGTCACGGTGAAAGGCGCCGACGGCGACGACTACATCTTGCACTACTGGGTGGTGAAAGAGAAGAAGTGAGGGGCGGCCGAAAACCCGGGGTCGGAGCACACGCGGCACCAAGTTCGCGCTGCGCTTCGACCCCGGCGCGTTACTTCCCCAGGTCGATCTCGAAGACCTCGACCGACCGGACCGCCAGCAGGTTCCCCTCGCCCACGGCGTCGTTCAGGACGCACACGTCGATCTTCCCGCCGACCGGGCGCCGGAACGTCGCCTCGATCGACTTCCAGGCGCCGTCCGTCTTTTCCAACCGCACCTCGGCGATGGAGGAGTAGTTCCCGTTTTTCGGGTTGCGAACGGCGACGTGGCCGTGCGCCTCGTTCGACGTTCGATATTCCACCCGCACGCGGTAAGAGCGCCCGGCGACGAGCGGCAGGTCCAATCCCTCGTCGAACTGAAAGAGGATCTGACTCGAAAGGTCCGGGTTCAGGTTCGTCACCCCGACCCACGGCCGTCCGTCGGTCGCGTCCCCCCGGAACTCGGCGACCGACTCTTTCTTCCAGCAGTGCAGGTACAACCCGGGCGCGGGCGGGTACGGCCCGACGGCATCGGCAGAAACCCCGTCGCGGAACGTGAGCCGGAACGCGGTCACACCGGACAGGTCGAACGCGTGGATCAACTTCATCTCCGGGGCCGACGGAGAAGTTGCTTCGGGCGCCGGCTCGAGCACGACCGACTTCGGCGCCCGACCGAACGCGGCGTACAAGGCACCGGCAGTCAGAAGCCCGGTGGTCAGAACGATCGCGGCGTATTTCAGCCACCGCCCCCGTGTTTCTCGCGGGGGAGCCGAGCCCTCAGACCGGCGGAGTTCGGTGGATGTCGATTCGGTCTGCAACGAAACGGTCACCGCGCTTCCGAGGTCGAGGCCGGACACCCACGGGGCCAGCGCGGCGCGGGCGGCGCTGGCCGTCTGGTACCGTTCGACCGGTTGCTTCGCCATCATCCGCGCGATCACGGCCGCCATCGGGGCCGGCACCTCGGGCCGAACCGCGCGCACGTCCGGCGGCGCGGCCATCTGGTGCTGGGCGAGCTTCTGCGCCGTCCCGCCCTCGTACGGCGGGCGCCCCGTGAGTAGCGTGTAGAACGTCGCCCCCAGGCTGTACACATCGGTCCGGGTGTCGAGTTGGACGTTGAGCGCCTGTTCGGGCGAGAGGAAGTCCGCAGTCCCGGAGATCACGTCCTTGTCGATCAGCCCGGTGAGCGCGTCGCTCGCGTTCACCACGGACCGCGCCAGCCCCATGTCGAGCACCTTCACCGTTCCGTCCTTGGCGACGATGAGGTTGGCCGGCTTGATGTCGCGGTGGATGAACCCGCGGTCGTGGGCGTGCTGAAGCCCGGCGGCGGCCTGCGCGATGTACCCGGCCGCCTGGGCCGTGTGGAGCGGACCGGTCCGCTCGATGAGCGCCTGGAGGTCGGTGCCGTCCACGAACTCCATCACCAGATAGTGCGTGCCGCGGCTCTCGGCGATGTCGTGCAGCCGGACGATGTTCGGGTGATCCAGCGCCGCGGCGGCCCGGGCCTCGCGGAAGAACCGCTCCAGAGACAGCTTCTCGCGCGACTGCTCCTCGGAGAGCACCTTCACCGCGACCTTGCGCTTGAGCGCGGCGTGTTCCGCGAGGTACACCACGCCCATCCCGCCCTTCCCCAGCGGGCGCAGGACGCGGTACGCCCCCAGGATCAGCCCCCGGGGCCGCCCCGCGAGCAGTTGCTTCGCCTGGAACGGCGTCAGCAGTTCCGCCGAGACCAGCGCGCTGGCACAGGCGGCCGGTTCGCGCGGCAACTCGAGCGCGAGGGCCGAGAGGGTCCGCTCGTCGATCAGGCCGCTCTTGCGAAGCAGCCCGAAAAACTCGGTGATGGTAGCGGGAGACGGCATTTGTGGCGCCGCACTCGTGGGCGAAATGGTCGGGTAGTTCTCGCTACTTTAGAACGGCTTTTTGGGAATTCACGCCGGATCACGACCGTTCTCGCGGTGCCGAATAATTGATGCTTCGCCCGAACGGACCACATTTGGTACGCTCACAACACCCACCCGGAACGGAGTATTCCCGTGTCCCGCCGCATTGCCATTCCCCTCTTCGTGATCGGCTCCGCGCTCGCCGGCGTCGCGCTGTTCTTCACGGTCGCGGTTCCGGGGCGCACCCAGCCGCCGCGCTCGGTGCCGCCGACCGCGACCGGCAACGTGCGCGAGTTCGGCGCGAAGGGCGAGAACACCGACGACACCGAGGCCATTCAGAAAGCGGTAGACGCCGCGAAGTATAGCGGCATCGTGTACTTCCCGCGCGACACCTACCGCCTCACGAAGACCATCACCGTTGACCTCTCCAAAACCGGTCCCATCACAATCAGGGGCAACGGCGCGCGGATCGTCATGGCCGGAGAAGGCCCCGCGCTCAAGTTCGTCGGCACGCACGCGGGAACCGCGGACCCGAAGACCGTGAAGGCCCAAGTCTGGAACGAGCGGATGCCGACCCTCACCGGTCTGGAATTCGTCGGCGACCACGCGAACGCCGACGCCATCGAGGCCAGCGGCACGATGCAACTGACCGTGTCGAAGGTGCTCATCCGCAAGTGCCGACACGGCGTCCACCTCACCGGGCGCAACCGCAACGTCCTCATCGCGGACAGCCACATCTACGAGAACCGCGGTGTGGGCGTGTTTCTCGACAACGTGAACTTGCACCAGATCAACGTGACCGGGTGCCACATCAGCTACTGCGACGCCGGCGGGATCGTCGTGAGAGCCGGCGAGGTGCGGAACCTCCAGGTCACCGGCTGCGACATCGAGAGCAACCACGGCAGGGATGGCCCGCCGACCGCGAACGTGCTGATCGACAGCACCGGCGGTTCCAACGCCGAGGTCGCGATCACCGGTTGCACGATCCAGCACAATCACCACGCGCCGGGGTCGGCGAACGTCCGCATCAAGGGCCCGAGCGCCCGACCGATCAAGGGCACCGACGAGATGCGCGACGGGCACGTCACCATCACCGGCAACGTGCTATCCGACGTGATGGTGAACGTTCACCTCGACCACGCCCGTGGAGTCGTGATGACCGGCAACACGTGCTGGACCGCTTACGAACACAACCTCCTGGTCGAACACAGTTCTTACGTCACGGTCGGCCCGAACAACTTCGACCGCAACCCGCGGTACGCGGGCGAGGAAAAGCCGACCACCGCCAACGACATCGTCTTCCGCGACTCGTCCGACTGCACGCTGACGGGCTTCACGCTATCGCGAACGCGAGCAGCTCCCGCGGGCGTGTCGCTCGAACGCTGCGACCGGTTCAACTGTGCGAATCTGACGATTTTGGACTGCGACGCGGTCGGATTGCTCCTGAAGGACGTGACGAACTCCCGCGTGAGCGGGTGCCTGATCCGCGACGACCGACCGAAGGCCGAATCGCTGTCGGTGAAGACGAGCGGCGGGCGCGGAAACATGATCGTGGACAACTACTTCGGCCGGCCGCACGATATCCTCAAGGGCGTCGGACTGGTGGAGCGCAATTACGACGGAAAGTAACCCATGATCCGCTACGCCGCGTACACGCTGGGTTACCTCTGGACCTCCCCGAACACGGTGTTGGGGCTGTGCTTCTTGCCGCTGGCGCTCGTGTCCGGGGGCAAGGTGCGTGTGAAGCGCGGGGTGCTGGAACTGTACGGCGGCCTTGTCGCCTGGTACCTGCGCAATGCGTGCGGCGGGGCTGGATCGATGACGCTCGGCCACGTGATCCTGTCGCGCGACCGCGCGATGCTCGATTACACGCGCGACCACGAGCACGTCCACGTCGGCCAGTTCATGCGGTGGGGGCCGTTCTTCATCCCCGCTTACGCGCTCTCCAGTTTCCTCTGCTGGCGGAAGGGCTTGAACCCGTACTTCGACAACCGGTTCGAGAAGGTCGCCTACGGCCTGTGCCCGTGCTACGGCGAGCCGCCGGCGCCGGAACCGGCCCCCGCGGAGAAGCCCGCGTAATGGTGCGCCTGCTGACACGATCCCTCGGCTACACCTGGGCGCTGCCCAACACGCTGCTCGGCGCGTGCTTCCTCCTTCCGGCGCTGGTGACCGGCGGGCGCGTGCGGTTCGAGCGCGGCGCGATGGAGATCCACGGCGGGTTCGCGCGGTGGTTCCTGCGCCGACTCGCCCGCGGGGCCAGCGCGATGACGCTCGGTCACGTCATCCTCGGCCAGGACCGCCACGCGCTCGACTGGACCCGCGACCACGAACACGTTCACGTCGGTCAATACATGCGGTGGGGGCCGTTCTTCCTCCCCGCCTATGCGCTGTCGAGTTTCCTGTGCTGGTGCCGCGGGGACCACCCGTACTTCGACAACCGGTTCGAGAAACCGGCGTTCGAGCAGTTCCCGTAGATTCGGCAAACGGCCGGTGTGAGCCGGCCGGTGACACCAAGTTGGGTAGGAGTTGGCCGTCTTGGGTCCAAGGCGGCCAACTGGCCGCCTTGAGAAAAGTGCGTTTTCCTAGGGCTTTTTGCTCAAGGCGGCCAAGGCGGCCAACTGGCACACGGGCTACCCTCATAACCACGTCGGCGTGATATGAGCCGGACGGTAGAGGCGAACGGCCGGTGTCAGCCGGCCGGAGGGAGCGACACGTGAAGTGAACAGCCGGCGAGATGCGCAAAAATGGTGAAAACTTGCCACGTGGCAAGTGGGCAATCGTTAGAATGTCGCGAAAACACCTGGAAAATCGATATCACTCGATTCGCGTATCACAGTAACTATACAATTGTGGGCTTTGCACAACGAATCGGATTCGAGCCAATAGCGCCCGGCGGTTGTGTCACGTATCGGGGCCAAACGGACAGTTAAGGCCGTGCGCGCTGCCCATCCGCAACCGATACCGCCGCTTCTCGCCGGGCGCTTTTAGGCGGTTTCCGATTCGTTGTGCAAAGCCACAATTGTGCGCATTCGACGATCGCCGCTCACCCCGACCGTTCGCCCAATCAGGAGACCCGCTCATGATCCTCGGTTTGCGCACGTGCATTTTCCACGTCCGCCCGGAGCAGCTCGACGCGGCGAAGGCGTGGTACACGCAGTTCGCCGGCGTGGCGCCGTACTTCGACCAGCCGTTCTACGTTGGGTTCAACGTGGGCGGGTTCGAGCTGGGGCTGCACCCCGAAGGCGCGCCGGGGCCGGGCGGCGTGGTCGCGTACTGGGGCACCGCGGACATCGCGGCAGAAGTGGCGCGTGTCGTGGGGTTGGGGGCGACCGTGGTGAGCGCGGTTCAGGACGTGGGCGAAGGCATTCTGGTCGCGAGCGTGGCCGACCCGTTCGGCAACCTCGTCGGGCTCATCCAGAACCCGCACTTCGATGTAAAGGCGGTGAGGTGAATTGATAATGTGGCGAACCCCACCCGCCCCACGATTCATTTTCGTTTGATTCGGGGCGGGGTTCGGGGCGGTAGTTCCAGCTCGTCTGGGAACTTGAGCAGCATGGCCTTCAGCTTGGCCCGATCTCCGTTCAGCCCGTTCCCGTCGAGAAACGACCAGTGAGCGCCGCGGTCTACCGAGACGCAGACCAGATAACCGGACAATGCTCCCTCTTGCAACCGCGGCCCGGTCAGCGTCATCTCGTAGAGCTGCACCGCGTACACGTCGTTCCCTCGCGGAACGAGGGCCGATGTCTCCAACAACCGAATGGCGTCGAGTTCCGCGCCCACTCGCTTCAGATCGGTCTGTAGCACCTGGAGTTGAAGCCGAGCCTTTTCTTTAGTTCCTTCCGCAACCAACGGTTGGGGCATCCAATCGACCACAGCGTCGGAATCGCCGCGTTTGAACGCCATGAGCATTTCCGTTGCGCTAATGCGCAGTTGAGCTTTTGCGGCCTCCAGTTCATCTGGTGCCGGCTCTGCAATCGGGGTCGATGCAGGAGGAACACAACCGACTGCATGTACAAGCAGCGCAAACACCGCGGGCAAAAGCATTCGGAACATGGCGCTCCTCCTGGTTACGCCGTTTTCCACCTCGACGGCTGCACGCGGCGCAGGTAGCCCTCGATGCCCAGGGCGGCGGCGAGGATCACCACGCTGCCCCACTGCGAGAGCGTCAGGCCCAGGCCGATACTCGGCTCGATGCGGAGCGACTCGTTCACGAACCGGTGGACCGCGTAGCACGCCATCAGCATGACCATCAACTGCCCGTCGTGCCGGCGGAACGGGTAGTACGCCAACAGGAACAGGATCAAGAGCGCCATGCTCGTCGTTTCGTAGAGCTGCGTCGGGTACAGCCCGACCGTGCGCGGGACGAACGGCTTGAGCGCCTCGGGTTCCGTTTTGCCCTCGTGGATCACTTCGAGGGCCAGTTCCGACTGCCCGCGCGGCCACGAATTGACCAGTTGTTCGAGCCGGTCGTAGTTCGGCCCCTTCTTATCGTTCTCCTCACCGTTCACCTTTGTGACGACATCGCCCACCTTCACCCCGGCTTCTGCCGCCGGCGACCCGGCTTCCACCGCGATCACTTCCAACACCGAGCCATCCGGGCCGAACCGCGGTGCGCGGACGAACCCGGTCGCGGACTGGAGCCGCAGCGAGGGGTCGGTCGGGTGGGTGTCGCCGACCAACTGCTGGCGCGCGTGGGCCGGCAGCACCGGGAAGTGCGCTGCGCCGAGCGGCACCGTACGGCACTCCTCGCACGCCACCTGCCCCCAGCAGCAGCCGTTCAGGTAGCACCCGATGCGCCCGACGGCGAGGCCCAGTGCCAAGAGCGGGGCCACCGCGTCGGCGAGCTTCCAGCCGTCGATGTGCAGTTTCCGCAGGACGAAGTGGTAGAAGAGGCCGTAGCCGAGGACGCCGCCGAGCGCGGAGCCGTAGAAGATGATCCCGCCCTCCCAGATCTTGAAGAACGCCCCGAGCAGCCCGAGGAGCGAGCGATCCGGGAACGTGTGCGCGTACTGGATCATGTAGAGCGTGCGGGCGCCGATGATCCCGGAGATGAACAGCCAGATGACCATGTCCTGGAACCGCTCGGGCTTCATGGCGGCGAGCCGCCGGGCGCGCCGCGACCCCCACAGCGTGACCGCGACGAAGCACACGAACAGCATCGCCCCGAACCCGTACATGGGTACGCCGTCGGGGCCGAACGTGCCCTTGAAGACCGGGAGCGTGAAGAGGACTTGTTGCATAGCGTTTCCTGATCGTGTCGCGAACGGCGCGGCGTAAGCCCGCCGAGTCATTTGCGCGGCCTCGGCGGGCTTACGCCGCGCCGTTCGCCATACAAGGCGCCGTTCGCCATACCGTGCCTCACGGCACCGGTAGTCGGTCCAATACCTGCTTCACCAGCGCCTCGGGGCGCAGGTCTTCGGCCTCGGCCTCGAACGAGATCACCAGCCGGTGCCGCAGCACGTCAGGCGCCATCGCCTTCACGTCTTCGGGCGTCACGTACCCGCGGCCGGTCAGGAACGCGTGGCCCTTTGCGGCCCGCAATAGCGCGATCGCGGCGCGGGTGCTGGCGCCCAACTGAATGAGGCCCGTCAGGTCCAGGCCGTAGTCCGCGGGCTTGCGGGTCGCGCGGATCACGTCGATCATGTACTCCTTCACCTTCGCATCGACGTATACCGAATCCGCCGCCCGCCGCAACTCCTCTAACTCGGCCGCCTCCAACGCCGGCGGAATCTCCACGGTGGTGGCCAGCCCGCCCATCCGGTCGAGAACCGCCAGTTCGTCGGCCCGACTCGGATAATCAATTACGAGTTTCAGCATGAACCGATCGACCTGCGCCTCGGGCAGCGGGTACGTGCCCTCTTGCTCGATCGGATTCTGCGTTGCCAAGACGAAAAACGGCCGCGGGACGCGGAGCGTCGTCTCGCCGATGGTCACCTGCCGTTCGGCCATCGCTTCGAGTAACGCGCTCTGCACCTTCGCCGGGGCGCGGTTGATTTCGTCCGCTAATACGACATTCGCAAATACCGGCCCTTGCTTGACGGTGAACTCGCCGGTCCGCGGGTTGTAGATTTGCGTGCCGATCACGTCGGCCGGGAGCAGGTCCGGGGTGAACTGGATGCGGCTGAACTTCAGGTGCAGCGCGCTGGCGACCGTGCGTACCGCGAGCGTTTTCGCCAGTCCCGGCACGCCTTCGAGGAGAACGTGCCCGTCGGTGAGCAGGCCGATGAGCAGCCCGTCGATGAGGCGCCGCTGGCCGATGAGGACGCTCTCGACCGCGCGGTAGAACGGGTCGAGCTTCGGCCGCAGTTTCGCGATGGTCGCCGGATCGGTCATGTCGGAACCTAACCCCGCTCGCTTCGCTCGCTGCCCCTTCCCTGAAAAGGAAGGGGCGAAGAGAGGTTTTCAGTCTTCCGCCCCTCTCCGCCTAGGGGAGGGGCAGCGAGCGAAGCGAGCGGGGTGGGGTTGCTTCGGTCTACCTCATGATACAGACGACCGCGCCGCCGAAACCTACCCTGCCGGTTGAATCGACCTTAGCGCTCGGGCAATTCGGCGAGGTTGGGAAAAATCGCTGGCGTGTCCACGCACCTCCGCGATAAATCTAACTCTACTCCCACCTGTTCCGCTTCCCCGGAGGTTCACCCATGCTGCCCCGTCACGCGATACGATTTCGCGCGGTCGCCGCGATCGGCCTCTTCGGACTGATCGCGACCGCGATCCCCACTCAACTGGCCGCCCAGCCGGCACCCGCCAACAAGAAGGTTCTCTCGTTCACCGATTACGACATCTGGCGCACCGCCAGTGGGATGACGCTCTCGCGCGACGGGCAGTTCGTCGCGTACCTCGTCGGGTCCGAAAACACCGACGCCGAAGCGATCGTGCGCAACGTCGGCAGTGGTAAGGAGTTCCGGTTCCCGCGCGGGAGTACGAGCGCCTTCGGTGGCGGCGCGCCGCGGTTCACCCCGGACAGCAAGCGCGTGCTGTTGCCGCTCACCCCGACCAAATCCGCGCTCGAAAAGGCCAAGGCCGACAAGGCAGAAGAAACCCCGAAGGCGGCGCTGGCGATGATCGACCTCGCGAGCGGCAAGGAACTGGACCGCATCGTTGGTGTCGGGGCGTTCCAGGTCGCCGGCGAAGGATCGGGTTTGCTGATCTATCGCAAAGTAACCGCGCCGGAAGGCGGCGCGAAGACCGACACACCGACCGTTCCCGGCAAGGGCTTCGGTGGGAAAGGCGGCGGCAAGGGGTTCGGCGGCAAGGGATTCCAGCCGCCCGGGGCGAAGAAGGACGACGCGCCCGCGGCGCCGGTTCGCAACTACGGCTCCGATCTCTTCATCCGTGACCTCAGCAGTACGGTCGATCGCGTCATCGCGGAAGTGACCGAGTTCAGCCTCTCGAACGACGAAAAGACGCTGATTTACGTCGTTTCCGGCAAGGACGAGACAAAAAACGGCGTGTACGCGCTGAACCCGCGGTTCGGCACCGCCGCCACACCGCTGAAGGTCGGCGCCGGGCGCTACACGAACCTCACCTGGGATGAGAAGCAGAGCAAACTCGCGTTCTATTACGACGACAGCCAGGTTCCCGCGGCGAACCTCGCCCCGCCCCCGCACGCTCCCGGAGCCGCAGCGGGTTCGGGGGTCGTCGCGGCCGGGCCGCCGGTTCCGCCGAAGTGGCGCATCTTCGTCTGGGACCGCACCGCGAAAACCGCCCCGGCGCAGATTTCGCGCGTCCCGGCGGCGCCCGCCGGCGCCGGGCTGGCGACCGTGGTCGCCCCGGTACTCACGAGCGCGACGGCTTCCGCGCCGTCCTCCGCGATGACGGAAGTGTTTACCCCCGACATGCCCGGAATGAAGCAGGGCTGGTCGCTCACCGGCAACGCGCTGAACTTCTCGCAGGACGGCACCAAACTGTACGTCTCCACGGCCCCGCCGCGCCCGCCGGCGGCGACCACACCGGTTGTTGATGACATCCAGCTCGACATCTGGCACTGGAAGGACGCGCAAACGCAGCCGATGCAGAAGCTCCCGCAGGCCCTCAACAGCGCCCGCAACCCGTCCTACGGCGCGGTGCTGTTGCTCGACACGAAGCAGTTCCGCCAGCTCTCCGACGACACGATCAGCGTGGGCCAGCCGGGAACGGGCGACTGGGCGGTTGCGTCCGACGACCGGAAGTACAAGCACATGACCGGTTACGCCTCACCTGTTCCGAGGGACTATTCGCTTGTGAACATTCGCACAGGCGAGACAAAGTCGCTGCTCACCGCCTCCGGGTACGGCCTCGCTCTGTCGCCGAACGGCAAGTACCTGTTCGGGTTCGACAACAAGGACTGGTTCACGATCTCCGTGCCCGGCGGCCAGCGCGTGAACCTCACCGCGAAGCTCAAGGAAAAGTTCTTCGACGAGGAACACGACACCCCGGACGAACCGCGGTCCTACGGCGGCGGGCAGTGGACCCCGGACGGCAAGTTCGTGCTGGTTAGCGACCGGTTCGACATCTGGAAACTCGCCGCGGACGGGTCGAGCGCCGAGAACCTCACGAAGATTGGCCGCGCCGGCAACATCCGGTTCTCGATCCTGCGCCCGCGGAACCCGGAGGACGTGACGCCCGATCGCACGATCGACCTGACGAAACCCCTGCTCTTGGGCGCGGTGAACCTCGTCACCCGCGACACCGGGTTCTACCGGCTTGAACCGGGCAGCGCCCCGAAGATGCTCCTCATGGGCGCGCGGAACTACGGCAGCCCCGTGAAAGCCAAGGATGCGGACGTGTACCTGATGACGGTGCAGACGTTCTCGCAGTACCCGGATTACTACGTGACGACGCCCGACTTCCACGAACTGAAACGCGTCACCGACATCAACCCGCACACGAAGAACTACAACTGGGGCCGGGCCGAGTTGATCCACTACACGAGTACCGACGGCGACAAACTCTCCGGCATCCTCATCAAGCCGGAGAACTTCGACCCGTCGAAGAAGTACCCGATGGTCGTGTACATCTACGAGCGGCTGTCGCAGAACCTGCACCAGTTCCGCGTACCGACTGTGAACGCCGGGCAGGTCATCAACCCGACGTTCTACGCGAGCAACGGCTACCTCGTTCTGATGCCCGATATCGCGTACAAGGTGGGCACGCCCGGGCAGAGCGCGATGCGGTGCATCCTGCCCGCGATTCAGGCCGTTGCGGACAAGGGCTTTGTGGATGAAAAGGCGATCGGGATCAACGGCCAGTCGTGGGGCGGTTACCAGATCGCCTACATGGTGACCCAGACGAACCGGTTCAAGGCCGCGGTCGCCGGAGCGCCGGTGTCGAACATGACCAGCGCCTACAGCGGCATCCGCTGGGGTTCCGGTCTGCCGCGGCAGTTCCAGTATGAGAAAACCCAGAGCCGGATCGGCGCGACGTTGTGGGAAGCGCCGATGAAGTACCTGGAGAACTCCCCGGTGTTCATGGCCGACCGCGTGCAGACGCCGCTGCTCATGATTCACAACGACCAGGACGGCGCGGTGCCGTGGTATCAGGGGATCGAATACTTCCTCGCGCTGCGGCGACTCGGCAAGGAGGCGTATTTGCTCAACTACAACGGCGAGGATCACAACCTCACCCGCCGCGCGACCGCGCGCGACTTCTCGGTGCGGATGTTCCAGTTCTTCGAGCACCACCTGCGCGGCAAGCCGGCCCCGGAGTGGATGGACAAGGGCGTCCCGTTTATCGACCGCGAGAAGGAGAAGGAGCAGATCAAGAAGGTTCTCAACGGGAAGTGAGTGTGAGGTTCACCGTGCCCGCGGTCGGGGCGCAAGCTGCGCCCCGACCGTTGGTGTTCCGCACCGACGAAGCGATCATTTCCCCCACCTATTAAGCGCAAAAAAGCGGACAGACTTTGCGATAGTGCACAGGGACCACCTCGATGACATATGGCCTGCCATGCGGATGAACGACAACCAAGTGATTCACATTGAATTACTTCTGACGGGCAAAGTTCTTAACTAAGGGCCGAGCCACAAACCGGCGAGCGCGAGTATGGTAACCCTTGAAACGGCCGTGCATCAGGTCGAAACGTATTTGTCACGGATCGGTGGCGAGGTCGAGTGCGGCCTTGTTGTCACGTCCGTTCGGGCGATCAGGTCCGGATGGGTTTTCTTCTACAACTCAGCAGAATTCCTAGAATCCGGCGAGAGCCAGGATGCGGTTGGGGGCAACAACCCCATTATCGTCGATAGGTTCAGCGGCCAACTCTATGAGACTTCGTTCAGAACGACCGAGTCGGACATCGCACAGTTTCCGGAGAACAAGGCGTCTCTGAGCGCCATCGACTGCCCGCCGCGCGAGCCGTGGGTCCGTCGGGAGCCGACGATCAGTCGCGCTGCGGCCCGCACGATCGCCCTCTCCTACCTTAACAACATGAGCGTGGAGCCGGACGCGGTAGTCCGCGACGACCTCACCCAGGAATTCGACGTAGGTTGGGTCTTCAGCCACACCACGGACCGTTTTTTACGAACCGGCGACACGACGGACACCAACTTCCCGAACGACCTGCCCCTTATAGTCGAACGAAACCGGGGTGTGGTGTTTCAAGTCGGGCGCGCCGGCCCCCCGAGCCGATACGTCGAGATGCTCCGCAAGGACATCCACGCCTTACCCCGCCTTCTCACGTCCCAACTGTAACTTTCGGCGAATCAACCTGCGGGCGGGGCGTAGTTGTGCCGAGCCGAATTGTGGTCGCGCTTTTTCCCGAATTGTCGCCGTATGGATTTGGCGGCATGAGTGGTCGGTTTCCCGAATTGTGGTGAATTCTGGAGGAGCCCGGCGCAAAGGAACGGCTCCGCACCAGCGGAGCCGTTCGTGGTTGATCACATACCCGACGCGGGCGGTGCGTTCGGGTCCGTTGCCCACCTCTTGGATCGCTCCGACCGGTACTGCTCCAACCACGCCTCGAGCTGTGCAACGGCGGAGCGGAAGTCGTACTCCTTCCTGTGTAATTATTGTTGTCCAGGGAAACGGCTGTTCCGACAGGGGTTGAGCGAGGTCGGGGTCGCGCAGGATTGTCTCAAAATCGGGTGGTCGGCGCCCAGACGTGTGATCCGGCAAACGGAATCGGCCGCGCGGCGCATGCGTGTCCCCCTTCCCGAAAGTCTGTCCTCGTTTTGGGCTGAAAGGGGTTGGGGAATTCGGATGCGCGGAGCAGATGAGGGCCGACCGGTCGGCCCCTGAATCGGTTCGGCGGGCGGGCTAACTCGGAGCCACGCGACCCGCTCTACGTCATCTGGCAATGCCCGCTCGCGGCGCGGCCCCGCCTTCGCTACACTTCTCTCCATCAATATCCCCGGAGATCCGCCGTGTCGCGTCTCGTCGCCGCGCTGGTCGCGCTCGTTCTGCCGACGTTCGCCTCCGCCCAGGAACTGCAAACGGTCGCCGAAAAGAGCGACTACAAATCCACCTCCAAATCGGCCGACGTACTCGCGTTCTGCGAGGCGGTCGCGAAGCGCGGCCCGAGCGCGAAACTGAGCTTTTTCGGCACCTCACACGAGGGGAAGAAGCTCCCGCTGCTCGTGATCGCCGACCCGCCCGTTGCCACCCCGCAAGAGGCGAAGGAGAGCGGAAAGCTCATCGTGCTGGCGTTCGCCAACATCCACGCCGGCGAAGTGGACGGCAAGGAGGCGCTGCTCGCCCTCGCCCGTGAGTTGACGGACAAGAAAGACCACCCGCTGCTCAAAGACCTCGTGATATTGCTGGTGCCGAACCTGAACGCGGACGGCAACGACCGGATCGACCCGAAGAACCGCCCCGGGGACAAGGGCCCGACCGACGGGGCCGGCACCCGCGCCAACGCGCAGAACCTCGACCTCAACCGCGACTTCGTGAAGCTCGAATCGCCGGAAATTCGCGCGCTGGTGAAGCTCGTTAACGACTGGGATCCGGCCGTCATCATCGACTGCCACACGACCAACGGCAGCCGGCACCGCTACACGCTCACCTACGACGGCCCGCGCTACCCGAGCACCGACTCCGACCTCGCAAAGTGGAGTACCGGCACCCTCTTCCCCGCGGTGACCGAGAAGGTGAAGAAATCCACGGGCTTCGACATCGCCCCGTACGGCAACTTCGACCGCGAGCGAACGAAGTGGGACACGTATCCGGCATCGCCGCGATACGGCGTGCAGTACTTCGCCCTTCGCGGCAAGCTCGGCATCCTCAGCGAGTCGTACAGCTACGCGAGCTTCAAGGACCGCATCGCGGCGTCGAAGGCGTTCGTGACCGCGTGCTTTGAGGTTTGCGCCGAGAAGCGGAAGGAGGTGGCGAAGCTCGTTGCGCCAACCGAAGCGAAACGGGTGGCGCTGGGCACGACGAAATCGGCGCACGCCGAGAGCATCAAGATTCTGGGGTTCGAGGAGGAAATCAAGGACGGCAAGCGTGTCGCGACCGACAAGCCGAAGACTTACACGCTGACCCACACCGCGCGGGTCGAACCGAAAGACCTGGCGGACCTGCCGGAGGCGTACCTACTGCCCGCAAGCGCGACCGCGGCCGTGGACGCGCTCCGGCGGCACGGGATCGCGGTGGAGGAGCTTCGAGAAGACATCGAGCTGGGAACCGACGTGTTCGCGGTCGCGCGTGTGACTGTGCAAGAATCGGCCGGGTTCCCGGGCCGGTACCGCAATACCGAGGTGAACGGCGGGTGGGAATCGGCCGGGCGGGGCCGAGTCGCGGCCGGGACGGTCGTGGTGAAGACGGCGCAACCGCTCGGCGCGCTCGCGGCGTACCTTCTCGAACCCCGCGCCGAGGACGGGCTAACAACCTGGAGCCTGTTCGGCGACGCGATCGCGCAGGGCAAAGCGCACCCCGTCCGGCGGGTTCCGAAGCTGGCCCCGATGACGCTCGGCGCGGTGCGCCCGCTGCCGGAGGCGCGGCTGAGCAACCAGCCCATCACCGAGGCCCAACTGTTCGGCCGCGGGGGCGGGTTCTCGTTCGGCTTCACCGGGTCGCCGATCACTCCCGGTGCGTGGCTCGACGCCGAACACTTCCTGCAAGTGAAAGAGGGCAAGTTGCTGAAGGTCGAGGCGCGCACGGGCAAGAGCGAGTTGTTCGCGGACCCGGCGAAGATCAAGAAGTCGCTCACCGCGCTCACGGACGTGAAGGAAGCGACCGCGGACAAGCTCTCGAAGGCCACGTCGTTCCGCACCAACCCGGACCGCACCGCGTTCCTGTTCGACATCGGCGAAGACCTCGGCCTCGGCTACTTCGACGGCACCCCCGCGGTGCGCCTCACGAAATCTGCCGGTGCGAAAGAACACGTCACCTTCTCACCCGACGGAAAGCGGGTCGCGTTCGTCCGCGGGCACAACCTGTTCACGGTCGATGTCGAGAAGCCAGAAGAGGTGCAACTCACGACCGACGGGGGCGGCGACATCTTCAACGCGAAGGCCGACTGGGTGTACGAGGAGGAAATCTTCAACCGCGACGGGAAGGCGTACTGGTGGGCGCCGGACGGCAAGAAGATCGTGTTCCTGCGGTTTGACGACACCCCGGTGAAGAAGTTCAACCTCGTCGATCTGAAAGAGGTTCAAGGCAAGCTCGAAAGCTACGCCTACCCGAAGCCCGGCGACCCGAACCCGCTGGTGAAACTCGGCGTCGTTTCGGCCGCCGGCGGGAAACCGACTTACCTCGACATGGGTACATACAAACCGGAAGATACGGTCATCGCCCGCGTCGGGTGGGTGGCGAAAACCAACGCGGTGTTCGCCTACGTGCAGAACCGCACGCAGACGTGGCTCGATTTCGTGACGTGGGAGGCCGCGGACGCGAAGCCGAAGACGTTGTTCCGCGAGACCACGAAGGCGTGGGTGGAGGACGCCGGCGAGCCACACTGGCTCGCGGACGGCTCGTTCCTGTTCCTCAGCGAGCGCACCGGGTGGAAGCACATCTACCATTACGCAGCCGACGGCAAACTGCTCGGCCCCGTCACGAGCGGCGAATGGGAGGTGAAGGACGTTCTCCGCGTCGAAGAGGAGAGCCGCACGGTCTACTTCAGCGCGAGCTACACGAGCGCGCTCGGCACCGACCTGTGCCGCGTGAAGCTCGGCGGCGAAACGGAGCTACTCACCGAGAAGGGGAAGATTCACCGCGTCTCACTTGCGCCGAAGGGGCCGCTGTACATCGACCGGTTCGGCGACCCGATGACCCCGACCCGCGCAGAGGTGCGCGAGGTGTACCAAAAGGTCATTCGGATACTGGACACGAACCCGGTGTACGAGCGCGAGGGCTTTACATTCGGCAAGTACGAGCGCGTGAAGATCGAACTGAAGGACGGGTTCGTTCTGGAAGGCGCGATCACGTACCCGCCGAACTTCGACCCGAAAAAGAAGTACCCGGTGTGGCTGTTCACCTACGCGGGGCCGCACGCCCCGACCGTGCGCGACGAGTGGGGCGGCGGGCGCATCATGGAGCAATCCCTAGCCACGAGCGGCATCATCAGCTTCCGCGTGGACCCGCGGAGCGCGAGCGGTAAAGGCGCGCAGTCCGCGTGGGCGTGCTACAAGCAACTCGGCGTTCAAGAGCTAAAGGATTTGGAAGAAGCGGTCGCGTGGCTGGCGAAGCGGGAGTACATCGACGCCAAGCGAGTGGGCATCAGCGGGCACAGCTACGGCGGGTTCATGGCCGCGTTCGCGCTGACACACTCGAAGACGTTTTCCGCCGGCATCGCGTCGGGTCCGGTCACCGACTGGAAGCTCTACGACACGATCTACACCGAGCGCTACATGCTGACCCCGAAGGAGAACCCGGACGGCTACGCGAAGACGAGTTGCGTGGCCGCGGCGAAGAACCTGAGCGGCAAGCTCTTGATCGTTCACGGGCTGATGGACGACAACGTTCACATGCAGAACAGTATGCAGTTCGCCGACGCGCTGCAGCGCGCCGGGAAGGAGTTCGAGCTGATGATCTACCCGCAGGCCCGGCACGGGATCGCCAGCCCGCACTACATGCGGTTGCAACTGGACTTCATCCGCCGCGCGATGAAGTAGGCGAACGGCCGGTGTGAGCCGGCCGGTGGGAGCAACAAGCCACCTGCGGCGCAGAAGTCCCACCGGCCGGCTCACACCGACCGTTCGCCCTGGCAGCGGTTCGCTCGGCTCAAATGTCGCTCACACCGGCCGTTCGCCCGATTCCGTCCCACCGGCCGGCTGACACCGGCCGTTCGCCTCGGAGGTGCCCCGTGGAACACCGACACGTCACCGAACAGCAGTTGATGGAGTTGTTCCAGGTGGACGACGGCGGACTGCTATTCGTTGCGCCGGAGATCCTCGACTGGAAGCCGCTCGCGGAACGCAAGATCAAGCTGGTCATCGACCTCGAAGGCGAAATCGACCGCGACATCCCGACCGTGCCCAACAGCCTCATCTACGTCTACTTCCCGTTCGACGACGCTCAACTGCCGGACCTCGTGAAGCTGCACGCGCTCGGCCGGCTCGCCGCGGAGATGATTCGCAACAACCGGGCGGTGCTGATCCATTGCAGCATGGGGTTCAACCGGTCCCCGCTGATGGCCGGAGTCACGTTCACGTACCTCGGGCTGACCGGGGTGCAGGCGGTGGAGAAGCTGCGGGAAAAGCGCGCCGGGGCGCTGTACAACTCGGTGTACGCCGACTACCTGCTGACGCTCCCGGCGCACGGTGCACCTACTTCACCGGCCTGATCTTCACGTTCCGCCACGCGGTCGGGCCGTGGTCGCTCTGGAGCATGAGCGACCCGCTCGCCGTCTCCTTCTTCGCCCAGTTCCCGCCGGTCGGTGTTTTCACCTCCACGTTCTCGTGGATCACTTCGCCGTTGAGCGTCGCCTTCACCATGACGGCGCTCGCCACCTTCTCGCCCTTGTCGTTGAACCGCGGCGCCCGCCAGACCGCGGTGAGCGTTTGCCACTCGCCGGGCGGTTTGGAGGCGTTCACCTTCGGCGGAACGCCCTTGTCGAGGTAACCGCCCTTTTCGAGGTTCGCCCGCGGGTAGATGCCGCCGTTGTTGCTGCCGGTCAGTTCCTTCTTGCCGAAACTGTCGTCGATCTGGATCTCGTAGACCTCGTGGAACTTCACGCCAGCGTTCGAGCCTTTGGCGATGAGGAACTCGACGTGAATCTCGCAATCGCCGAACGCCTCCTTCGTGATGAGGTTCGGCAACCGCCCGGTTTCGCCGTTCACCCAGATTTTTCCGCCGTCCTTCTTTTCGGCCCTGAGGCGCACGTCGGCCTTGCCCTTCGGGTCCGCGGTCAGCTTCACCTCGTCGGTGACGATCCACCGGTCATCGACCTTCTTCCACACGTCCGGCTTCATCAGGTCGATCCACGCGCCCGGGTCGGGCTTGGCGTCGGGCTTCTTCGGTTCGTCGGCCGGGGAAGCGAGGGCGAGGGCCGACAGCACAAGCGCGGCAGCGAGAGCGAAACGCATGAGCGGAACTCCGTGGTTGCTTTTTGATACCCGGGGGCGGTGCGGGTCATTATCATCAACCCGCTTCCCGGATGGGAGCACCGATTTCCCGACAACCGGAGTCTCTCCAATGTGTCTCTCTCGTTTCGCGCTCGCCGCGGTGCTGCTCGGCGCCCTCGCGTCGATCGGCTCCGCGGCCGAACACTGGGTGTTCCTCGGCACCTACACCAGCAAAGACGGCAGCAAGGGCATTTACCGCTGCAAGCTCGACGACACGACCGGCAAGCTCTCCGAGCCGGAAGTGGCCGCCGAGATGGGCAGCCCGTCGTTCGTGACGGTCCACCCGAACAAGAAGTTCCTGTACGCGGTCGGCGAGGGCGGCGGGAAGGACGGCGGGCCGGTCGTGGCGTTCGCGCTCAACGCCAAAACCGGGGCGCTGACGAAGTTCAGCGAGGAACGGAGCGGCGGGAGCGGCCCGTGCCACATCGTCGTCAGCCCCAAGGGCGATCACGTCGCGGTCGCCAACTACGGTGGCGGAAGCACGTGCGTGTTCGCGGTGGAGGCCGACGGCAAACTCGGCAAGCGGGTCGGGTTCATCCAGCACAAGGGCAGCAGCGTGAACAAGGGCCGGCAGGGCGAGCCGCACGCGCACTGCTGCGCGTTCAACGACGCCGGCCCCCACCTCTGCACCGTCGATCTGGGCATCGACAAGGTGAAGGTGTTCCACATCGGCAAGAAGGGGATCGAGGAAGAGGAGGACGAGGACATCGCGACGCCCGCCGGCAGCGGGCCGCGGCACATGGCGTTCCACCCGATCGCCAAGGGCCGGTTCTACGTGTGCGGCGAACTCGACTCGACCGTAAACCTCGTGAAGGGCGGGAAGGTGGTGCAGTCGCTCAGCACACTGCCGAAGCCGACCCCGGGCAACTCCACCGCGGAGTGCATCGTGTCGCCAGACGGGAAGTTCGTCTACGTCTCCAACCGCGGGCACAACAGCATCGCGATCTTCAAGGTCGCCGACGACGGGATGCTGACCGCCGCCGGGCACATCACCGGCGACATCAAGATCCCGCGAAACTTCAACATCGACCCGTCGGGCAAGTGGATGCTGATCGCCAGTCAGGACGGCGGGAAGGTGGGCGTGTGGGAACTGGACCGCAACTCCGGCAACGCGAAGGAAACGGCCCACACCGCGAAGGTGAGCCGGTGCGTGTGCATCAAGTTCGTCCCCGTCGAAAAGTAGTGGTTAGTGTCAGAAGTAGTGGTTAGTGTCAGTGGTTAGTGGTTAGAGAAGGCAGTGAAAGGCAGAAGA
>CAZBXY010000117.1:0-21993 GCA_964495365.1 uncultured Frigoriglobus sp. | reverse complement strand
GGCAGGACGTGCTCGCCGCCCGGCCAACGCTCTTGCTGGCTCTGGCACTCGAAGGCTTGCAGCCCGCACAGCGGGAGGAGTTGCTACACCTGATCGCACAGGCCCGCACCGCTGATGGGGCCACAGCCGAGGAAGTCGTCAGCCGCGTGCGGCACCTGTACTTCGCCGCGAAGGTGTTCGAGAAGGCCGACAAGCTCGTGGACAAGTTCCGCGCGAAGGCCGAGTCGCTCGCCGACGAAGTAGAGCCGCCCGAGTTCCGCGAGTTGCTTTACTACCTGGTAGACAGCGTTCTGGAGAAGCCCGAACTCCCGCGCCAGGCCGTTGTCCAGTTCGTGGAGCTGGGGCGCTAACTGGAGTAAATCTCAAATCCCAAGTAACAAATCCCAAACAAATCACATGGTCTTGTTTGGGATTTGTTACTTGGGATTTGTTCTTAAGCGGCCCGCAGCCGCTTGCGGGCGTCGCGCAGTTCTTCCGGGTCCACGCCCAGCGCTTTGAGCACCGGGCGGACCACCTCGCGCATGTAGATGCGGTCGTCGAAGATGCCCAGGTCGCGCACGAGCCGGTCGTGCGAGCCGAAGTCCGGGATCAGCGCCTGCGCGGGCATCTGGAATGTTTTGATGACCTTGTTCAGCGCGTCCAGCACGGCGCCGCGGTCGCGCTCCAGAAAGAGCTTGGTTCCGTTCTTGAAGAACTCGAAGTGCCCGGTCTCGTCGCGGGCCAAAAGGGTCAGCACCTTGTCGAGCGCCGGGTCGTTGGCCGACTGTGCGACGCGCCGCAGCCCGCGATAGTTCAGCCCGGTCGCGAACTCCTGGAGCGTCGTGTAGATCATCATTTCCAGCGGAGTGTCGTAAGGCAGGTTCCATTCGCGCGAGAGAACCTCGTCCTGGAACGCATGAACCTGCGCCTCCGACTGCGCCCCGGAGCGCATGATCCACATCTCTAGCGCCAGCGAGTGCTTCGACTCCTCGTACCCCCAGTTGGCCTGGAACCAAGCCCTGCCCCGACTCGACCGAACCAGGTGGAGGATTTTGGACGTGTAATCCGGCAGGAACATCTCGACGGCCATGAACGCCTGCACGACCCGCACCACATTCGGGTCCGGCGCGGTGCCGGTTCGGTCCCAGGGAATGTCCTTCAGCACGTTCCAGCGCCGGTGCGCTTCCGCCTTGTGGAAGTACTCGAGGTAGAGGTCAAAAAAGCGACCTTCGAGGGAAGCGAACACAGGATTCCTCAACGCGGAGCGGTGCGAGGGAGCGGATTATGATCGCACGCGCATTTCTGTGCCAGCCCAAGCTGCGACCGCCGTTTCGCCCGTTTTTGCCTCAATTCCTGACATATCGGCCGTTCGCGTGTCAGATTTTTGAGCTCGGGCCGTGGGAACTGGCTGTCTGCCGCAGCCGCGAGCGGGGTTCTCTCTCATGAACGTGGAACACGACGACTCACAACCCGGGGCCGCCACACCGGAGGCCGACCGGATCGTCGCGGGAGTGCTCGCCGGCGACACCCAGGCGTTCGCGGGGCTGGTGCGCCTCTATCAACAGGTCGTCTGGCGGATCGCTGCCGCCCTGCTCCGCGACCGCGACGCGACGGAAAACCTCGTTCAGCAGGTGTTCGTGGACGCGTACTTCCACCTGGACCAGTACGCCCTCGGCACCGACTTCGGCGCGTGGATCCGCACCGTCGCGCGGAACCGACTGCGGAAGGAGCTGCGTACCGCCGGGCGCGAGGACCGGCGCCTGGCGACCTACCGCGAGCGGCTCGCCGAGCGCCTGCGGGCCGAAGCGACCGGGCCGCGCGACGACTCCGACGAGTACGTCGCGGCGCTCCGCGGGTGCCGACAGGCGCTCCCGCCGCGCGACGCGGAGCTGGTCAAACTGCGGTACGAAAAGGGACTTTCGTTCGAGGCGATCGCGACCCGGCAGGGGCAAACGCCCGAAGCCGTGCAGCGGATGATCTCACGAATCCGGTTCCGGCTCCGCGACTGCATCCAACATAAACTGAACAACACATGACGCGCACCGCCGAACTCACCGAAAAGCTCCTCTACGGCACGCTCGGCGCGGCCGAGGCGTCGGAGCTAGAGGCGCTCGTCGCGGCCGATCCCCGCGCGGAGGCCGAACATCTCGCACTTTTGGAGCTTGAAGCCGCGCTCCGCGGGCTGCGCGCCGACTTCGACCTCAGCGAACCCACGCTGGCGAAGGTGGAAGCCGCGCAGGCCGAGCGCACCGCGTCCACCGTCATGGCCGAGATCGCGACGGGGCCGGCCCCGTCGTGGGCCGCGCGACCGGAGCCAGCTCCGCGGCGCCGGCGCGTGTGGGCGGGCGTTGCGGCGCTGGTCGCGTGCGCCGCGGCCCTCTTCGTCGGGTTGTGGCTCGGCTCAAACGATCCTCAACCAGTTCCCGAAGGCACCGCGCCGGAAGTCGCGTTCGCCAAACTAACCCGCAAGAGCGGCGCGGTGGAAGTGCTCGCCCCGAGCGGTGATGTGATTTCGGCTGACGAGGGGAGCGACCTGCCCGCGGGGTTCACCGTCCGAACCGGGAGCGACGACAGCCACGCGGTGGTCGAGTTGTTGCACGAGAAGGCCCGCTTCGAGATCGAATCGGACTCGCTCGTGCAG
Source organism: uncultured Frigoriglobus sp. (assembly GCA_964495365.1). Taxonomy (GTDB): domain Bacteria; phylum Planctomycetota; class Planctomycetia; order Gemmatales; family Gemmataceae; genus Gemmata. The sequence goes on along the minus strand of CAZBXY010000117.1, from coordinate 19,373 downwards.
TTCGGCGGCGCGCGGGAGCTGGGCAAGCCGCGGCTGTTCCTCGCCGCCGGTCAGCTCACGGCCGCGGTCACCCCGCGCCCGGACGACCGCCCGCTCGTCGTCGGGACGCCGGTCGCGGACGTGTTTGCCCGCGGCGCGACGTTCGTCGTATCTTCGGCCGGCCCGGACTCGGCGCGAGTGGACATCAAGCACGGGAAGGTCGAACTAGTGCGGGTCGCGGCGCCGCGGCCGGTGCCCGTCGCGGCGGGCGGGTCGGCGGTGGTGCAGTCCGGGTTCGACCGGATGGACATCGAGCGCGCGGTCGCCGGCGACCGCACCCCGAAGCGCGTCCTCGCGGCCCCGGGCACCCGCGACGCGGTGTTCTCGCCGGACGGTTCGGAAGTGTGGGTGGCGACCGCGCGGGCGTTCGGGAAGTGGTCCGCTTCCGGCGCGTTCAAGGAAGTCGGCTTCTTCCCGCGCAAGGGCAACGAGGGCGTCGCCGCGTTCAGCCGCGACAAGAAGTTCCTGCTCACGTTCCGTGGCGAGCGCGACGACCGCGTTCTGGTCCGCACATTGCCCGACGGCGGCGAGCATGCGGCGGTGAACGTGCGCCCGACCGACCCGCGGCTCTGGACGATCGCCCCGAACGCCGCGTGGGTCGCCATCGCCGACCCGCGCCCGAACAACAAGCGCGTGCGGGTGTTCGACACGGCCACCGGCGACGAGCGGTTCCTGCGCGAGTTCGACGACCCGGTGACCGTGCTCGCGGCCGCGCCCGACGCGAAGAGCCTGGCGCTGGCCGTCAACGCCTTCGGGCGCGGGGTGAGCAAGGTGGTCGTGCTCGACCCGGAGACGAGCGACCGGCTCTACGCGCTCTCGGTGCTGAAACGCCCGGTCACGGCGATGACGTTCGCGCCCGACGGGCGGACGCTCGCGGTCGGGTACAACGGCGCGGTCCAGTTGTGGGACGCGCGCGAGCGGGGCGAACTGACCCGCACGATCACCGGGTTCGAGCGCCAGCTCTTTTGTTTGTGCTTCTCGCCGGATGGCAAGCGGCTGGCCGGCGGCACCCAAGACGGGCACGTGTGGGTGTGGGACACCGCGACCGGACGCCAGACGCAGCTCATCGACGTGGGCGGGCGCGGGGTGCGGTCGGTGGCGTTCAGCCCCGACGGCAAGCAGCTCGTGACGGTCGCGGCGCAGGCGTCGGTCGCGGTGTGGGACGTGGCCGATGCGCCCGCCGGCGAAGTGCAGTAATCACTTCACAATGGAGCCGCGACTTGCCCTTCTTCTTGTGGCACAGGCTTTCGAGCCTGTGCTTGCAAATCGGTCCCGACCGAAGGGAGGGGCCGAACTCAACCGTTGGGCTACGCGGTCTGTTCGATGCGGTGGCCGCTCGCTGCGCTCGGGCCACCGAGTTGGAAGCACAGACTGGAAAGTCTGTGCCACGAGAAAGACAAGAAGCACAGGCTGGAAAACCTGTGCCACGAAGACAAAGACAACCAGCAAATCTTCGCGCCGCCTCACGATAACACCCGGTACGGCTCCGCGCGCCTACCCGCGCGGGCGGCGGGGAACGCACATGGCGGTCCACATTACCGGCTGGATCACCTGCGGGGCAACGACGCGGGCCGTCCCCACCCCGACCCTCCCGGCCGGGCGCGAGGCCGTTCTTCAAGCGGTGTTGCACCCCTCACGATTGCCCAGCATCCCGGCTGTTGCGGTGAAGGTTGCCGAGGTCACCACGCGGCCCGACTGTATGCCCGGCGACGTCGGCCCGCTCATCGCCGGCGATCCCGGCTTCAGCGCCGCGCTCCTCCAGGCCGTGAACTCCGCCCGCGAGGGCGCCAGCGCCCGCACCGTCGGCACCGTGGACCGGGCCGTTCTCGTCGCCGGGCTGAACAAGGTTCGGCTGCTCGCACTCAGCTTGTCGCTGCCCGCGATGCGCCCGCAGAGCCGCTACGTGCCCGCGGCGCTGGCCCACTCGCTGGCGTCGATCAGCGGGGCCATCTTCGTGCGCGAACTGGCCGTCAAGCTCGGGCGCCCGGAACCAGAAGAAGACCTCAACGCCGCCCTGCTCCGCGATCTGGGCGTGTTGCTCGTGCAGCAGACGTTCCCGGCCGAGTGGGCCGAACTGGCCGCGATCCGCGACGACCCACTCGGCGCCGGGGCGTGCGAGCGCGAGCGGGTGAAGTTCGGGATCGACCACGCCGAAGTGGGAGCCGAGGTGCTGCGCCGCTGGGGGCTGCCCGACGACATTGTCGAACCGGTGCGACACCATCACCATCCGGAGCGGCTCGCCGGTACCCCGCACGTCGACCGGGCCGAGTTGCTCTGGTTCGCCGACCTGCTCACCCGGCTCGAAGCGGCAATCGAATACCCCGACGCGCTCGACCGCGTGCTCTCGATCGCGGCGACCCGGTTCGGGCTGCCGCGGGGGAAGCTGGCGGACTTCCTCGAAGCGGTGCGGCCGAAGATCGAGCAGTTCGCGGAGACGCTGAACCGCGAGATCGGCCGCTGCCCGAACTACGCATCGCGCCTGTTGGCCGCGACCGACGAATTGACGCGCTTGGCCCCGGCAAGGTAGGCGACTCGCTCCGCGAGTCACGTCACTCGCGGAGCGAGTGACCTACTTTCAAGACCCCCGCAACGCCCTCACCCGCTCCAGCACCTCCGCGATTCCCTTCTCGTCCGACGCGCCGGGCGTCGTCACCTCGGGTGACAGCGGCGGTTCGTAGGCGAACGCGATCCGCGCATCGCGGTACAGCCCCTTCGGGTCGCGGCCCGCGCTCTCCTCGCGCGAGGTCGAAACGAACACCTCCACGAACCGCGGCAGCCGCTTGCGGGCCTCTTCGCGGACCGCGCGCTTCGGGGCCGTGGCCGGCACCAGAACGATGTGCCCCTGACTCGCGAGCAACCCGGCCAGCCCGGTGAGCGACTCGTACACCCGCCCGCGGTCCTCTTCGGAATAACCGAGCCACGGGAAACAGTGCCGCACCTCGTCGCTATCGAGGATGACGCAGTGCGTGTTCTCCGCCGCGAGGCGTCGAGCGACCGCGCGGGCCAGTGTCGATTTCCCCGACGACGGCCACCCGGTGAACCACACGACCACCCCGACCCCGCGCCCGTACTCCGCGATCGTAAACAGACTTTGGGGGTGCAAATCGGTGCGCGTGACGTGCAACCGCTGCGCCGCGACATGCGCCGGGGCCATCGCGGGGCCGTAGGTCGCGCTCTTGGGTGCATCGTACACGTCCCACGAGCGCGGGTCAGGCTCGTCCGGGCCGGAGAACGAGCCGATCGTGATGTGCGGGTAATACTCCGCGGAGAAGAACTGATCGCTCAGGCCGACCGTCCGCGCCGCGGCGCGGACCGCGTCGTGTGCCCTTTGAAGGGCGGGACTTCGTTCGACCGCCCACCACAACACGCGCGACCGGTTACCAAGATCGGCGAGCGCCGTGTCGGGCGCGATCAGCGTTCCGCCCTCGATCGCCCCGCCGGTGCCCGCGACCGCGAGCGTGCCCAGCGGTTCGTGGGCCAGCGGCGCGAGTTCGCGCGCCAGGGCTTCGAGCGCCTCGTGTTCGGCGTCGCCGATGTAGCCGAGTGTGACGTGCAGTTCCGGCCGCGGGTGCAGCCCGAAGTGCGAACAGACCTCGTCCTGAAGCGCCTTCAGCGGCACCCGCTCGACCGCGAGGCTGACGTAGACGTTCGTGTGCGTCACGACGGCTCCGTGAAACGAAAACCCGATCGGGGTACATTTTAACACCCCGCAGCTCCACGGCGCCCGATCGACCGGAAATCCACAAGAACGGATCCGCTACCAAGCGTAGTATGGGTGCAACCGGGCTTCCGCTTTCTTGATTCCTGGCGCCGGGACCGTTGCATGACCCCTTCCGATCTGCCCGCCGATCCGCGCCGGGCCGCGCGCGGCGCGAACTCGACCGCCGGCACCGGGGGAAGTTCCACCGACTCGGCGTCGAACCCCGTTCCGCTCACCGGGACCGTGGCGTCGGCCGGGCCGCCGAAGTCGCTCACCGCCGACCTCGACGGCACCCCGCGCCCCGGCGCACTCCTCGGGCAGTTCCGCCTCGTCCGCGAACTCGGGCGCGGCGGGATGGGAGTCGTATACGAGGCGACCGACGAGATGCTCCGGCGCCGGGTCGCGCTCAAGGTGATGAACGCCCAGACCGCCGCCGACGCCACGTTCCGCGCGCGGTTCCTCCGCGAAGGGCAGGCGGTCGCGGCACTGAAGTCCGATCACGTCGTCAACGTGTACGCCGCCGGCGAACACGGCGGCGTTCTGTACCTGGCGATGGAGTTCATCGATGGCCCGACGCTCGACGGGTGGCTCAAGACCCGCACGGTCACGACCGCGGATGTGCTGTGGGTGGCCCGCGACATGCTCGCCGGGCTGGCCTCAGCGCACGCCCGCAACCTGATCCACCGCGACATCAAGCCGGGCAACCTGATGTACGACCCGGCCACGAGACGGTTCAAGTTGCTCGACTTCGGGCTGGTGCGCGACCTCGCGCCCGCCGCCGGCGGGCACGCGCCCACCGCCACGCAGGCGATCGTGGGCACCCCGGCGTACATGAGTCCCGAACAGGCCCGGCAGCAGAAGCTCGACCCGCGGTCGGACCTGTTCAGCGCCGGAACGGTGCTGTATCGGCTCGTAATCGGACAGTCGCCGTTCTCGCGCGAGTCGATCATTGATGTGCTTCACGCCGTCGTCCACGAGCCACCGCCGCCGCTGGCCGGCGTGCCGAAGCCGCTGAGCGACTTCGTCGCCCGGCTGATGGAACCCGATCCCGCCGACCGGCCGAACGACGCCGGCGCGGCGCTGGACGAACTGCGCGCGGTCGAGGCCGAAATGGCCGACGCGTCCCCGACCGATACCTACATCCCCGACCGGGAACCGGCCCGCCCCGCGAAGCGAAAGCCGTTGTGGATCGGGCTCGCAGCCGCGGTCGTGCTTGCAGTTGTGGCCGGTGTGCTTCTGACGCGCGGCAAGTCCGACCCGAACAACGCGCAGAACCCGCCGGAGCCGAACCCGGTGCCGCAATCGCAGTCCGCACCCAAACCGCTATCCTCGGCGCACGTGCTGGCCCTGATTCGAGATGACATCCAGGCCAAGCCCGGGCCGATGGCGGAAGACCAGAAGCCCGCGCGGTTGTACCTGTTCGCCCCGCATTTGGCATCGGGATCGAGCCTCAGCGCGGCCGACCGCACCGCGTACCGCACGGCCCTCGACGCGCTGGCTGCTCACCTGCGGCCGGACGGGAAGTTGCTCCGCCCGCTAGAACCGACCCGGACCGTATTCGCGGTCGAACCGGCGGGCGAATTTCGCGCTCCCGACGGTCTGTTCGTGAGTTATCCTTACGGTCTGAGCTTCGACCAACCCGACGACGAGTTCGTTCGCGGGTATACCGGCCCGGTTGCGTATGTCCGGGCCGACTGGTTCGTCCGCTATGTAGTGAAGCGGGTGCAGGAAGACAAAGAGGTCTTCGGGGTCAAGACCGCCCCGCCGGCCGCAGTAGTCGGTTGGGCCGCCGCATGGGGTGCGGGTCAGGTGGACCTGGCGATGGCGGCCGACGAACTGGGCACAAATCCCGAACAAATGAAACGCGCCGTCGGCGAATACGAAAATCTTCGCGAGCAGTTCTTGCTCGGCCCGCTCGCGGAGGGGAAAACCATTCCCCGGAGCGTGTGGGAGTCGCGCAAGTTCACGGTGTCGGGATTTCACGCGCTGGCCGCCAGACTGAATCTTGGCATCCCGGTGCTGACCCGCTGAGTACGTTGGTTCGTGAAGGGAGCAACTCCATGCGGTTCTTACGCCCGCTCCTGGCTGCGGCCGTTCTGGCCGTCGGTGCGCACCCGGTGGCAGCCGAGGAGAGTATCGACGCGGAGTTGACCGCGGCGGCCAAGGACATCGCCGGTTACCTCAAGGGGCGCGGCGCGAAATCACTCGCGATCCGCGAGATCTCCTCGAAATCGGACGACAAGATCAGTCACGGCCCCGGGCTGGCACTCCAGCTCAAGGACAAACTCGCCGCCGCCGGCGTGACCGTGAACGCCAGGGACCGGTACGTCCTCACCGGCGAGTACGCGGGCAAGAAAGACAAGTCGGCCCGGGTGTTCATCCAGCTCGACCTGACCTTAACCGACATGGCCGCGGGCGGGGGCAAGCAGCCGTTCCCGCGCGCGATCTTCGGCGAGGACGCGCTCATCGAGCTGCTCGCCCCGGCCTCGATCGCGATCCCGCCGGGCACCCCCGACGACAAGCGCGAAGACTTCATCGTCCGATCGATCGACGATTTGCGCACCAAGCCGCAGTGGGACATCGACGGGGCCGTGGTCTACGCGGGCAAGGACCGGGAGTACGGCGTCGAGTTCCTGGTGAAAGAGGCCGGCGGCGGATACAAGGGGCGCGCGCCGAAGGAGGACGACGGCGACCTGGTGATCGACCTGAAGAAGGGCGAATCGTTCCGCATCCGGCTCATCAACAAATCCAAGCACGAGGTCGCGGCGAAGGTCATGATCGACGGGATCAGCACGTTCTCTTTCGGCGCGTTCCAGAAGATGGACCCCAAGCCGCGGTGGATCGTCCCCGCGGGCCGCCCGGCCATCGTAGCCGGATGGCCCTCCGACACCGGCAGGTCACGCGAGTTCCTCGTCACCGACTACGACGGCAGCGCCGTGGCCGAGTTGGGCGGCGACAGGGCGAAGCTCGGGGTACTGACGGTCGAGTTCGCCGCGAGCTGGCCGAAGAACACCCTGCCCCCGGCCGACGAGCCGGACCTGAAGGGCGCCAAGGGTTCGACCGGAATCGGCCGAGGGGCCGAGTTCGAGAACCCGCTGAACCGGGTCGAGCGCACCTTCGGCCGCACCCGCGCCACGATCAGCCTGCGGTACAATAAGTGACACCCAATGCGTAGCCCGACTCTCCGAGTCGGGTGTTGATTGAACCCGACTCGGAGAGTCGGGCTACGTGTGCAGACTTCCCCACTCACGCGAGGTCACCGATGCCCACTCGCTCGCTTCGCACGTTCGTGTTGACCCTGGTGCCCGCGGCGGCGCTCGGCGCGTTGCTCCTGATCGGCCCGGGGCCGGGCGCGACCGAATCTCGCGCCTTCGCGGGCGCCGGTCAGCCGAAGGATGACGCCAAGCCCGCGGGGCGCCGCGTCGCGCTTTTGGTCGGCATCGCCAAGTACGATTCCGAGATCGGCGACCTGATGTACTCCGAGAACGACGTGAACGACCTGGCCGAGGTGCTCAAGGGCGGCGGGTACAAGGCCGACGATGTGATCGTCATGACCACGACCGCCGGGCAGACCGACAAGACCCTGCTGCCCACCGCGGCCAACATCATGGCCAAGCTGGACGCCGTACTCAAGGGGCTGCGCAAGGACGACTTGGTGATGGTCGCGTTCGCCGGGCACGGGGTCCAGCCCGCCGGCGGCAAGGCGCAGTTCTGCGGTTACCAGGCGAAATTGAACGACCCGAAGACGATGGTCGTGATCGACGACGTGGTGACCGCGATGAACAAATCGGCCGCGACGACCAAGATCCTGCTCGTGGACGCGTGCCGCGACACGCCCGGCTCCCGCGCGCCCAAGCCGTTTGAAACGGCCGTGGTGGACGTCCCGACCGTCACCGGCAAGGACGGCACCGCGACCATCGCCTACTTCTCGTGCGACAAGGGCGAGAAGTCGTGGGAGGTGGACGAGCTGAAGCACGGGGTGTTCTTCGCCCAGCTCATCGACGGGCTGCGGGGCGAGGCCGACGCGTACCCGGACGGGCAGATCACGTGGAACGAACTGGTGGGCTATGTGGAGCGGAAAGTCAACTTCCGCAACGCCGAATTCGGCGGCCGAAAGCAGACCCCGCACTTCCGCGGCGAGGTCCGCAACGCGGCCCCGCTCGTCGTGCTGCCCGGGGCCGGGAAGGTGGACGTTTCGCGCGCCGTCGAAGGGGTCCGGGCGACCGGCGACGCGGTCAACGAGGACTTCCGTGGCGTCGCTTCCGGCAGCCTTCCCCGCGGCTGGGACGGGGTCGCGTACACCCGCACCTACGACGAGAAGGCGTCCCGCGCGTGCCTCGAACTGCGCCGCAAGGAGGGCAGCCACTGCCTGACGGTCCCGTTCAAGAAGCCCCTGGCCGGCAACTGCGCCGTCGAAATCGAGTTCCGTATGGACGGGCTGACCAACGACTACTATCAGCGGCAGTTGGTCGTCCTGTGGCTGGAGGGCGAGAACGGGCAGATCGTCCCGGTCGCGATCCCGCACGACGGGAAGGTCGCGTTCTCCGACACGACGCCGCGCGACACGCAGAAGTTCAAACCGGGTCAGATCAACCGGCTCCGGCTGGTCCGCACCGAGGACAGCTACGCCCTGTTCCTCAACGACGGCGACGCGGCGAGCACGCGGATCAACTACACCGGGCAGATCAACGGGATGTACTTGTGGGGCTGTCACTCGTGGCTCGGCGACCCCGACCGGGCCCCGAACCTGACCACCCGGTTGTACTCGGTGCAGGCCGGCAGCGTGAAGACCGGCGACCCGGCGAAGGTCGGGCGCGTGGTGACGTACGAGAACTTCCACGCCCGCCCGCGCGGGGCCATCCTGCCCCCCGGCTGGCTCGGCGACGCATACAGCGTCGCGACCGACGAGCGGTACGACCTCCGCGCGCTGGAGGTGAACAAGGCCGAATCGCAAATCTACTGGGTTGTCGTACCCAAGCAGGACGAGGTGCTGGGCAAGGGGCGCCCGTTCGCGATCGACCTCGACGTCCGGCTGTGCGGGTACGGCGAGAATGACCACTTCCACGGCGACCGCGCGCAGGGACAAGAGGTCTTTCTGCGGCTCGAAGGACCAGGCACGCTCCCGCTGACCGTCGTGATGGACTCCAACGGCAAGGTCCGGCTGAGCGGCGAGAAGGAAACGAAGGTCAAGGAGAAGTGGTTCGGGTTGCACGGGACCAACCGGCTCCGGCTGATCTACCAGAACGGGGTCGTTCAGGTACAGGTGAACGGCCTCTTGGTGGTCGAATCGAAGCGCCCGCCGGGCAACTACTCCGGGTTCGCAATCGGGATGATCGGCGGGGTGCCGCGCGTTCACCACGGGTTCTCGTCGAAGCTCTACGCGGTGAAACTCACCGCGCTGCCCGGTGCGGAAGCTCAGGTGCCGGCTCGCCGGGTGCTGGCCGAAGACTTCCTGATGACCCCAATCGGCAAGGGGCCGCCGGGCTGGGCCGGGGAGAACGTGAGCTGCCGCCCGGGCGACGGGCGCCTGGCCAACCTCGTTGGACTGCCGGGGCTGCAACTGTCCGATCACGACAAGCCGGGCGTGGTCAAGATTCCCGGACTGAAGCTCGACGACGACTTCGTTGCCGGCATTGAAGTGACGCACCCGCACGAGTTACACAAGGACGTGATCGGGTTCGGGCTGCACGGCGACAAGGTGCCCGCGATCGAACTCGGGTTCTTCTACGACGACCGCAAGTACCTGCTTCAGGTGAAGTACGGCACGGCCGTCGGCCCCCGGGACGATGTGACCAACAAGTTCGACCCGGCCAAGCCGCTCGCGCTCCAGATCGAGCGCCGGGGCAACGGCGTGGTGGTGTCGGTCAACGGGCAGCCAGTGCGCAACTTCCCGGTCGGCAAGACGGTCCCCGCGTACCAGGGCGCGCAGATCAACCTCAAGACCTCCGACGACCGCGGCTCGCCACACGTGTCCCAGGTGTACATCGAGGCCAAGTGACACGAAACGCCGGCGAGGGCCGGCGGCTCGGGCCGCGTCACTGCTTCTGCCGCTCCTCCAGCTTCCGCTCCAGGTCGCGGAGCTGGTTCGGCAGGTCGTTGAACCGCGGCGGCCAGACCTGGCCCCGCAGCTTCTGCACGGTCCTCGCGGCGCCGGCCCGGTCCCCGCTCTCGACCTGCGCCGCGGCGAGCCTGACCAGCCCGGTCGGTTCCAGGACGCGGATCTCGGCCACTCTTTCCCAGTGCGCGATCGCCTCCGGCCACCGCTTCTGCTTCTCGCGCACTTCGGCCAACAGCGTGTGACTCTCCGATTCGTTCGGGAGCGCCTCGACGATCGAGGTGAACGCCCGCTCGGCCTCGTGCGGCTGGTTCAGGTCGGCGTAGCGCCGGCCGAGTTGCTCGAACAGCTTGATGTCGCGCCGCGACAGTTCCACCGCCCGGTGCAGCTCGCGAACGGCCGCGCCCTGGTCGCCGATCTTGTCGTGACAGGCGAGGAGTGCGGTGTAAATCTCGGCGTCGTCCGGTTGCAGGTCGGCCGCGATGTTCAACTGCACGATCGCCCGCGCGTGGTCGTTCTTCTGCATGTACGCCTGCCCAATCGCCTTCCGAACGATCGCACTTTGCAGCTTCTCCTTATTCAGTTCGACGACGTAAGCCGCGAGGTCCGGGGCGTCAAAGAGTACCTGCACGAGCGCTGCCAGCGCGTGCTTCCGCTGCTCCTGGTTCGGCCCCCAACTGACGATCGCCCCGCTGGCCATCTCGACGGCCTTCTTGGTGTTGCCCAGCCCGGCGTAGGCCCGCGCCGCGTGAGCGTAGTAGTTCGAGAGCGTGCCGTCGGCGCCCCCGCCCCGCGGGTGGTCGCGCTCGCGCCGCGGGATCAGTTCCTCGTAATACGCGACCGCCTGTGCGAAGAGTCGGTTTTCCAGACAGCTTTCTGCGAGCGCCGCCAGCACCCCTTCGGTCCACCGGTCCTTCTCGTGGAAGTGCGCGTCGGTCTGCTTCAGGAGTGCGAGTAGTTCGGCCTGTTTGCCGGTGCGGAAGTAGGCGTGCATCAGCTTCGTGCGATAACCGAGGTTGTCCGGGCGCGTTTCGACGAGCGGTAAGAGGAGCGGGACCGACTCGGCGAACCGCTGTGTGCGGTGGAGATAGTCGATCAACTGCCACCGGCCGGATTCGCTCAGAACCTTCGCTTCGTGCGCTGTGAAGAGGATCTCGATCGCCCGCTTCTGGTGTTGGAGGCCGGAGAACAGGTACTCGGCGATGGACTCGACCGCGGCGCTCGACGCCTTGCGTCCGGCGAGGACTTCTTCCGCGACCTTCGCGAACTCGGCCTCCTTTTCGGGCCAGTAGTAATCGCGGCGGCGGTCGTACATGCGGCGCTCGCGGGCCTCGCCGGTGCGGAGGTCGCGGCGCAGCTCGGCCAGCACGAGCTTCAGGAGCCGCGGTTCAAGGGCGCCCAGATCCTTGACGTTCGCGCGCCACGAAGCGAGTTGCCCCCCGTGCCGGTTCCACGCATCCTGGTTCGCGTACCGCAGTCGGTCCGGCTCGTCGTCAACGCGGTCTAGTACGAACGCGATCGCGTCGCGCGGGCCGGCGATGTGGTAGAGCGCCTCGGACACTTCGAGGACGACCGCGTCGTATCGAACGTACTGTTCCTTCAGGATCGGCGGAAGCGTCTTGAACGCGAACTCCCGCAGGTCGAACGCGACACCGGCGAACGAGAGCGCGTGCGCCTCGCGGTACAGGCGCGCGAGGTGGTTGAATAACTGGAACCGCGGGTACTGCTCGGCCCCGGCGATTCCCGCGAGGAACTTCCGCTCCAGCGCCTTGTACAGCACGAGGCTGGTGCCGAGCGACACCTCGCCCTTGTCGCGCAGTGCTCGCAGGTACAGTTCGTTCAACCGGTGCGCGAGCCAGTTCTTCTGCTCCGCGTGAACGGGGTGCTTGAGCTGCGCGAGGAGCAGTTTCTCGGCGCGGTCGAAGTACCCGGCGCTCTCGGCAAAGTAGACGAGCCGCCCCAGCGCATCGTTCGCGGACGTGGGCAGCACGCCCTTGTTCGCGTCCTCGAACTCCTTGAGGGCCGACTGGAGCAGATCGGTCGCGTCGGCCTTGCGGGCGTAGTTGTCGAGCGTTTCGGCGTACCGGAGGGCAATGTACAGTCGGTCGAACGACCCGGGTGCCGCCGCGCGGTGCAACGACTCCAATTGGCGCAGTTGTTCCTTCGCGATCGTCGGCTGTGGGATGCGGCCCAGCCCTTCGAGGAAATCGGCCAGGAGCCGCGGTTCGCCGGCGGCCCACTCGCGCTTGAACGCGCGTTCGAGTGCCGCGAGCGCCTTCTCCGCGTGCGGCCCCGGCTGGTTCTGAAGCTCGGCCGCCCGGCGCTCGACCAACAGTTCCAACAGATCGAGCGCCCGCTGATCGACCGGCGTCTTGGCCGTTTTCCGAACCTCTCCGATGCGGGTCACGATCGTATCCACGGTCGCCTCGTCGCGCACCTCGTCGAGTACCGACCGCATCCCGCGGAGGAACGGGTACACCTTGCCGGCCGTGTGCCCGACGGCACCGTCCGGCAGCATCGAGAGCAGTTCCGGCGCCCGCGACGCGAGGTAGAACTGCTGGAGCGAACTGAGGTAGTTCTGCGGGGTTGCGGATTTCTCGAACAGCACCGCGAAGATGGTTAATACCTCCGGGTCGAGTTTCGTGGGCAGGTGGCCGCTCGTGCGCTGCCAGGGCGAGAGGTACAGATTGAGCCGCTGGCTCAGGTGTTGCTCGTCGGTCGTCCTGTACGCCGCGGCGCGGGCCTTCTCGTGGTCCGCGCGCCGGTTCTCGACCATGTACCACGCCGCGAGGCTCCGGTACGCCACGGGCGTCAGCTCATCCGCCTTCTCGACCGCTTCGAGTTGCTTGATCGCGTCGGGCACATTCCCCTGCTCCGCGAGCAAGTAGCCGAGCGCGAGCCGCCAGCGGTTGTCGGAATCGGCCCCGGCGACCCACTTCGCGAGTTCGGCTTCGAGATCCTTCACGCGATCGAGCGCGACCAGGAGGCGGTACTTCTCGGAGCGCCACCGCGGGTCGTCCGGGTGGTCCTTCATCTGCTGATCGACGAACTTCAACACGCGATCGACCAGCGCCGCATCCGCGCCCTTGCGGGCCGCCAGGTTCAGGAGCGTCACGAACGCCCGGGCGCGCAGTGCCTCGTCCAGCCGCGCTGCGACAACCGTCGCGTCGTCGTCGGGGTTTGCCTTGATCGGCGCCGCGGTGACGACCGCCCAGCAGTCGTCCGCGGCCGATTTTAGGTCGCGGTCGAGTGGCACGTCGATCCACACGCGCTCCGCGGTGATCCAGGAGGCGAACGGCTTCGCGTGCCGGGCAGCTTCCTTGCGGAGCCGATCAGAGAATCCCACGCGAGCAGCCTTCTGGGCCTCGGAAAGCTTCTTCTGAAGCTCCGTGCGCGTCAGCTTTTCGGGGCGCTCGATGGCGTTTTCGCGCGCCACGAACCGCGCCTGGAGCATCGCGTCTGTGAGGCGGTGCAGCGCTGCGATTCGCACAAACAGGGCACCCGGCTCGTCCAGGTCGGCGAGCTTGTCGAGCAACCCGAACGCCTCATCCTCGATCTCGGCCGTCCACTTCTGCCCCAGGAGCGTGCTGAACAGTTCGTTCGCATACGAGACTCGGTACGGCTCCGGGCCGGTCTTCCACTGCACCCGGAGGAACGCCAGGTGTTCGTCGGACCCGATCCACGACAGCACGCGCCCGAGCGGCTGGCCGAGCCGGTGCTTCGCTTCCGGGTTCTTCTCGGCGTCCCACCGCGTGCGGAGCGCCGCGACGGTCTTCAGCCAGTCGGCGCGCTCCATCACGGTGCCCGACCACACCCAGTGAACGAGGTAGTCGATGTGGTCCGGCGCGAGCGTGTCGATCTCCTTCTGCAGGAGTTCGGCCAGAGCCTTGCGAACGCCGCGCGCGGCTTCGGTGTTGGAGAACCGCGACGACTGCAAGATGTTGCTGGCGTGACCCGCGTGAACGGCGCGGCGGGCGAAGTGCAGCACCGCCTCGGCCAGCGGGGCGTGCCACCGCTCCTCGACGCGGTTCGTGTACAGGTCGTACCCTTGCCCGGTCGCGAACGAAACGGCCGCGCCGAGCCTCGCCGCCACCGGGTAGGGGAGTTCCCCTTCGATCTGTCCTTCGCGGAGCCACCGCGCCACCAGTTCCTCGGCGCGGGCCGACTGATTGCTCCAAATGAGGGCCGTCAGGTACTGCGCGTACGGCTGCTGCGACTCCGGGTTGCGCTTCACCCACACCCCGAGGTACTCGGCGAGATCACGATGGCGGCCCTGCTGACGCAGCAAATCGGAGTACAGTCCGCGGAACTCGTTTTCCTGGTCGGCATCCCACTTCGCACCGGGGCCGAGTACGCGGTCGAGCCACGCATACGCCGCGGGGTAATCGCCCGATCGCGCCAGCATCGTGGCGTAGTGGTACTGGCGCGAGTGGTCGCGCGGGAACTCGGTCGCCAGTTCCTTCGCGAGCTGCTGCGTCTTGTCGGGTTGCCCCGCGCGCTCGAAGAGGTTCACGCGGCGGGTCCGCCACGCCTTCGCGGCGTCCACGTGCGGTTGCTGCCGCTCGTACACCTTCTGCAATGCGTCCGAAAGTGTGAGTTGCTCGTTCGCCGGCGACACCTGCTGAGATTGCCCGAGGAGGTACTCCGCGAGGAAATGGTCATTCGCGCGGGTGTCCGCGTCGGTGGTCGCGGCGAGCGCGGTGGTTTCATCGAGAATCCGCTTGCGCAATTCGTCGTGTCGGCGGGCGGCGAGCAGGAACGCGTCGGCGAGCCACCGCATCCCGGACTTGCCGGCGGCCAGCTTCTCACACTCGCGGAGGTGTTCGCCCGCGCGTGCCCATTGCTGCGTTGCGGCGAAGTACAGTGTCAGCACGGCCCGGTCGTCGAAGGTCGCCTTGTTCGCCGCGAGCGCGGCTTTTGCTTCGCTCACGCTCGGCAGCGGCTGGCGCAGGAACAACACCTTGCCGCGCCCCGCGAGTTCTTGCGCCATGCGCTTCGTGAACTCATCGGCCGGGAGTTCGTTAACCGTTTGCGTCACGAGCGAAACCCGGCGCTCCTGGTCGTCGAACGCCTCGACGCGGCGCGCCCACCACGTCCCGCCGACCTCAACGAAATCGCCAAACTTCGTCTGCGATGTCACCTTGCCCTTGTTGCGGTGTTCGACGCTCAAGACGACGTGCCGGGTCGTGTCGATGAGTACGCGCACCTCGTACTCTGGGCTGTCGGCGTGTTTGAGAATCAGCAGTTCGCGCTCCTTGCCGAGCACCTCGATTGTGGGCGCCCAGTGCGCATAGGCGACGTGCAGCGGGTTGACGGAATCGTCGTTCAGCCCGAGCGGCGGGCGCTTCGGGTCGAACACATTAGATGCGCGCACGCGGCCGAGTTGGAACGCGGTCGAATACGCGCCGCACTCCTTCGCGTCGCACCAGTGCACAAGCACCTGCCCGCCGTCCGGCGCGGAGCGAGTGAGCCACGCCGCCGGCGACACCAGTTCGAGCCGTGCCTCGCGCGAAAACAGTTCGCCGGTGCGGCGGTCGAAGCTGTCGCTCTGCCGCAAAACGACGACCCCGCCCCTCACCTGCGCGAGTTTGTCGGTTCGCAGGAGGCTGCGCGACAGCGCGAGCGCTGCCGCGGGCCAGGGTTTCTTGGGCGCCTTCGGTTCGCGTGCCGGCCCCCCGACCGCCGGGACCAGCGCGCCGAACCACTGCAACTGCGGCCCGCGATACCGCCCGCGCGCCCGCCCGCGATAGTACGGCAGCGCGGATTCCGCCATCATGCTGGACCGCCCGAAATACCCCTCCTCACCGCCCCACGGCTTTCCGGTGCTGAAATTGACCGCGAGTCCGTCGCCGTCCCACTCGGCGGATGTCATTTGCTCGATGTAAACCGATTCTCGCCCCATGTATGAGCGCATCTTGTTGCTGTCCGCGCCGAACCACTGTTCCGGTTCTCCTCCATCGACCCCGCGCCAGTCCCCCTCGATCGAGGATTCTCCGAGCGCCTTCTCCAGCCTCTCGCCGCCGTCCAGGCGGTCGCCGAGTGCGCCGATGTCGTACGCGGCGAAATCATAAGCGATCGCCTTCCCGTCGCGCGTCAAATCGTCGAAGAAGTAGTCAAACCCCACGTCCTCGTTCGTCAAATCGGACAGGCGAGCTGCCACGTCGTACCGCCGCTGCGCGCGGAACATCCGCACGTCGCGACCCAGCGTGTTGAGGTTGGCGAGTACCTGCCGCCGCACCGTCGTGCGGTAGTCGCCGGCCAGTCGCATCTGCCGCTGCTTCAGCTCGAAGTTCGCGTTGTCGCGGCCCTGCGCGAAGAACTTCTCCCCATCGCGCATCTGGAACCGGCGCTTCACGGCGAAGCGCTCGCGATCCGCGTCGGTCTCCAGCACGAGCAGCGATGTGTACGGCGTGATGATGTGGAACTCTTCGGAGAGCGCGATCACGTCCTGCTTCACTTCCGGCGTAGTGCCCTGTTCGAGCAACTTATCGAGGTGCATCCGCGCCCACAGGCGCGGAACGAACGAGTTCCCTTGCTCCGCGTCCTTCAGCGACACCTTCGAGGTGTACCGCACCGGTTTGCCGCCGAGCGTTCCTGTGACGACGATCTCGCCGGACTGATCCTTTCCTTCGGGCAGATAGCGTCCGAGCAAGATCTGCTGCGTGCCCGCCGGCACGTTCGGGAGCGTGTCGGGGTACACGCGGGCCGTGCGGAACCCGACGAACTCCACTTTCAGGTCGCGCAGCCCCGGCGCGGCGATCTCGGTGAGCAGTTCGAGGGCCGTCGCTTGCGGCCCGCGATCGCTCGATACGCGGCGCATCGACCCGCTGCCGAGTGCAGCGATCGCCTTGAGCGCGCCCGGCTCGAAGGTGCTACCGAGCGCGACCGCGTGGAACGTGCCGGATTTGCCCTCGTAGAGCCGCTGCAGCCGTTTGGCGAACGCCACCGGATCGGCGGTGCCGGTCGTGGTGATCCCGTCGCCGAGATAGACGACGTGCGTCCCCGCGGCGCTCGCACTCAGCGCGGAGGAAAACGCCTTGTCGAGGTCGGTCCAGCCGAGCGATTGCCGATTGGCGAGGAAATCCATCACCGCGGCGACGTTTTCGGGCGTCGCGGCAACGGGCTTCTCGAACACCCAGTCGCAGTTCACATCACACGCGGCAACGTTAATCGTGTCCTTCGGCGTAAGCGAACCGAGGAGCGACGACAGCACCGCGGTTTGAGTTCCCCGCTGTCCGCGGTCCATCGACGCGGAGGTGTCCGCGAGCACCAGGAGCTTGAGCGGTTCGCCGGTGGGCACGAGCGGGCGCTCCCAGTCGCCGGCCGCGCCGGGCGGGGTGAGTTGCACCATAAAGTAGCCGTCGTCGCCGCGCCGGTGCGGCACGACCACGACATCGGGCCGCCCGGGTTCGACCTCGAATACCGCCTCGAAGTCGCGCGTCGGCGTGTACTCGCGCGCGGCGAACTCGACGTATCCCGAGTGTTCGGTCTTCGCAACCCGCGCCGGGTGCGTCGGCGACGACACCGCCTTGAGCGACACAGCCGAGTTCACCTTCACGTCGATCTTCAAATCGCGCAGCGGGTGTTGCTTCAGCAGCTCACTTTGCAACCCGTAACTGTAGCGGTAACGATTACCCTGGAGTGGGAGAACTTGCGTATAGGTGATCTTGATCCGCTTCTCGCCGCGGCCCGGAATCGGAAACACGCGGGCCTTGAAGAGGTTCCCGCCGGCCCATTCGAGCAACCCCGGGTCGCGCTTCTCGTGGAGGATCGTTTCGTAGATTTCGCGCGCGCGTTGCTTCTCGACAACGTCTGCTTCTACGAGGGCGTCACCGATCCACATCCCGAACCCGGAGATGGATGCGTCCTGCGGCAGCGGGAAGTAGAACACGCCTTCGAGAACGCCGGGCGTGGTGTTGACGAACGATTCCTCGATGGTCGTGCGCGCAATCTGGTCGCGGATGTCCACAGTGACGTGGTGGTAGCCAACCGTCAGCGGGACGTCGCGCCCATCGACTTTGGCGACGAGCGAACCGAGCGACTCGCTCGCGGTCGTGCCGCGGAAGCCGAGAAGCCACTTCGGCTCCTGTTCGACGCGAACCAGTTTCTCCTTCTCGATGCGGAAGATTTGCTTCCCCTTCACCGAGAGTTTCTGCTTGTCCGGCCCGTGCAACTCAACCGGTGTGTCGCCGGCGTTGATCTCGATTTCACCTGACAGCAGCCGAATTTCGTCCGCCTTCACCAGTTCGACCTGCGAGTGCGGCCCGACGATCACCGCGGCCGATTTGAGGAGTTTCAGCGCGACCGCGTTGGCCCCGCGGGCGTCGGTGCGGAGCCAGTCGCCCGGTTTGAGCACGAGCCGTGGTTGCACCGGCGACCAGCGCTCTGCCATGACGGGTTTCACCGCGACAACGCCTTGCGCGTCGGTCACCTTCCCGATGCGCCCGTCGTCCACGAGCGTGCCTTCAAAGACGAATTTCTCGTCCGGGGCCGGGTCCGGCGCGGGTTCCTTGCGCGAGCCGAGCCACTGCGCGATGACGATGCCGAGTACGAGTACCGCGGCCACGCCGGCGGCGAGCCAGCGGAACGAAATCGGGGGCATGGTTCGCTTTCGGGGAGAGGGCGGGGCCGGGGTCGTTGAAGCAGCGGACGCGGATTCAAACGCGGCGAGCGATTCTTCGCGCAATCGGGCGAGAAACGCCGAATCCGGGGCCGGCGCGTCCTTCGCGGCGGCGCCCAGGAGGGCGGCGAGTGGGTCGTCGGTCGGGGGCGTTTCAGGGTCGTTCATGGCACGCCTCCGCGTCGGTCGGGGTGTCACCTGTGAGCCGCAAGAACGCCTTGCGGAACGCCTCCCGGGCGCGGGCGAGCTTCGACCGCACGGCACTTTCGGTACTCTGTTCGCGGGCCGCGATACACTCGACCGCGACGCCGTCGAGGTACTTGGCGGTGAGGAGCGATTCGTATTCGTCCGAGAGTTCGGACAGCGCCAGCCTGACGAGGAAGGTCAACTCCGCGGTTTCGAGGAGGTCGGTGGGGGCGTCCTCGATCCCGTCGAGCCATCGGGCGAGCCGGCCGTTCGCGGCGAGCTTCAGGAGGTCGTGGCGATTCTGCTTGCGGAAGTGGAGCGCGACCTTGTGCCGGGCGATGCCCCACAGCCAGTTCCACAGCGTCCCGCTCGCCTCGTCGAACCCGCGCGCCGACCGGGCGGCCGCGATCATCGTTTCCTGCACCACGTCGGCCACGTCCGCCGAAGAGGGTCCGAGCAGGCGCGCGACACCGCACCATACGCGCTCCGCGAACGCGTCGTACAACGCCCGCCAGGCGTCCGGCCGGCCCGCGCGCAGTCCGCGGGCGACCTCGCGCGCCAGGTGTTCATCCATAAAGCACGGAACCCGCTCCGAGCCGGAAAAGCCAGCAAACTCGCGCCGACGCTATCCTATTTGCGCCAGCGGCCCGAAATGTGTCGGTGGGGTGATGGAATTTTGCGATACGGAGCCATCCGAACAAATCCGCAACGGTTGTTGCCGGTGTTTCAGCCCCGGAGGGGCGGCCGATGTTAGCCCAGGGTGAAGCGAGCCG
>CAZBXY010000116.1:0-22022 GCA_964495365.1 uncultured Frigoriglobus sp. | reverse complement strand
GCCGCCCCTACCGCCGGCACGCCGCCTGACCGCGCGCAAAGCTCTTCATGACCTCGGTTTTCGGCCCGCTTGGTCCCTTCTCATTGCCTCTGGCGTCCCGCGCTACATTCGGGATAATGGCGGCAACTCACCCCTCTCGCACGGAGATTCCGCCATGCGGCCTCTCGCAGGGCTTGCCCTCATCGCGCTCGCGGCACTCGTTGTTGGTTGCACCACCCCCGGGACCGCGCGCGGCGCCGACCCCAAACCGATCCGCGCGCTGTTGGTCATCGGCGGGTGCTGCCACGACTACAAGAAGCAACAGGAACTGCTCACGAAGGGCATCTCGGGCCGCGCGAACGTGCAGTGGACCATCGCCTACGACCCGGACACCGGCACCAAGCACCTCAACCCGGTTTACGAGAACGAAGATTGGGCCAAGGGCTACGACGTGATCGTTCACGACGAGTGCTGTTCCGACGTGAAGGATCAGAAACTGGTCGAGCGCATCCTGAAGCCGCACAAGGCCGGGTTGCCGGCGGTGATCCTGCACTGCGGGATTCACAGCTACCGCACGGAAGGGTATCCGAAATCGACCCCGTGGTTCGATTTCACTGGCCTCGCCAGCACGGGACACGGCCCGCAAGCTCCCATCGATATCCGTTACCTCGACAAGGAGAGTCCGATCCTCAAGGGTCTGTCCGACTGGAAGACGGTGAACGAGGAGCTTTACAACAACTCGGCCGGGAAGCTGCTCGACACCGCCCAGCCGCTGGCGAAGGGCACGCAGACGTACAAGCTGAAGGACGGCAAGGAGCGCACCGACGAAGCGGTGGTGGTGTGGACGAACAAGTACAACGGCAAGACCCGCGTGTTCGCCACGACGCTGGGGCACAATAACGAGACCGTCGGCGACGACCGTTATCTTGATCTGGTGACCCGCGGGTTGCTGTGGTCGGTCGATAAGCTCGACGAAGCCCACCTGAAACCGGCCGCGAAGGTACTCCTCTCCGACCCGGACAAGTGACCCTCATGCGCCCTCGCGTCGCGCTCCTGTTACTCCCGCTCGCGCTGCCGGCGGCGCTCGCGGCCGACGCGCCGGGCGGGTTCGCCCCCGCGGACGCCGCGAAACGCATGAAAGCCGCCGACGGCCTCGCGGTGCGCCTGTTCGCATCGGAACCGGACGTGCGGCAACCCATATTTGTGAAGTGCGACGACCGAGGGCGCGTCTGGACGATCCAGTACCTCCAATACCCCAACCCGGCCGGGTTGAAGCGCGTGAAGGTCGATCGGTGGTCGCGCACGGTCTACGACCGCGTGCCCGAACCGCCGCCGAAAGGCCCGAAAGGCGCCGACCGCATCACCATCTGCGAGGACACCGACGGCGATGGGAAGGCGGACACGTTCACCGATTTCGTTACCGGATTGAACCTCTGCACGGGAGTCGAGTTCGGCTTCGGCGGCGTGTTCGTGCTGCAAGCGCCGTACCTCCTCTTCTATCCCGACAAGAACCGCGACGACGTTCCCGACGCCGACCCCGAAGTGCTGCTCACCGGCTTCGGGATGGAGGACGCGCAGTCGCTCGCCAACCATCTCACCTGGGGGCCGGACGGCTGGCTCTACGGCCTCAACGGCAGTACGACGACGTGCCTCATTCGCGGGATCGAGTTCCAACAGGGCGTGTGGCGGTATCACCCGGTCACGAAGGAATTTGAACTCTTCTGCGAGGGCGGCGGGAACGTCTTCGGCCTCACCTTCGACGACGAGGGCAACCTCTTCTACTCCTCGAACCTCGGGCTGTTCTGGCACGCTCACCAGGGCGCGTATTACATGAAGAATGTGGGCAAGCACGGCCCGCTACACAACCCGTATGCCTACGGACACTTGATGCACGTTTCGCACGACGCGCCGACCGGCGGGCCGAGTACCGGCGGCACGGTATATCGCGGTGACAGCTTCCCGGAGCGGTTCCGCGGGCGGTTCCTTGCCGGCGACTTCCTCCGGCACACCGCGAGTACCTGGGAACTGAAGCGCAACGGCGCGACGGTGACCGCGCACGCCCGCGAGCTGCTCCTCGACAGCCGCGACACCTGGTTTGGGGCGACCGACCTTAGCCTCGGCCCGGACGGCTCGGTGTACGTCAGCGACTTCTACGACAGGCGCACCGCCCACCCGGACCCGGACGCCGACTGGGACCGCTCCAACGGCCGCATTTACAAGATTGAGGCTGTCGGCGTAAAACCGCCGGCGAAGTTCGACCTCGCGAAGTTGTCATCAAAGGAACTGGTCGCGTTGCTGAAGCACCCGAACGGCTGGTTCGCCGACCGCGCCCGCGTCTTGCTCGCGGAGCGGCGCGATAAGTCCGTGTGGCCGGAACTGCGTGCCCTCGCCAGGCAAAAGGAGGACGCGCGGCTCGCCCTCAATGGGCTGTGGGCGCTGCACGCGAGCGGCGGGTTCGATGCTGACCTCGCCACGGAACTGCTGAAGCATCCCGGCGAGTCCGTCCGCGCGTGGACCGTGCGCTTGCTGGGTGACGTGAAGAAGGTCCAGCCCGCGCTCGCCAAAGCGTTCGCCGAACTCGCCGCGACGGACGAAAGCGCGGTCGTGCGCGCGCAACTGCTCTGCACTGCGAAGCGCCTGCCCGGCGAGCAGTCGCTGCCGGTGATCGAGGCGATCCTGCTCCGCGACGATGGGCGCGACCCGGTGATTTCGTGGCTCCTGTGGTGGGCGATCGAAAGCCAGGCGATCTCCGAACACAAGCGCCTGACGGCGTTCTTCACCACACCGGTAAACCGCGATCGCGCCGCGGTGCGCGCGAACCTCGGACGGCTCGTGCGCCGGTACGCCGCCGACGGCACCGCCACCGGCTACTCCGCGGCACTCGTGCTTTTGAAATCCGCTGGCGACGAACGCCGATCGCTGCTCGAAGACCTCGACCGCGGACTCGCGGAGCGGGCCGTCGGGCTTTCCTCGGTGGGTCAGGGCGGGCTGTTCGACACGCTCGCCGCGCCGGGCGCCGAACCGCCGAAGGCGCGGAAGTACGAACCGCTCACGCCCGAACTTCGCGCGTGCATCGCAGAGGTGTGGGGCGACGCGAAGACAGACGCACTCGCGACGCGGCTCGCGCTCCGCGCCGGCATCGGCGCCGTTCGTGACCACGTTCACGATGACGTGGCCAACGCGCGAACGCCACGTCAGTTGCTGGTCGAACGGCTCACGGTGCTGGAGGAATTCGGCGACGCGGCGGGCGCGGGGGTCGTTCGACCGCACCTCACCTCACCCGACGCGGAGGTGCAGAAGCGGGCGCTCGTGGTACTCGCGCGCGTCGGCGGAACGGACTCCGGCGCGGCGATCGTGAAGGCGTACCCCGCCTTGCCGGCGGCGCTCAAGCCGCGGGCACGCGAGGTGCTGTTCGGCCGCGCGGAGTGGGCACGCGCGTTCCTCGCGCTCGTGGACGCGAAGCAGATTCCGGCGGCGGACGTACCGGTGGAGCAAGTGCGTCTGCTCGCGCTCCTCGGCGACAAGGACATCGACGCGGCCGTTCGCAAGCACTGGGGCAGCGTGAAACCGGGCACCCCGGAAGAGAAACTCGCCGAGGTGCGCCGGTTCAGTAACGACCTCCGTGCCGGCCCCGGCAACGCGACGAGCGGCAAGCTACTGTTCACGAAACACTGCGGCGCGTGCCACAAACTGTTCGGCGAAGGCGGCACCGTTGGCCCGGACATCACCAACACCAACCGCAGTGATACCGCGTGGCTGTTGGCGAGTATCGTCGATCCGAGTGCCGTCGTTCGCGCTCAATATGTGCAAGTGGCGGTGCGCACAAAAGACGAGGTGGTGCGAAGCGGGATCGTCGCGGAGCAAGACGGGGCGAGTTTGACGCTGGTGGACGCGAAGGGCGAGAAGGTGCGGATCGCCCGCGACACCATCGACTCCGTCCGCGACCTGCCCACGTCCATCATGCCGGAGAAGCTGCTCGACGCGCTCACCCCGCAGGAGCGCCGCGACCTGTTCCGGTACTTGCAGCAGGCGAAGCCGTGAGCCGCCGGAGCCGCGTTCGGTGTCACTTCACTTGCAAACGGGCAATTTCGGCGCGCAAGTTCGCCCGCGCGCGGGCGTCCCCTTCTTCAACCACGACCGGCGTGTGGTAGATCCGCGGGGCCGCGAGGAACTTCGACAGCACCGCGATCCGCCCGGCGCGGTAGTCGGCCTCCGACACCCAGGCGTACTCCTTGCGGATGTCCGCGGCGTACCGCTGATAGCGCTCCTCCGACGCGCCGAGGATCGCGAGGTCGGCGTCCAGCAGCACGTGCGTATCGCGCAGCGCGGGCGAGTCGCCGGCAGTGTGGGCCGTCGCCCAGATCATCTGCACGATCCGCTCGATGGTCGCCGCGGGAACACCGAGCGGCCCGAGCAGATCGACCGCCAGTTCCCCGCTGCGGCGCTCGTTGTCTTTCGCGCGCGAGTCGTACACCGCGTCGTGGAACCAGATGGCCAGGTGTAGCGCGTTGGGGTCCTCGACCAGACCCGCGAGGCGTTCGACCACCTTGAACATCTCCGCGAGGTGTTCGAGGTTGTGGTAGTGGCGCTCCGGGGCCGAGTACGCGGCCACGAGAACGTCGAACGCCGGGTACGCGGCGGTCGGGGTCACGCCGTACTTCTCCAACACACGCGCCCACCCCTTCTGCATCGACTCCAGCCGTTCGGGTGAAACCATGACGGGCTTTCCGAGTAGTCATCACGCTCCGCGTGATGGCTTCTTATCGTAGTCATCACGCGGAGCGTGATGTTTGCTGAAAGAGCGGACTGGCTTCGCGCGAAGCCACAGGCGCCGCTGCGCGGCGGCATCACGCTCCGCGTGATGACTACGATGGCGGCTTGCCGCGTGCGTCCGATCGCGGGTATAGTTTAGTTACCCGTCGCGGTCGCGTCTGTGTTGTACGCCCGCCCCGTTCCGCCGGAGCGTTCATGTCCGCCGCACCCCTGCCGACCGTCGAGCAGCGGCTCTCGGCGCTCGCGCCGCGCTTGCGCGCGCTGCGGGTCGTGCGCGGGCTGTGCGGGTGGGTCGTCGCGGCGCTGGCGGCGGTCGCCGGCGTCGCACTGATCGACGCCGCGTTCCCGCTGCCGGCGTGGGCACGGGGCCTGTACCTGTCGGTGTGGCTCACCGCAGCCGGCGTGCTCGCGTGGCGGTGGGTGATCGTACCGTGGCGCGCGGAGATCGCGCCCGCCGAGGTCGCGCGCGAACTCGAAAAGGCTCCGGCGCTGCCGGTAAAACCGGTGGCGTGGTTCGGCGCCGGGGCGGCTCTCGCGGTACTGACCGTGACCACAACGGCGGCGCTCGTGCCCGGGAGCGCGGAGCAGCTGCGCCGGGTCGCGACCCCGTGGGCGCGGCCCAACGCACAAGCGTTCCGCGTCGTCGTCACCTCCGGCGAACCGGTCGTGCGGCGCGGCGGGCACGTCACGCTGTCGGCCTACGCCGAGCGCATCGGCTCCGGCTCGACCGCGCCGCCGGAAGCGTTTCTGGTTACCCGCGACGGTCCCCACGCCCCGGAATGGCGCACCGCGATGGCCGGCGACGGGGCCGCGTTCCACGCCACGCGGTCGGCGGTCGCGTCCGACTTCGAGTACTGCGTCGAGATCGGCCCGGCGCGAAGCGAGTGGTTCCGGGTCACGGCCCTCGACGCGGTCGAGCTCGCCCCGGGCACGGAGATCGACATCGCCCCGCCGGAATACGCCACCTCCGTTCCGAAGCGCACGCTCGCCGCGCTCGCCGACTTCGACGGGCTGCAATTCGGGACCGCCGCGTTCAAACTGAAGTTCACGCACCCGGCCGCAACGGGGCACCTCGACTGGCGCCCGCACGGCGAGCCGAAGGCCGAATGGATCCCGCTGGAGTTCGCCCCGGATCATATGTCGGCGACGGCCAAACTTACGCTCCGCACGAGCGGTGTGTTGCGGCTCGTGCTGGTGCGCGAGGCGGAGGGGAAACGGCTTCGGACCGACACCACGGCCACCGTGCGGGCGATCGGCGACGAGCCGCCGCGGTTCGAGAACCTGTCCGGCGTCACCGCGCGGCCGCGCACGGCGAAGCCCGGCGCGCGGGTGCCGATCGCGTTCGTTGCGCTCGACGATTTGAGCGTCGCGAGTGCGGAACTTCAGTACATCATCGGCCCGGACGAGTCGAAACGCGCGTCGGTGCCGATCCCGCTGAGCGGGGCCGGAACTCCGCGGGGCACCGGGAAGCTCGACTTCGACCTCACTGGTAAGGGCAAAGAAGGCGACGCGGTCCGGTTCCGCGTCGTCGTGTTCGATAACCGCGGCGTGGAGACGACCGGACCGCAGATCGCGACCTTCCCGCGGTCGGGCTGGTCCGACCTGCGACTCACCGCAACGGCCCCGGCGCTCGACGAACAGGAAGTCGTTTGTGTGCGCGACGCACTTCACGAGAGCCTGACCGGCGCGGGCCAGGAGCTGACCGAGACCGCGGCCGAGGTTGCTGCGCTCGCGACCGCCGCCGGCGACGCGCCGCTTCCACTGGACCTCACGGTCAGGCTGAACAACGCGCGCGAAAAGGTTCACGCGGCACTGACCACAATTCTGGATGCCGCCCGCGACGCGGCGCTGACCCCGGACCTGCGCCCGCTGGCCACCGCAACGCGGGAAGTGGCCGAAACCGCTGTGCGCCCGGCCGAAGAAGCACTGCGGCGGGCCGAAACCGACTCCGCAGCGGTCCGGGCGGACGGCTTCACCGCGGCCGTAACACACCTCCGCGCTGCGGTTACCCAATTGGACGAACGCGCGGCGCGGAACGCTCAACTCGCGCGCGCCCGGCTCGACCGGTTGAAGCTCGCCGCGCTCGCCGCCGACCAGACCGCGCTCGCCGACGCGAAGGGCGGCCCGGACCTCGCCGCCCGGCAGCGCGAGTTGCTGGCCCGGCTAGTGGCGCTTGTCGCCGAGAGCGACCCGCTCCGCGCGGCGTACGACAGCGCGAAGGCGGAGGAGGTTCGGCAACTCGCGGCCGCGCTGGCCGAACTCACAGCGCACGTGCGCGAACTGGACGCCGCCGCGAAGCAGACGACTGCGGAGGCCCGCGCGGCGCTGGTCGCGGCCGTCACCCGCGATCAGGCCGCGGTCGCGAAGCGGGCGGCCGCTCTGTTTGCCAAACTCGAAATTGCGGCTCGGTTGGTCGGCGTCGCGCCGCCGCGCCCGGACGACTTCCGGCGGATCACGGACCTCGCCGCGGCCGGGAAGACGGTCGATGCACTCGCCGAGATCGAGCGCCACGCGATGACGCTCGACCGGCTCGCGGCGGCGTTCGAGAAGTGGGCCGCCGAGCGGGCCGACCCGAAGCTCGCGGCGAAGCAACTCGCGGCGTGGCAGGACGACCTGCTCTCGCGCGTTCGCGCCGCCGCGCCAGCCGGCGGGTTCGCCGTGCTGCCGGACGCGACAAAAGACGCGCTCCGCGCGGAGCAGAAGGCGCTGGCCGCCGCAGTCGAGGCGCTGGTGCTCCCGCCGGACGAGGCGGTGAAGTCCGCGCGCATCGGCGCGGTTCTGCACACTGGTGCGGCCCGCGACTTCCTCGCCCGCGACGGGGCCGGCGCCGAGGACGCCATGAAGGCGGCCGTCCGCGCGCTCAACCAGCTCGCCGAGCGCACCCCGCCGGCGGGCGAACGGCTCACGGCGGCGCTCCGCGCGTTCGAGAAGCTGCGCCCGGACCAGGAGACGATCGCCAACGCGGTCGAGCAGGCCCTGCGCGGGTCCGACCGCCTCACCCCGGACGCGCCCACCTGCGCCGCGCTCGCCAAGAAGCTCGCCCCACAGGTCGATAAGCTGCGGCGGCTCGGTACCGCGATCGCGGCGCTCGACCTGCCGGGGCTGGGCGAGCGGCAGGCCCGCGTCGTCCTCGCGCTGCAAGTCGCAGTGAGCGATCTTCAGGAGGGATCACTGTTCGACGTGCAGGCGTCACAGCAGTGGGTTCGGCGCGAGTTCGACCGACTGAAGCTCGTGCTGGAAGGGTCCACAGCGCCCGACGTAAAGGCGGACGAGTTGCACCGCAAGCTCGCGCCCGCGGCCGACGCGCTCGACGCGCTCGGGCCGAACCTCACGGCGAAGCTCGCCGAACCCGCTCTGCCGGTCGTTCAGGAGGTGAACCGACAACTCGCGGCCCTCGTCGCGCCGGAAGCGACGGTTCTCTTGAACGATGCCCGCGTAGCAATTCAAAGTGCCGAAAGCGCGTTCCGCGATGCCAAGCCGGACGAGATCGCCCGCCGGGTGCGCGCCGCGGTCGATGCGCTGGCCCGGTTCTCCGAGCGGCTGAGCGGGTTCGAGTCGGACCTCGATCGCGTCAAGCGCCTGGCCGCCTCGCGCCGCGCTGCGGCGGAAAAACCGAAGGAACTGCTCACGAGCGACGAGGCGCTGCGGCAACTGGTTCGCGAGGCCGACGAACTGGCGAACACGCGCGTCGGTCTCGCCGGCCAGTTGCTCAAGAAGCGGGCGCACGATCTGTACGCCAAACTGCGCGCGAAGGCCGACCCGGACCGCGTCGGGACCGACCTCAAGGCGCTCGCGGCCGTGCTGGACGAACTCGCGGCGAAGATGACCGACGTCGCCGAACTGAAAGCGGGCGTTGTCCGCCCCGCCCCGCCCCCGGCGGGCGCCGCGGACATGTTCCTGCCCTCGAAGCCGCTGGCCGAGCAACTGCGCGACCTCGAAAAGCAGCAGCGCGCGGTTCACGCGCAGGTGACGAACCTCGCGGCCGAACTCGCGGGCCGGCTCCGCCCGGCGGCCGATAACCCCTTCACACCGCTCGAATTGATGCAGCGGGCCATCTTAAAAGACGCACTCGCGCTGGCGAAGGAACTCGGCACCGACCCGGCGCACAAGGCCGCCTCCGCCGCGACCCGCGCGGCCGACCGGATCCGCATCGGCTCGGCGAAGGCGGAAGCGGAAGCCGCAGTGAGTGCGTTCCGCGAACTCGCCGCCGCGGGCGCCGACAACCCCTGGGGCCGGCGCGCTGCGGACCTCGTTTCGCGTCAGGCGGCGGTGTTGATGCAACTGTCATCGCTCGCCGACCGGCCCGACGCCATCACAGCGCAGCAGGTCGCCCGAACAACCGAACTCGCCCGCTTCGCGGGCGAGTTCGCGCTGCGGCTCACGAGCGCGGCACAGTCATTCGACCCGAACGACCCGGCGACCAAGACGCTGCTCACGGCCGCGCCCGCCGTCAAAGAAGCCGAGAAGCGGCTCGCGGAAGCGGCGCGAAAGGCGACCGCCGGCGAGCCTGCGGAGGCGGAGAAGTTCCGCGCCGGGGCGGTCGCGGCGCTTCGCGCCGCGTCGGGGGCGATCCCGGTCGTCCTGGTGGCCGCTACGCTCGCACCGGGCGACGCGCTGCGGGCCGCCGAACGGGCGATGCGGAAGGGCGACGCGCGCGAGGCCGCAGAAGCGCTGGGTCGGGCGAAATGAGGCGCCGGTGTTCCGACTGTTGCCTTTCTTGTGTCACTCCGAACAGGAACCACCATGCCCCCTTCTCCCGCTCGGCCGCTGGCGCTCGTGACCGGGGCCAGCGCCGGGATCGGCGCCGAACTGGCCCGGTTGCTCGCCGTCGATCACGACCTTGTCCTCACCGCCCGGCGCGCCGAGCCGCTTCGCGCGCTCGCGGACGAGGTGAAGCGCCTCCACGGCGCGACGTGCCACGTCTTTCCGGCCGATCTCGCCGACCCGACCGCGCCCCGGCAGCTCTTTGATACGATCGCTGCGGCCGGACTCACCGTCGATGTGCTGGTGAACAATGCCGGGTTCGGCGACCTCGGGCCGTTCGCGAAAGCCGACCTGCCCAAGATCCTGCGCATGATCCAGGTGAACGTCACCGCGCTCACGGAACTGACCGGATTGTTTCTACCGGGCTTGCTCGCGCGGAACCGCGGCTCTATACTGAACGTCGGTTCAATAGCCGGGTTCCAGCCCGGTCCGCTGATGGCCGCGTACTACGCGACGAAGGCTTACGTGAACTCGTTCTCGGAGGCGCTGCACGCGGAAGTGCGCGGGACCGGCGTGACGGTGACGGTGCTGTGCCCCGGCCCGGTGGCGACGGAGTTCGCGCACGTCGCGGGGATGCAGGCGACGCGCGTCTTCAGCGCCGGGCAGGCGCTGGGGGCGCGCCCGGTCGCGGAGGCCGGGCTGCGCGCACTCAAGGCCGGGCGGCGGCTCGTGGTGCCCGGCTGGCGGAACAAACTGTTGTTGTTTCTGGAGCGGTTCACCCCGCGCGGGTTGGTCATCCGCGCGGTGGGGTGGATGATGCGGCGCCGCATTTAGGCGAACCCCGCCCGCAAGGGCGGGGGTGGGACGCACGGCTACGAACACCCCCGCCCTTGCGGGCGGGGTTCGCCTAAACGCCGACCAGGACCAGCGGGATGGAGTGGATGGCGGTGCTGCTGAGTTCCCCGCGGCGCGCGTCCTCGGCGGCGGCGACGCGGATCGCGGTGCGCACGTCGGGGTCGTCCGGAGCCAGGTGGGTGAGAATGGTCGCGATCCGGGCGTGAAATTCGGGATCGCCCTGCTGGGCCAGCCCGTCGAGCAGCGCCGGGACCGCGCCGCGGCCGATCCGCTTGAGGGCGGTCGCGGCGACGACGCGGCTCCGTGTGTCCGGTTCGGCGAGCAGCGCGACCAGCGCCGCCGCCGCCGGCGCCGCCGCCGGGCCGAGCCGACCGAGTGTCCCGGCCGAGTCACGGCGCACGCTCGTGTCGGCGTCCTTCAGCCCGCCGTTGAGCGCTGTGAGGGCCGGCAGCGCGTGAACGCCGAAATCGCCCAGCGCGCGGGCGGCCCGCCGGCGGACGCGGGCGGCGGCGTCGCGCATCCCCTTGGCCAGGGCGCTCACCCGCTTGGCCGCGGGCACCGGCAGTTCGGCCAGGGCCACAACGGCCAGCTCGCGCACCTGCGGGTTCGGGTTGTTTTGGGCCTCCACCAAGATCTCGTAGGCCACGTTGGTCTGCGCGTCCGGCAGCCCGTGGACGAGGATCGTGAAAACCAGCTTGTGCATCACTTGGGGGGTGAGCGGTTCCATGATTGTGCGGGGCTGGTGGGCGGTACCGGCCGACGGGCGACCGAGGTGGGAGGATCGTTTCCCAACTGTAGGTCACGGAGCGGGCGAAAATCCCCCCGCGCGCCGCGAAAAGGTTCGCCAATTCCCCCCGGTTTACACCTCGGCCGATGTGTTAACCCCGGTTAACGCTCGCCTTCCACAACCGCCACCGCGTCGGTACAACACCACAGCAAAGTTCCACGTTCCAGGCTCCAGAGTTCCAAGTTTGGAACCGGCTGGTCTTCGACTTGGAACTTTTGGAACTTGGAACGTGGAACTCACTCTTGGGTGAAGAGATGGCACAGCAGGCGAAATTCGTCGGTCTGGACGTGGGCGGGACCACCATGAAGTCGGCGGTGGTCGGCGACGACGGGCACCCGCTGACCAAGCCGGTGGTGATGGACACCAACCCGGAGCGCGGGCAGGACGAAGGACTGGAGACGATGTGCGAGACGATCCGCCGGGCGGTGGCGGCGGCGAACCTCGCCCTGACCGACATCACCGCGATCGGCGTCGCCACGCCTGGCCTCATGGACATCAAGGCCGGGCTGATCCTCGACCCGCCGAACCTGAAGCCCTGGAAAAACGTGCCGGTGCGCGACCACATCGCCAAAGCCTTCGGCAAGCCGACCGCCTACCAGAACGACGCCAACGCCGCGGCCTACGGCGAGTTCTGGGTCGGGGCCGCCAGCGAGGCGAAAAGCATGGTACTGTTCACTCTGGGGACCGGCGTCGGCGGCGGGATCATTATTGACGACACGATCATCGAGGGCGAGCACAGCCACGGCGGCGAACTGGGCCACATGCGGATCGCGATGCCCGACACTGGCCGACAGTGCGGGTGCGGCGCCCGCGGGTGCCTGGAAGCCTACGGCAGCGCGACCAACGTCGTCCGCCGCGCCCGCGAGGACATGGCGTGCTGGCGCGGCCCGGCGAGCAAGCTGCGTGATTACTACACCGCCAACGACGACGATTTCACGGCGAAAATCATCTTCCGGCACGCGGCCGACGGCGACGAACTGGCCCTGAAGGTGGTCGATGATACCGCGTACTACCTGGCCCTGGGCGCCTGCGCGGTGATGGCGACCGTGGACCCCGAAATGATCGTCTTCGGGGGCGGGATGGTGGCCGCCGGCGAGTGGTTCCGGTCGAAGATCGACGCCTATGTGAAGCGGTACGGGCTGCCGTTCCCGACGAAGACCGTGAAGATCGCGTTCGCGAGCCTGGGTTCGGACGCGGGGTTCATCGGCGCCGCCGGCTGCGCCCGATTGCTGGTTCAGAAGAAGTAATGGGCGAACGGCGGTGATTTGTAACTGTCAGGATGTGCCGGCTGTCTTCTGTAGCTGTCTTCTGTAGCTGGCCTCTGTGAGGCCGGGGCTACACCGCTCGCAAAGCTCCGGCCTCACAGAGGCCAGCTACAGAAGAAAGGCACGATCCCGTGAGGGTTCGCGATGCGGAGTGCGGAAGCAACGACCTGGGACGAGTTCGACCGCCGGGACGCCGGGCGGTCGCCCGACGAACTGAAGCGGATCGTTCGCTACCAGCGGTGGCTGATCGCGGTCGTGCTGGCACAACTCGCGCTGTGGGGCGGGGTGGTTCTGCTGGCACGACTCAACCCCGGGCGCGGACCAGAGTTGGACTTCCCGATGGCCCTGACGCTGATCCTTGGCGCGGTGGGCGGGGTCTTCGTGTTCCTGCTGTCGTGGGAGCTGCGCGGGGCGTTCGCGGCGCTGGTGTTCGGCCTCGCGACGGTGGTCCCGCTCATGGGCCTCGTCATCCTGACACTGGTGAACGGCTACGCCTCGACCGAACTGAAGAAACACGGCGTGCCGGTCGGCGTCTTCGGCGCCAGCCTCGCCGGCGTGGACGAGCGCCCGAACCCCTACGACGACGAAGACGCCGGGTGGTGAAGCGTCACTTCGCTGTACTCACGTCCCACAGCATCACCTCAAATTCGCTGCTCGACGCCAGCGTCTTACCGTCGTGACTCCACGCCAGCGATTTGATGCTGTAATGCCCCACGAGCGGCGTGCGGTACTTCTTCGACGCGACGTCCCACAGTTGAATGGCGCTGAGCAGATTGTCTCCGGTTTTCTGCGAACTCATGAACGCGAGAGTCCTCCCGTCGGAGCTGAATGCCAGCGAGGGACCGCCCCAGTTGTGGTACCGAGCGGGGACTTCGAGTTTTGCGTACTCGCGGCCGGCTGCCACATCCCACAGGCGGACGGTATCCTTGTCGTCGGTGTATGCGATGAACTTCCCGTCCGGACTCCACGTCAGCGAGACGGCCTCGACCGGCAAGCGCCTGTGCTTCCCGGTGTCAACATCCCAGAGCGTAACCGGCGTGATCCGCGGAGGGTTTGCCCACTCGGGGTTTCGCGGGGGTTGCGGTTCGGGTACTACTGGCTCCTCGCCCTCTTTTGGAGGAGCCGGTTTTGGAGGTGGTAGAGGTGGTGGGACGAATAACTGTCCGGCGGCCACTGTCTTCCCGTCCGGGCTGATGCTCCACGAATCGGGGTACTCAGCGGTCGCCGGCAGCGAGTTCCGGGATTTCTGGGTTTGGACGTCCCAGAGTCGAATTACGCCCTTCTCCGCCGAGGCCAGCGTCTGGCCGTCGCGACTCCAAACTAGTGAATGAATGTTCTTATCGTGTCCCTTAAAGGTCGCGTGCTTGCGGTCGGCGATGATGTCCCAAATGACCACCTCGTTCCGCAGTTCCCCCGCCGTCGGGTCCCCAGGTTTCAACGGGCTTGGTTTGATAACCGCCACGTACCTTCCGTCGGGGCTGATCTTGCTGCTCCAATAGAAGGCGAGCGTGGGATCGAAAATTCTCGCCTTCCGCTCACCCGTCGTCGGATCCCAGAACGCAAGCTCACTCGACCTGCCCACCGCGAGTTGCCCACTAGGTGTCCACCCTAGAGAGCCAATCACATCAACTCCCTGTTTTTCAAATGTGTCCGTTGAGAATGTAGCTTGCAGGTTCTTCCCGCTCTCGACGTCGAAGAGGCGAATCTCCGAGAGGGAACTTGTGGCGATCCCCCCCCATATCTGCCGCGGTGTCCTGGCACGCAACGCGCACGCCAAGGTCTTGCCATCGGGGCTGAAGCGAAGGCCACTCACAAGCCCGTCCGCAACGTCGAGTGTTGCCCGTACCTCGGCTGTTCGGGCGTCGAACAGTTTCACAACCACTTGCTCCTCCCCTACATCCCGGCGGTGGAACTTCCAGACGGAGTTGGTGACCAGTTTGCCATCGGGACTGAGGCACACCAGCCCGGAGAGATGCCCGGATTGATGGCCCCCGGGATCCTTGAGGTGGCGGTTCTCGCGGACCTTACCCGTTGTCGCGTCGATTACGACCAACTCCTTGCAACAGGCCACCGTCACGAACTTGCCGTCACTGCTCCACACAACCGCTCGGTAAGTTCTGTGGAGGTCACGGAGAATGTCTGAGTAAACACCGAATTCGGCGGCTCTCAGCTCTTTTCCGATCTCCGATCGAGGTTGACCCGTCGCGACGTCCCAGACGTTAACCGTGACCAGTTGCTCTTTTTCGTTGTGCGGATCCCACTTGTTGCTGAGAGACGCCAGCGACTTACTATCGGGGCTGAATTCGAGCACAGTTACCTTGTCCGTGAACTCGACCCCCCGACCCCGCGCCTTCTTCGCGTCTATGTCCCAGAACGTGACCGTCTGGCCCGCCTGGAACGCGAGCGTCTTGCTGTCCGGACTCCACGCCAGCAGCGACACACGGCCAGCCAGCCCGCGAATCGGCTCTTTCTCCTTCCCGGTAACGAGATCCCAGAACCGGATCGTCCCGCCGTCGTGCCCGGCGGCGATGGTGGCGCCATCGGGACTGAACGCCAGCGTGAGAATCCCGTCGCCCTTGGCGTATTTGCCCAGCGCGGTCCTCACCGCCGACGTCTCGACATCCCACACCGTGATCTGCTCGTTCTCACCCTTCGGGTCGGCTGTGATCGTCGCGATCGACTTGCCGTCCGGGCTCCACCACAACTCCGTGCCGCGGACGTAGCCCGTCATCCGGGTCCGAGGGACGATGCGGGGCTTTGCCGGCACCGGAGCAATACGCGGCATCGGTGCAACTTCCACCGAGTTCGGTTGTCCATTCGCGGTTGCGTCGGGCGGGGTTGACGGCGGCGGCTTGTCGGACAGCGCCACCACGCCCGCGGTCACGACGCCCGCGACCAGCACGAGAGCAAGCCCGGCCTTCAAGTAGTTGCGCCCCGACGCGGTCGCGGCGACGAACACGGCGAGCGCCTCCACACCGGACGGGACCGCGGCGCCCTGCCAGGCGTGTTCCACCGCGAGAAGCGCGAGCGAATCCGGGAGTACGGCGCGAAGGCCGGTCGGGTCGAGGACCGCCGACGCGACCAGCACCGGGGCCAGCCCGCGGCGCGTCAGCCGCGCGCGGAGCAACTCGCGCCCAGCGTCGAGCCGGCGCTTCAACGTGTTCAGCGAGAACCCGAGGCGCCCGGCCGCCTCGTCCTGCGTCAGTCCGTCGAGCCAGCACAGCACCACCGGTCCGCGTAACTGAGTCGGCAGTGCGTCGAGTTCCTCGTCCAGCACGCGGCGCACGTCCTTCCATGCAACATTCGCGAGCGGGTCGGACGGGTCGGGCACCGCGTCGGGCAGTGGCGCGGTGTTGTCACGACGGGCCAGCGCCTTGCGGGCGGTTCGGAGGGCGACGCGGTGCAGCCACGCGGGCAGCGCGGTGGCGTCGCGAAACGAAGTGGCCTGCCGCGCCAGCGCGAGGAATACGGCCTGGAACGCATCTTCCGCGTCGGTGGAGGAATCGAGTACGCGCCGACACACGCCCAGCACCATCGGCCCGAACTGCCGGACCAGCCCGGCGAACGCTTCGGGGTCGCGCCGCCTGGCGTACCGCGTAAGGAGTTCGGCCGCGGGCAGCGCCGCGAGGTGGTCGGCGAGGGCGCGACTTGCGATTTCGGTGGGCGTTGCGGACACAGGGAACCTCCGGTTCGGGTTCACCATACAGGTGCCCCCGGACCGCGGGGATAGCCCAAGATAATTGCGGATCGCTCGCTCACGGCTACGGGCGCTTCACCTCGCGCGGGGGCGGGGCCACGTCGAGCGGCGGGAGCAGCCCGAGCCGCGGGGCGTGGCGCGGGTCGAGCCGGGCGGCCTCCGTCAGCGCGGCCCGGGCGCCGGGGATGTCGCCGGTCAGTTGCAGCGCCGCGCCCAGGATCGCGTGCGCGTTCGCGTACTTCGGGTCGAGCCGGATCGCCGTGCGGGCCAGCGCGATCACCTCCGCGTACTTCTGCTGCTGGAGGTACACCGTCGCCAGGTTGTAGTGCGGCTGCGCTACGTTGGGCGCGAGTTTGATCGCCCGCTCGTAGGCCGCCGCGGCTCCGTCCAGATCGCCCTTCAGGTGCAGCGTCGCGCCCAGGTTCGAGTGCCCCGCGGGCACCGCCGGGGCCAGTTCGGTCACCTTCTGGAACGCCGCGATCGCCGCGTCCAGATCGCCCGCGGCCCGCAGTTCCAGGCCCAGGTTGTTCCACGCCTGGTAGAGCTTGGGGTCGAGTTCGACGGCCTTCTGGCACGCGGCGATCGCGGCCGCGCGGTTGCCCAGGACCGATTGCGCGGCGCCCAGGTTGGAGTGCGCCTCGGCGTCCTTCGGGTCGCTCGCGATCGCCCGGGTGTACGCCCCGATCGCGCCCTTCAGGTCGCCCTTGAGGTGCAGCGTCAGCCCCAGGTTGTAGTGGGCGGCGCCGAGGTCGGGGTTCTGTTCGAGCGCCTTGTTCAGCGCGCGGACGGCCTCGTCGAACCGCCGCGCGTCGCGCAGGGCGTTGCCCAGGTTGTTCCAGACGAACGGGCTGTCCGGGCGCAGGGCCAGCGCGGCCTCGTATGATCCGCTCTCGCGCCCGTCGTTGCTCTGCCTGCCGTACCACCGGCCGAGCGCGACGGCGAGTTCGAAGCTCGTCGGGTGGGCGACCCGCGCGGCCTCCAGCACCGGCCCCGGGTTCAGCCCGTTGCGCTCCATCACGGCCGTCAGCACGCTCAGCAACTCGGGCGCGAGCCGGGCGGGGTCGGCGTCGGCGACCAGTTGCGCCACCGCAGACCGGTCGGCGCGCACCGCTGGCGTGCGGAGCCGGTCGCGCCACGGGTCGCGGTCGGCGAGTCGGGCCACTTCCAAGAGCCGGTCACGGAGCTTCGGGTCCGGTTCGTACAGCGCCCAGTCGTCCACCGCGGCGACCAGTTCCGCCTTGACGGTCGAAGCCGCGATCCTCCGGGCCGCCTCGGGCAGCGGGAGGGTCGTCAGATCGAGGTCGCGCGACGCGAGTGCAGCCTGGTACTCCGGCGGGGCGATCCGCGTGTTGTACCGCACCTTCCCGCCCGGAACCGTGACGCCCAGCCACTTGCGGTAGCGGATGTCGTCGAGCTGAACGACAAGCGCCAGATCGCGCCGCGCTTGCTCCACCGTGCGGGCCAGTTCGGGCGTGCCCTTCGCCAGCTCGGCGGCCTGGACGAGCGCGGCGTCGGCCTCCTTGAACCGGTACGACTTGCGCAGATCGGCCGCGAGGATCAGCCCGCCGGCGACGCCCTCACTGGCCCGTCGCGCGCTGAACTCCTGCTCCGCGGCGTGTCGCGTTTCGGTGGCCCGGCGGTCAATGTCGGACCGCTCGTCGGCAAGCTTACGTTCGGCGGCCCGGCGGTCGGTGTACACCACGAAGGCCCCGAGCGCCGCGACGATCACCAGTACCACGAGGGCGAGAACCAGTTGGGCGCGCCGGCGCCGGCGCTGTTCGTCGGCGCGGGCGCGCTCGGCCTCGGCGCGGGCCTGTTCGGCTTCGGCGCGGGCCTCGGCCTCACGCCGGGTGTTGAGTTCCTCGGCCGCCCGCGCCTCGGCCGCCGCGCGCTCGCGCTCGGATCGCCGGAGTCGCTCCTCCACGCCCGCCCGGTACGCGCCCAGCGCGGCGGCCACCTCCTCGCCGGTATCGAACCGCTCGGCGGCCTCGGCCGCGAGGCACCGCTTCGCCACCGCGATCAGCTCCGCGTCGGCCCCGCAGGCGCCGAGCCGGGTGAAGCACTCGCTCAGGTCGGCCGCGGCGGCCCGGCGCACGGTGTCCAGAATCGTCGTGCCGCCGAACGGCGCTTTGCCGGTCAGAAGCGCCGCGAGGATCCCGCCGAGGGCGAACACGTCGGCCCGGGCGTCGATCTCTTCGCCCCGGGCCTGCTCGGGGGCCATGTACGCCGGCGTCCCCTTCACCTGCCCTGCGATTGTCGTCACGTCCAGGCGCACGTGCCGGCGGTTGGCGGTCGGCGGGTCCGGTTCGGTGTCTTCACTGTCTCCTGTCCCCTGATTTCTGTCGCCCGATTTGGCCAGGCCCCAGTCCATCACGAGCGCCTCGCCGAAGTTCCCGACCATGACGTTGCCGGGCTTGAGGTCGCGGTGAACGATCCCGCGGGAGTGGGCGAACCCGACCGTCTGGCACACGTGCTGGAACAGGTCCAGCAGGCGCGGCAGGTCGGCGCGGGGCGCGGCCCGCAGCTCGTCGGCGAGGGTGCGCCCGCGGATCAGCTTCATGACGAGGAACGGGCGCCCGTCGGCCAGCGCTCCGAGCGCGTACACCGGGGGCACGCCCGGGTGCGGGAGCTGCGCGGTCACCTTCGATTCCACCACGAACCGCTGCGCGTTCTGGCCGAAGTGCATGACCTTGATCGCCACCTCGCGATCGAAGGTGGGATCGTGCGCCGCGTACACCGCGCCCATCCCGCCGCAGGCGATCTCGCGGGTGACGGTGTAGCCCGGCACGTCGGGCCGGTCGCCGGGACCGCGCAGGAGCGCGGGCGCGCCGGCCTGTTCGTGCGTACCGCCCTCCGACCCGGTCGGCGGGAGCGTGGGTTCCCCGGCCGGGGGGCGGTCCGTACGCGGGGTGAACGTGGGTACGGTGTCGGACGGGTTGTCGGGCACGGGCGGCTCCGGGTGAAGGTAGCCCGATGATACTTCAACCCGACACGCGCGCGAAGCGGCGAGATTCGGGCCGCTCACGTCCCCTTCGCCTTGCCCTTCTTGGGCCCGCGCTTGGGCTTCGCCGGCGGTGGCTCCGGCGCGCCGGCCTGCCGGGCGTTCAGTTCCAGCACCAGCTTCTTCGGCGCGACCGCGCGGTAACTCTCCTCGATCCACTCGTCCAGGAGGTCCAGCGGCACCTCGTCCTCGGGCCGGAACGAACACGTCACCCACCCGCTCTTGCCCAGCCCGTAGCCGGTCCGCTCCGCGTAAGGTTGCATCAGCGCGTAGGAGTTCGAGTCGGGCAGCTTCACCGTCACCCGCAGTAAGCCGCCGTCCGTCGCCAGAATCAAGAAGATCTTCGCCTTCACCTTGATGGCGCGGTGGCCCCAGGGGAAGTCTTCGGTCGCGCCCGGGTAAGTCATCGCGCGGTCGCGGAGGAACGTCTCGGCGTTCGCGAGCGGATCGTCGGCGGGCATCGGAACGGCCTCCGTATCGTTCAACCCCAGAATTTCCACCACGGCCGCTTGGGCGAAGAGGTCAGTGGCTGTTTCGGCTTCTCGCCGGTTGACTCACCCCCGGTCGGTTTGTCCACACGCTCCACGATCTTGACCGTGGACAGCAACCGCTTGAGTGCTTCGTTCTGCTCATCGGCACCGACGGCGTGAACCTTCAGGTCGCCGCCACACTTCGGACAGGTCGCGAGTTCGCCGACCTCGACTGAAACCGGCGCCTTGCAGTGCGGACAATGGATTGTGGAACGCGCCATCAAAAGACCTCCAGCAAAGGCTACTTCCGGGCTATCGTAACAAGAGCCGATCACGACGGGCCAAAATACCGCAGGAGTTTGCGATGAACCTGTTTGCCAAGTTTGAAGCCGGGCTGCCGCTGCCGGCGTTCCTCGCCACATACGGGTCCGACTCCCACCGGGCGCGGTGGAAGGCCGCCGCGGAGCAAACGACCCTCGCCGACGAACAGCGGAAGCTGCTCGGCGCGTTCACCCGGCGGACGAACGTGCTGGTACTCGCCGGGGCGTGGTGCGGCGATTGCTCGTCGCAGTGCCCGATCTTCGAGCGATTCGCCGAAGCCGCCCCGGTCATCCAGACGCGCTACCTCGACCGCGACGAACACGCCGACGTTCAAGCCGCGCTTCAGATCAACGGCGGGAACCGCGTG
This sequence comes from uncultured Frigoriglobus sp., assembly GCA_964495365.1. Classification (GTDB taxonomy): domain Bacteria; phylum Planctomycetota; class Planctomycetia; order Gemmatales; family Gemmataceae; genus Gemmata. The sequence continues at coordinate 1,803 of CAZBXY010000116.1, read as the reverse complement.
CCGGTGGCGGTGTTCTTCTCCGAGGACGGGCACGAGGTGTCGCGGTACGGCGAGCGCACGCTGGCCCGCTACCGGCAGCTCGTCGGGCAGCTCGCCGGCGAGGGCTGCGCGACGGGCTTCGTGAAGGCCACCGACCCGACGCAACTCGGCGTGGTGCAGGACTGGTTGAACGAGTTCGAGCGCGTGCAGTGGATCCTGCGGCTCTCGCCGCGCCTGCGGCGACAGCATGGGGATTGATGGCCGTAGTTTCCAGTTGCATGTCTTTGGGTTTTCGGCCTGAAGGGCCGGGACAACTTAGCCCAGGGCGCAGCCCTGGGTGGCGATCTGGCATTTGAGGCCTGAAGGGCCGAGACATCGGCGCTGGGCGTATCGCAGCCCTTCAGGCTGCAAAACATATACGCACGCCTACCCAGGCCGTTGGCCTGGGCTAAGTTGTCCCGGCCCTTCAGGCCGAAGAACCGGATTCCCAGAGGTACTTGAAACTACTGGATTACCGCTGAGTTTTGCGAAGTCGCGGCATCACCTCCTGATGCGCAGCCCCTGCCCTTGAATCGCGGCCTCGACTTCCTCTTTGGTTAGCCACGGCAGATCGCCGGGGATCGTGTGCTTCAGCGCGCCCATCGCCGCGCCGTAATCCAGTCCCTTCTTCAGGTCGTCGTCGAGTAGCCCGTGAATCAGGCCGGCGGCCAGCGCGTCGCCGGCGCCGAGCCGGTCCACGATCTCCACCTCGTACCACGCCGATTCGTACACCTGGCCCTTCGAGAACCCGACCGCGGCGAACCGGTTCCGCCACACCAGCGCCGCCTCGCGCCGCGTGCCGACCACGATCGTCACCCCGAACCGCTCGACCAACCCCTCGGCCACCTCGCCGAAGTCCTCCCCGGTGATCCCGAACAGGTGTTCCGCGTCCGCCTCGCTGGCGATCAGCGCGTCACATAGCGGGAGCAACAGGCTCATCACCTCGGCGGCGCGCTCCTTCGGCCAGAGCTTCGCGCGGTAGTTCAGATCAACGCACACCTTCACGCCGGCGGCGCGGGCCGCGCGCATGGCCTCGTCCACCACCTCCGCCGCGCCCGGGCTGAGCGCCGCGGTGATCCCGGTCACGTGGAACCACTTCGCCCCGGCGAAGATCGTCGGCCAGTCGAACATCCCGCACCGCGCGAGTGCGATCGACGAATCCTTGCGGTCGTACAGGATGGAACTGGCCCGCGGGGCGGCGCCGAATTCCAGGAAGTACACCCCGCACCGGCCCTCTTCCGCGAGCTGCACGAACTCGTCCGAGACGCCGATCTCGCGCACGCGGTTGGTGACGAGCTTGCCCAGCGGGTTGTTCGGCACCCGCGACACCCACGCCGCGGATCGTCCCAGCCGCACCAGCCCGGCCGCGGTGTTGAGTTCGGCCCCGCCGATCTCGACATCGAGCGCGCGGGCCTGTTCCAGCCGCTGGAAGTGCGGCGGGGCCAGCCGGACCATCACTTCCCCGAACGCGACGACGTCTGCCATGAGTGTGATTGGCGAACCCCGCCCGCAAGGGCGGGGGTGGGATTGGGACGGGGCGGCGCAACACCCCCGCCCTTGCGGGCGGGGTTCGCCAAATCAACCGGCACGGAATCGTTGAACGATCTCAACATACTGCCGCGCGGTCGCGGTGATGCGGGCCAGGTCGCCGGCGGCGACCGCCTTCGGATCGACCAGCTGCCCGCCGACGCCCAGGCACACCGCGCCGGCCTTCAGGAACTCGGCCGCGGTCGTCAGATCGACACCGCCGGTCGGCATCAGCTTCACCTGCGGCAGCGGACCGCG
>CAZBXY010000115.1:0-22107 GCA_964495365.1 uncultured Frigoriglobus sp. | reverse complement strand
GCAGGTGCGTGCCGGAAACGCCAAACCGGGAAGTTAGAAAGGCACAGTTCCTTACCTGAGGTGACTTCCTTGAGAGGCGGTTCGGCAAGCAGCGGTGCGCGAACCGGCTGTGCTGCAACCCCGCCCACCTCTACCTCCCTGAACCCGTCGACGGCCCCGAGGCGTCAGCCAGGACCGTCGTGGCCTGCTACGCTCCCGGGCCTGACTTCCGCTTCCGCTTCTCCTGCCGCCGCTGCTGCGTCTTCCGGCCGGTATCCGGTCGGCTTCGGCGGACCCGCACCCCTCTCACCGGGCTTCTCACCCTTGGCCAGGTTCGCCACGGTGGGTTAGTCTTCCACCCCGTTCGTTTTCCAGGCATTCTGTGCCCGACGAAAGCCTCCACCCGACAGTGTGGTGACTGGTCGGCCAGGGCGAGGCCGGGTTACCGCGGGCAGCGGTAGCCGCCGCCCAACGCTACGGCACGACGCCGGGTTCGGAACTCTCAGACTTGCGCCATCCCGCCATCGACGAACACTTCGACCCCCGTCACGTAGCTGGAGTCGTCTGACGCCAGGAACACGGCCACCTTCGCGATCTCGTCGGGCTGGCCCAGCCGGCCCAGCGGCACCAGCGCCGCCATCCCCGCCTTCAACCCCTTCGTTCACTCCGCCGTCCCCCCGAGGCTGTCAAACATCGGGGTTTCGATCGGCCCGGGGCTGATCACGTTCACCCGGATCCTCCGGGCTTTCAGGTCCGCTGTCCACGTCCGGTCGTTCGCCCGGACCGCCGCCTTGGCGGCGCTGTACACGCTGGTCGCCGCCATCCCCTTGATCGACGCGACCGAGGCGGTCAGGATCACCGACCCGCCGTCGGGCATCAGCGGCAGAGCCTTCTGGACGGAGAACAGTAGCCCCTTCACGTTACTGTTGAACGTCCTGTCGAAGTGCTCCTCCGAGACCTGGTCGAACGGGACGAACTCGGCGACGCCGGCGTTGGCGAACAACACGTCCACCCGCCCGTGCTTCTCCTTCACGGCGGCGTAGAGCCGGTCGAGGTCGGCCAGATTGGACACGTCCCCGCGGACCCCGATCGCCCCGTCACCGACCGCCTTGGCCGCCGCGTCCAGCTCGGGCTGGCGGCGTCCGGTGACGACCACCCTCGCCCCCTCGGCCGCGAACCGCATGGCGGTCGCCAGCCCGATGCCGCTACTCCCGCCGGTGACAACCGCCACCTTGCCTTCGAGTTTCTTCGACATCAGACGCTCCGTTGTAGAAGTCTCACCCGGGAATACCGCTGGAATTACTTCTCGGTCATCGCCCGCCTCCGCCGCCCGCTGAGCAGGTAGATGTCCGAGCGGACCTCGGTGAGCGGGTCCCCGGACGGGTCGATGCCATCGACCCGCGGGACGGGGTCGAAGATGATCTTCCGCCTCTGGGGCTCCTGGTCATCGACGCGCGCCGTCAGGGTAAGCGTGCCGAAGGGGACCTCCGCGCGGCCCTCCGGCCAGGCGACGCTGGCGTCGGCCACGTCGTCCCCCGGCTCCGCCACCTGCACGAAGACGCCCAGCCGGACCGGCCCCTGCGCCAGCCTCGGGCCGATCTCATCCACAAGGAAGTCCGCGGGCTGCCGGGCGGCTTGCTCGTCCGTGAGGTACTCGGTCCCCGCCTCGGGCCGGATGCGGAACCGGCCGTGCCGGCTCTGGCCCTCGGCGTTGGTGAACCGGAAGGCCGTGACCGCGAAGAACGCCTCCCGGGCGAAGCTGGTCGGGATCGGCTTGGGCGCTTCGACGAACCGCCTGGCGTTGGGGTGCGTGGCGAGGAAGGCCCCCAGCGCCTCGGGTTTGCCCGCCCCGAAGGCGGCCGCGGCGCGCAGGAACTCCAGGAACTCCTCGCCGGTGCGGACGGGGAAGCCGTTCGTGGAGTGGGCGACGACGTCGGTATGGGTATGGTCGCCCAGGTGGAAGCGGACGGCGATCCCGCGGGGGCCGGACCGCTGCGGGTCGTTGTCGGGGATCGTCGGCACGCCCGTCGAGTCCGAGTAGCGCACGGTGACGGGGGTGGACGGATTGCTTGCGTGCGGGGCGCGGGTCAGCTTCGCCGCCCCGGGCGACGGCGTGAAGGTGCCGGAGCACATCAGCCCCTTTGCGTGGGCGGGCCGGAAGCCGGGGTGCAGGTCGGAGAGCGTGTCGAGGGCGTCGAGCAACTGCTCGGCGAGGGGCAAGTTCGTATAGGCGCCGAGGGGCATGCGTACCTCCCTGGAAGGCAAAGCGCCGTGGCGGTACGGGCGCTGCCTTCGGGCGCCTCGTCACGCTCAGTTCCGGGGGCCGCGGCGGGGAAGCCGCTTGGGGGAGAGATGGGGACACTGTCATCCTATGGCGGGCGGGACCACGCGGTCACAAGGAAGCGGCGGAGCCGTGCGCGAGAACTGCTGGGCCGTTCCCGCGGCCCGGGGATCGTTGAGAACCCGTCCACCGGATGTGTGGCTCAAGTCCGCTTCCTGTCCTTGCCGTACCACCACTCGGCGATCCGGTCGAGCTCGGCCATGGAGGAGTTGATGCGGCGGATCGCCCGGTCCGGGATCGAGCCGGAGGTCGGCACCGTCCTGCCAGGGAGCGGGCCGAAGAAGGCTTCCGCGCCACGCGGAGAGAAGACTCGCGGCAAGACGGTCTTCACCCGACGACCCGCCGAACTCGGAATGGCCGCTTTCTTTGCCGCGGCCGCCAAGACCCCGTTCTCGACACTGGTGATCGTGTGCGAGTTGACCGGCACCGTCGGGCTCGTCGCTCCCACCTTGGGAGTTTGTGTCGGGTGCTTCCTACTGTCCGGCCGGGAATCTCTTTTCGACTCCCAGCCGGCGCGCCGAGGGCTCGCCGGTCCACGATTTCTCCGGATGCCCGTTGGGGTAACCACTCCCAGCAAAGGAGAATTCCCGTGAGGGCCGTGCCGCCCGCGGAGTTTGACCAGGGACGCGACAGAAGTTGCGAGGCAATCCCTTCGCCACAATCGGAACCGAGGCACACGCTTCATTCGGCAACCGAGCGCGGGAACCGTATGCCGACTTGGCGGATGGGCGGATGAACCACTTGACGGTTTCAATTCCTCCCCACGGCTATTGGACGCGGAGACGTTGCGCTCCAGTCACCCCGACCGCGGGGTGTCGGACCGACGCGCAGCCGCACTTCTAAACTGTCCATCGCGCGACCGGCTGAGGTGAGAGGCAACTTCGTCAACTATCCTGCTCAGGCGCGCTATCGGATTCGATGGGTGGTCACTCGGGCCACACCACTGTCAAGCCGGGCCCATCGAGCGCAGGCCGGGTGAAGAGGAGCGGTGTGCGAGGACTGCGGGGCGCGGAGGTGACCACCGCGCCTGCGTTCGGGTGGCTTCGGACGCTGTGAGGGGGGTCGGAACGGCGTGCAGAGTTGTGCAGACAAAGCCGTGGAAACCATCGAAAACCACGTAGAAAGTGCGAAACGATGCGATTAGAGTGGAAGGGGTGTGAACGCGAGAGAGCCCAGAAAACCAAGCTCTTTCTGCACGGACGGGGATAATCGGACTCGTGACTCTGGATCAGTTAGTCTAGGTTCAAATCCTAGATCCCCAGCTCAACCGAAGGCCCCGCAAGACAAGCGCAAGCACTTGTGGGGCCTACTTCGCTTTCCCCTCACCAAGATCCCACCTGTCTTTCTTGAGAACCGCAGGCGTCGTGGTTCGGGCCGGCTGCACCGAATACCCTTCGATCCAGCGCGCAAAACAATCGCCCCCTTCGCGTCGATCAGATTACTGATACTATTCGGCGTATTCGGCACAAAACGCTCATGCCGTAAGTTCGCTCGGGCACGCTCAAATGAGTGTAACTCGAGACACTTTTCTCGGAACTTTGCCCGCTCGGTGGGTGTCTAATCGTTTTGAGTTCTGGGCCGGATTTTGCGGCCTTCAGCGATGGCTTCGTTAGTTCACATTGACTGACCTCGGAGTGAATTTTGCTCATGGTGGAAATGTGCGGGTTTGACCCAGTTTATTGTGTCTACCGACTTGTCTTCCCTGTTTGGAGCCGTTAAGATACGTCCGCTTACCTTCACCCGAATCGTTGTCGTCGCCCGCAACCGACGACTTTTCCAGAGCTGAGAGGTGAGCCATACCATCGCCCGTTCCGACCGACCTTGCTGCCGACCTCTTTCCTTACTCCTTCGGCAGTAAGCAAGGCCCCCAAAACTTGGCGGAGCGCGCTCCCGCGCACCCCTGTTGTCCGCGCTGACCCGAGTACGGGTCGCTGATCAACAGCGGGAACATCCCGACACCGTAGGTCGATTGGGACCGCGGGGCGGCGCATGGTATCAGAATTGCGTCCGATAATCGGTTTTACTGTCGTGCGATCGGCGCGCGATGATGGACCACGAGAGGCCGACGAATGCCGATCCTACCGCCCGAACCGTTCGCGTTCCCCGCAGACCCATTTGCCGGGCTTGAACCGGACCCCGAGGGCAGTTGGCTCGTGATGCACACGAAGTCAAGAGCGGAGAAAGCCCTGGCCCGGTGGTTGGGAACGGCCTCGGTCCGCTTTTTTCTCCCGCTCTACAAGAAGCAGTCCGCCCAGAACGGGCGCACCCAAACCACTTACCAGCCGTTATTTCCCGGCTACCTGTTCGTCTGGGGAGACGCGAACGCCCGCTTACACGCGCTCGCCTCAAACTACGTGGCGCACTGCCTCTCGGCGCACGACCAGGACCGCCTCGCCGCCGACCTCGCCGCGGTCTACCGGCTGATGACCGGCGAGTTCCCGATCCTCCCCACACAGCAGATCCCGCCCGGCGCCCCGGTCGAGGTCATCGACGGCCCGTTCGCGGGGATGACCGGGCGAATGGTCCGGGCCGGCGCGCAGACGCGATTGGTTGTTGAGGTCCAGATGATCCGCCAGGGCGTGTCCGTTGAACTCGACCGGTCCTCGGTTCGCCCGATGACCGAGAACGGTCGAGCGGAACGGGCCCGAATTGCCTTGATACGAGGGTAGACGGCTCGCGGACCGGCGACGCCCGGACCGCTCCGCAAGCCGTCATCCGAACCCCTCGCCGCCCCGGAAGCCGCAACAGGTTCTCACCGGGCACCTCCGAATCAGCACCAGCCGCACCCGATCGGGTGACCGGCCGCGTCGGAGGTACGTCCGCTCCCTGGGTCGAAACCCACGGGGACGGAGTGCGCGCCGAGTTTCAATTGGGCCCGAGTGCCGAGCGTCAATGATTCACGTGAGCGACAAACGAAGGAACGGAACTGCCCGGCCGCTGCGCGTCCTGGTTCTCAACCGCTCGTACTGGCCGGACGTGGAAGCGACCGGCCAGTTGTTGACCGAGTTGTGCGAGGAACTGGCCTGCTCGTGTTCGGTCACCGTGATCGCCGGCCAACCGAACCACTCCTTTGAAAACACCGACCTGCCGGCGCGCGAGGTTCGTAACGGGGTGGACATCATCCGCGTGCGGAACCGGCGCTACTCCAAAACGAGCCTCTGGAGCCGCGGGGTGGGGCTGGCGAGTTACCTCCTCCTCTCCTCCTGGCAGGCGCTCCGCGCCCCGCGCCCGGACGTGGTCATCGCGGAATCCGACCCGCCGGTGCTCGGCCTGCTCGGCGCGCTCCTGCGCCGCTGGCACCGCTGCAAGTTCGTCAACTACCTCCAGGACCTGCACCCCGAAGTCGGGCTGACACTCGGGCGGATGCGCCCGGGGCCGCTCACGTTCCTGCTCCGAACGACCACCCAGATCGGGTTGTGGGCTGCGGACCGGGTGGTGGTACTCGGCCGGGACATGCAGCGCCGGGTCGGTGCCCGCGGGGTGAGCGCCGACCGGATCGCGGTCGTGCCCAACTGGTCCGATACGAGTGCCGTCCGCCCCGGGCCGCCGAGCCGCGAACTCCGCGCCGCGTGGGGAGTTGATGGCACGTTCGTCGTGATGTACTCCGGAAACCTCGGGCTGGCGCAGAACCTCGATCTGGTACTCGAAGCCGCCGCACTGATGGTCGGCGAGCCGGTCGTCTTCGTACTCGCCGGCGAGGGCGCGTCGAAGGAGCGGCTCCGGCAGAAAGCGGTCGAGCGGAACCTGACGAACGTGCGGTTCCGGCCCTACGCCCCGAAGGAGCGCCTGGGCGAGGCGCTGGGCGCGGCCGACCTGCACCTCGTCACCCTCCAGTCCGGGCTGGCCGGGTACATCGTGCCGAGCAAGCTCTACGGCATCCTCGCCGCGGGCCGGCCGTACATCGCCGCAGTAGACGCGGACAGCGAAGTGGCGTCGCTGACCGACGAACACGGGTGCGGGGTCCGGGTGCCGCCCGACTCCCCGGCGGCACTCGCCGAGGCGATCCGCCGGTGCCAGAGCACCCCGGACGATCTCCAGCGGATGGGAGCAGCGGGTCGGGCGCTGGCCGAGCGCGAGTTCGACCGCACCCGGGCCGCCGAACGGTTCCGCGCGGTCCTCACCGACCTCGTGCCGCTCCCGCGATCGCTCCCGCGCCCCACCGAAATCTCTCCCCGGTTGACGCTCGCCCGTTCGTCTCCGCCTCCCACCCTGATGACCCCCTTAGAGTAGGGCGGACCGATGTTGGAACTTGTGCTGATTTTCGCGCTCGGATTCGCGCTGAATCTGGTACTGACTCCGATCTCGCGGGCCCTGGCCCGTCGGGTCGGGCTAGTGGACCGCCCCGACGGGCGGCGCAAACTCCAGACGGCCCCGATCCCGGTGGCCGGCGGGCCGGCGGTGCTCGTCGCCGTCGCGCTCACGGTCGCCATCGCCTTGGCGTTCGCGAGCGGGATCGGCCGGCCCGTGACCTACCGCCCCGAGGTGCTGCTCGGACTGCTGGCGGCGGCGGTGATTATCTGCGGGGTCGGCGTCGTGGACGACTTCGTCGGGCTGCGCGGCCGGTACAAGTTGCTCGGGCAGTGCCTGGCGGTCGGGGTGGTGATCGCGTGTGGGGTCGAAGTAAACCGGGTGAAATTGTTCGACCTGGAGGTCGCGCTCGGGGTGTTTTCCGTACCCGTCACGATGTTCCTGTTGCTCGGCGCGATCAACTCGCTCAACTTGCTCGACGGGATGGACGGCCTTCTGGGGAGCGTCGGGTTGATCGTTTGCACCACCTTCGGGGCGATGGCCTTCGTGTGTGGGCACGTGGCCCCGGCGTGCATCGCGTTCGCCCTGGCCGGCGCGCTATTGGCGTTCCTGCGGTACAACCTCCCGCCGGCGACGATCTACATGGGGGACTCGGGCAGTATGCTCGTCGGGCTCGTGGTCGGCGTGCTGGCGATCCACGACTCGCTGAAGGGCCCGGCCACGATGGCTCTTGTGGCTCCCGCGTGCGTGTTGGTGGTGCCGATCTTCGACACCACCGCGGCGATCGCCCGCCGCAAACTCATCGGTCGGAGCATCTTCAGCACCGACCGCGGGCACCTGCACCACTGCCTGCTCCGCAGCGGCCTGTCCCGCCGCGGGGCGCTACTGGTCGTCACCGCCATGGGGCTGACCGGCATGGCCGGCGGGCTCCTGAGCGTGACCTACCGGTCGGAGGCGGTGGCGGCGCTGGCCATCGCGGCCGTCGTTCTCACCCTGATGGTGTCCCGCCTGTTCGGCTACAGCGAGGCGCGGTTGGTCCTCAAGCGCCTCGCGCACCTGGCCCGGTTGGGGCTGCGGGTGCCGAACCGCGACGGGCGCGGCGCGCTGGTGGTTCAGATCCAGGGGTCGATCGACTGGCAGCCGGTCTGGGACCGGCTCCGGGCCGGCGCGGTGCGGTTGAAGCTGCGGCAGGTCCGGCTGGACATCGACGACCCGTCCCTCGGCGAGTCGTTCCACGCGCGCCTCGGGGACGGGGGCGGGTCGGGGATGGAAGCGTCGCGGGAACTCAAGATCGTGTTCCCGCTCGAAGTGAAGGGCCGGGTTCTCGGGCGGGTGGACGTTCTCGGGGACCGAACGACGGCCCCGCTCGCCCTCACCGTCGGCGAACTGACCGCTCTGGTCCACGAACTCGAACGCGTTGCCGAGCAGTTGATCGCCGGAACTTTCGCGCCGACCGAACCGGCGCCGCGCCCGGCTCTGACCCTCCCGCGAGTCGGTGATGTGACGACGAGCGGAGGGGTGGCATGACGACCGTGACGGCACGAGCGGCCACTCGGCCCGCTCAATCACAGGGGGAGATTTCCATACCCGCGCCCGCGCGATCCGTGCGATTGGTCCGGTTCACCGGGACGGTGGTCGCGGGCGCGGCCCTGCTGTGGGCGTGCTGGCCGACGCTGGCCACGTTCGTCCAGATTTGGCAGACGAACCCGCAGTACTCACACGGGTTCCTGGTCGCCCCGTTCGCGGCGTTCCTGTTGTGGCACCGCCGGGCGCTGTTCGCCCCGGACCGGCGAGACCGGGCCTGGGTCGGGATCCTCCTGCTGCTCGTCGGCTGCGGGCTGAAACTCGCCGGCGGGTACTTTGCGTTCGCGTGGCCCGACCGGATCTCGGTGCTGTTCCTGGTCGCCGGGGCGTTCGGCGCGCTGGGCGGCTGGCCCGCCCTCCGCTGGGCCTGGCCGGCGCTCGCGTTCCTGGTCTTCATGGTACCGATGCCCGGCCGGGTCGAGACGCTGCTCGCCGGCCCGCTCCAGCGGTTCGCGACCGTGGTGAGCGCGAACGTGCTCCAGACGCTGGGGTTCTTCGCCCAGGCCGACGGCACGGTCATCATCCTGTCCGAGTCCGACCTCGGCATCGTCGAGGCGTGCAGCGGGCTGCGGATGCTGATCGCCTTCGTGGCCCTGTCCACCGCGGTGGCGATCGTGATCGACCGGCCGGCGTGGCAGCGGTGGGCCGTCGTCGCCGGGGCGGTTCCGGTCGCCCTGATCTGCAACGTCGGGCGCATCGTGGTCACCGCCGTTGTCCTGGAAATGGCCGGGCGCAAGTGGGCCGACCTGGTGTTCCACGACCTCGCCGGGTGGCTGATGATGCCGGCCGGCCTCGCCCTGCTCTGGCTCGAACTGGCGTTCCTCCGGCGGTTGATCGTCAGTGACGAACCCGCCCGAACGACCCCCGCGCCGACCCGCGGCGCGCGGTAAACTGACCAACCCGCCGAGGGCCGGAGCGGCCCTCGCCCTGATATTGCCGGCCGCCCGGCCCAAGGAGTTGCGAATGTCCTTACCGATGTTGCCCGCGGGGCCGGCCGAATCCGGCAACCCGAACGGTCCGGCACCCGAGGGGCCGGGGGTCCTCGCGTCGGCCTGGGCGGGGGCAAAGCGCCGGTGGTTCCTGGCCGGGGCGGCGGGGTTGTTGCTGGGCGGGATCGCCGCGGTGACCTACTACACACAAACGCCGCAGAAGCACACCGTCACGACGACCCTTCAGATCACCGCGCTCGACCCGCTGCTCCACGAGCGGGAGACCCGGGGGAATCAGGAGGCCGAGTACCGCAAGGCCCAGGCGGCCCTGGTCCGCACGCGCCCGATCGTGCAGGAGGCTTACAAGAGCAAGAAGGTCTCGGACTCGAGCCTGCTGCGCGGGCGCCCGGACCCGGTGGGCTGGCTGGAATCCGAACTGAAGACGCAGCTCCTTGACGGCGGTCAAGTTCGCATCTCCCTGACGGGCGAGAACCCGGACGAACTGGCCGCGATCCTCAACACGGTGACCGAAGCCTACCTCCGCCTCGTCGTCGATGCCGAAAAGACCCAGCGCCTGCACCGGGTGACCGAACTGGAGAACGTGCTGGCGGCGTCCGAGAACCGGGTTCGCGACCAGCGGAACAAGCTCTTCGAGCTGGCGAGCAACCTGCACGCGAGCGACAAGGACGCCCTGACCTTGAAACAGCAGACGATCCTACAGCAGTACGCCGCGCTCCAGAAGGAACTGTTCGGCGTCGAGGCCCAACTGCGGGCGGAACTGTCGCAGGTGAAGGTGCTAAAGGCGAAGGTGGAGGCGGCCCGAACTCAGCCGCTGCCCGATCAACTGCTCGCCGACGCGCTGGCCGCCGACCCGGTGGTGAAAGCGGCCGCGGACGAACTCGGACGACTGCGCGACCGGTTGACCCGGTCCGGGACGACGGTCGCGGCCGACTCGCCCGTGCTCGATTCACTGAAGGGCGAAATCAAGGTCGCCGAGGAGCGGCTCGCCGCGGCCAAAGACCAGCGCCGCGACGACGTGACCAAGCGCATCCGGGAGAACCTGGTCCGGGTGGCGGCGGCCGAGTTGGGTCAACACGAGACGGCCGTTCAGACGCTCGAGTTCCAGCGCGGGGAGCTGACAAACGAGGTCCGCAAGTCCAAGGCGGAGGCCGAGACGATCGGGCTGGGGTCGCTCGACCTCGAAATGAAGCGGGCCGAGATCGCCGAGTCCGAGGCGATCATGCGGAAGCTCCGCGCGGAGAAGGAACTCCTGGCCATTGAGGTCCAGACGTACAAGCGCCGGGTGAACGTATCCTCTACAGCCGAGGCGTCCGCCGCCCGCCCGGCGGCCTCCGCGGTGACGGGCACGGCCGGACTGGGGCTGGTGGGGTTCGTGTTCGGCGCGATGGGGATCGGGTATGCGGAGAGCCGCCGGCGGCGGCTCGTTCACACCCAGGACGTCGCGCGGGTGATGCGGCTCCGGGTGCTCGGCAGCCTGCCCCACGTTCCCGGTCTGGGCACCGGCTCGCTGATGGAGGCATGGGGGGACCAGTACGGGATCACCGGTTCGATCCTGGTCGAGGCCGTGAACGACGTTCGCACCATGCTCTTGGCCGGCGACGGGCGCGGGCCCCAGGTGGTGATGGTGTCGAGCGCCGGGCAGGGCGAGGGCAAGACGACGCTCGCCTGCCTCCTCGCGCTGAGCCTCGCCCAGCTCGGGAAGCGGACGCTGCTCGTGGACGCCGACCTGCGGAACCCGCAGGTAACCGCCCGGCTCAACCTGCCCCCGGCGGCCGGGCTGGGCGAGGTGTTGCGCGGTGAGGCCCGGCCGGCCGGGGTGATCGGCGGGGTGCCGGGCACGCCGCTGGCGGTGCTGACCGCCGGGCGCCCGTGTGCGACGATCATCCGCGGGCTCTCCGTCGATCGGGTCCGGCAGGTGTTCGCCGAACTCCGCCAGCAGTTCGATTACATCGTCGTCGATTCCTGCCCGACCCCGCTGACCGACGGCCTCATCATCGGGGCCTGTACGGACGCGGCCCTGCTCGTCGTCCGCTCCGGGCAGAGCGAGGAACCGGTCGTGCGGACCGCGTGCGAGCGGATGCTGGCCGCGCGGGTGCCGCTCGTCGGGGCCGTCGTCAACGGGCTGCCGCTCGGGGGCCGGTGGCTCCGGTACCCGTACACCGCGCTGCCCGCGGCCTCCGTGACCTCGGACGCCCAGCTCCCGCTCGCCGACCCGGTGTAAGCCGCACTACGGAGAGACCGAACCGTGTACCTGCGTCTGATCGGGCTCGTTCTGCTGCTCGGTGCCACCGGCTGGCTCCACGGTCGCTGGACCGACCGCTGGGGGCCGTCGGCCGACGTGGAAGGCGCGGCCGCGACCCTACCGTCGGTGCCGATGACCGTGGGCGACTGGCAGGGCCGCGACATCACACGCGAGGAAGCCGAGGAGGCGTACCGGACCGGCTCGCCCCAGATCCTCCGGCAGTACACACACCGGAAGACGGGCGCGAACATCGGGGTACTCATCACCTGCGGGCGCCCGAGCAGCATGATTATCGAACACACCCCGCGGACGTGTTACGCCGAACTCGGCTTTGAAGAACTGGGGGCCGGGAAGGGGTTCTCGGTGGGGCCGAGCGCGTTCTACGCGCACACCTTCGTGAAGACCTCGCCGGTCGTGACCACGCGGGTGCGGCTGCTCTGGTCCTGGGGCGACGGGCGCACCTGGTCGTTCCCCGAGCGCCCGCGGATCGCGTTCGCCAAGACGCCGGTTCTGTACAAGATCTACGTAACCCGCCAACTGCTGTCCGAGGACGAACCGCTGGCCGACGACCCGGCCCGGCAGTTCCTCGAAGACGCCCTCCCCCAGATTACCGCCGCGCTGTCCGGCGGGACCCGCTGACCGACCCCGCTTCCCCGGCAACCTCGAATGCCAACCGGAACCGCGACCGAAATGACACCCCTCGACGCGACGGACCCCGTTCCGCCCGCGCCGCCCGGGGACCGCCCGGCCCCCGCGGCGCGGGCGACGAAGATCATCCGCCCGCGCCGCGGGTGGCAACCGGTTGATCTGGGCGAGATCTGGCGGTTCCGCGAGCTGTTGGGGTTTCTGGTCTGGCGCGACATCAAGGTGCGGTACAAGCAGACGGTGCTGGGCGGAGCCTGGGCGATCATTCAGCCGGTCATGACGATGGTCGTGTTCACGATCTTCTTCGGCCGGTTCGGCGGGATGGCCCAGCACGTGGCGGTCCCGTATCCCGTGTTCGCCTACGCCGGGTTGCTCGCCTGGACGTACTTCGCCGGCGTCATCAGCCAGGCCGGGAACAGCCTGGTTTCGAGTTCCAACCTCATCAGCAAGGTGTACTTCCCGCGGCTCATCATCCCGTTCTCGACCGCGGGCGTGGGGCTGGTCGATCTGGCGATCGCCTCCGGCCTCATGTTCGTATTGCTCGCGGTGTACGGCGTGGGGCTGACCTGGCAACTGGCCCTGTTGCCGGTGTTCCTCGCCCTGCTGCTGACCGCGTCGGTCGGGGTCGGGACGCTGTTGGCGGCCCTGGTGATCGCCTACCGCGACTTCCGCTACGTCCTCGGGTTCATGGTGCAGTTGTGGATGTTCGCCAGCCCGCTGGCGTACCCGCTCGAAGTGGTTCCCGAACAGTGGCGGCTCCTGTACGCGCTCAACCCGATGGTGGGCGTGATCCACGGCTTCGGCGGCGCGTTTTTGGGCCTGCCGCTCGACTGGGGCGTGATCGGCGTGTCGGCGGCTTCGGCCGCGGCGCTCCTGGTGGTGGGGCTGTTCTACTTCAAGCGGGTCGAGCGGCGGTTCGCCGACATCGTGTAAGGGGGTCGGGGCGGATGGGCGAGAAGGCGATCCGGGTCGCGGGACTCGGAAAAGAATACCAGCTCGGCACGCGGGAGCGCGGGTACACCACGTTCCGCGAGGCGGTCGGGCGGGCGGTCACGGCCCCGTTCCGGCGGCTCCGTCAACTGTCGGGCGCAACCGAATCGAGCACCTCGTTCTGGGCGCTCAAGGACGTGTCGTTCGACGTGGAACCGGGCGAGGTGGTCGGCATTATCGGCCGCAACGGGGCGGGCAAGAGTACGCTCTTAAAGATCCTCTCGCAGATCACGGAGCCGACGACGGGCGAGATCGCGCTCAACGGCCGGGTGGCGAGCCTGCTCGAAGTCGGCACCGGGTTCCACCCGGAACTGAGTGGGCGCGAGAACATCTACCTCAACGGCGCGATCCTGGGGATGAGTCGGGCGGAGATCAAACGCAAGTTCGACGAGATCGTGGCGTTCGCGGAGGTGGAGAAGTTCCTCGACACGCCGGTGAAGCGCTACAGTAGCGGGATGTACGTCCGGCTGGCGTTTGCGGTCGCAGCGCACCTGGAGCCGGAAATCCTGATCGTAGACGAGGTGCTGGCCGTCGGAGACACTGCGTTCCAGAAGAAGTGCTTGGGGAAGATGGGCGAGGTCGCCAAGGGCGGCCGAACGGTGCTGTTCGTCAGCCACAACATGGGAGCGATCCAGACTCTCTGTACCCGCGGCGTGTTCTTGTCGCGTGGGCAACTGGTCACCACCGGCCCGACAGAACAGGTGGTCACCACGTACCTCCAGACCGCCAGCGCAACGCCCGCCGATCTTGCCCTGACAACCGCCGATCGATCGGGTTCAGGCGCCGTGCGGCTCACCGGCTTTTGGCTCGAAGACGGTGGGCGGCGGACCGAAGAGGTCGCATCTGGGCGCCCGGTCAGTCTCGTCCTACGCTACAGTGCGGACGACGGTGCTTCGCTCACTGGGGTGAGTTTCGGGGTGTCATTCCACACCGCAATGGGCGACACTTTGTCTGTCATCTACAGCGACTACACCGGCGTGACGTTCGGAGAACTGGGGGGCGAGGGCGAGGTCCGATTCCGTGTCCCGGAGTTGCCGCTTAACCAGGGGCTCTACTACATCGGAGCCCGCGTACTCGTTCGCGGTATCGAGGCCGACTGGCCGAAACAGTACGTTGGTCAGATGAACGTCGTCCAGGGCAAGTACCGGGATCTCGGCTTCAACCAGCACAGCGGCACCGGCCCCCTGCTACTCCACGGCACTTGGACGTCACGTACCGCGCAGGCCGAGTCGCCCCGGGGGACCGCGTCGTGACCGGCCGATTCCTCCGTCTCGTCCGCAGGTTCTGCCCTGCACCGCCGTCTCCGCACGGGCGTCTCTCGTTCTCTCAAGAGGGAGAGGACTTGGTGCTGGCTCGGCTTTTCGATGACCGCCAGACCGGGTTCTACGTGGATGTCGGGGCGCACCACCCGGTGCGGTTTTCGAACACACATCGCTTCTACCTCCGCGGATGGCGGGGCATCAACATCGATCCGCGGGACGGGTTCCGCGCCGACTTCGACCGGGAGCGCCCCCGCGACGTGAACCTCAACTGTGGCGTGTCGGACGTCCCCGGTGAATTGACCTATCACGAGTTCAACGAGCCAGCGCTGAACAGCTTCGACGCCGCCCTCTCGGCCCAGCGCGACGGTTTGAGAGGTTATCGAATCACTCGCCGCCGATCAATCCAGGTGCGGCCTCTGCGGGACATCCTCGACGAACACTTGCCGCCCGGCCAGCCGATCACGTTCCTCACGGTCGATGTCGAGGGCCACGACTTACAGGTATTGGAGTCGAACGACTGGGGCACGTTCCGGCCCGAGGCCGTTGTGATCGAGATCAACGGGTCGCTACAGCTGGACGAACTCGACACGGATCCGGCGTGCGCCTTCCTGAAACGATTCGGGTATCGGCCCGTGTCAAAACTTATCAAGTCTGTCGTCTTGGCCGACGAGGACTTGAGGCGGAGGTTTGACAACTGATGGCGCCGATTATCTATGTGATATTTAACCGCCCCGACCTGACGCGGATCACCTTCGAGGCGATCCGGCAAGCACGACCGAATCGGCTGTACGTCGTTGCCGACGGGCCGCGGGCGGATCGCATGGGCGAGGCGGAGTTGTGTGCCGCGACACGGGCGATCACCGAACACGTGGACTGGCCGTGTGAGGTGATTCGCGACTACTCGGACGTTAACCTCGGGTGCGGCCTCCGTGTGTCGAGTGGGATCACGAATGCCTTCAAGGTGTTCGAGGAAGCCATCATCCTCGAAGACGACTGTCTTCCAAGCCCAAGCTTCTTCACGTACTGTACAGAACTCCTGAAACGATACCGGGACGACCGGCGAGTGATGACGATCGGGGGCAGCAGTTTCCAACGGGGGATCCGCCGCACCCCGTACAGTTATCACTTCTCGAAATACATGTTCTGTTGGGGCTGGGCAACCTGGAAACGGGCCTGGGTCAACTACGACTTCCGGATCTCGGATTGGGAAACCTTCACTACCACGAAGGCGTTTCGGCGAATCTGTTCGACACGGCGCGAGCGTGAGCATTGGATACGGATCCTCGCACGGGTCGCCCGTGGGGAGATCGACACTTGGGACTACCAGTGGCTTTACGCCCACTGGCGCCACAACGGTCTGACCGTAACCCCCGAGATCAACCTTATCAGGAACCTCGGGTTCCGCCCCGACGCCACACACACGACCGGCGCGGACGAGTTCGCGAACGTGGAAATCGGGCAACTCCCGGAACTCTGCCACCCCCCCGAGGTCGCCCCGTGCCGCGAGGCCGACCTCTACACGTTCAACACTGTTTTCACCCAGCCCGCGCCGCCCGTGAGACTTCGATCGCGATTCGCGAGGAGCGTGAGGTCGCTCTACCGCCTCATCCGCTCACGATAATTCTCGACCCGCGGCCGTCAGGTCGCGTCCCTGACCCTGTTCCGATCTTTGCTGGTGTGACTCCCACTCGTCCGAACCGCGTCGTAGGGCGGCCGTCGGGCGGCGCCTGGGTTCCGAAAGTGAGCGTGCCGGCCGTGCGAGTCTTTCTCGACGCGAAAGCCTTTGAAACGCCCCTGGCCCGGGGTATTCAAAGGATCTTCGTCGAATCCCTGCCGCGAATGAAGGCGCTTGCGGCGGTGACCTTCGGACTGCGTGCGCCGGCGACCGGCGCGGTCCCGGATTCGTGCCGCTCCTACCACGCTCACCTGCCGCCGGCGACCCGGCGGTGGCAACTGCTCCGCCGCGCCGCCCGCCTGATCCAGAAGCGGCGCTGGGAACACGAGATCCGCTGCCACGACCTGTTCCACACCACCTATTTCACGCTCCCGAACTCGGGCGCCGTCCCGGTCGTTGTAACCGTTTACGACATGATCCCGGAGAGCTTCCCGGACTACTACCACGACGCCGACCAGCACGTCCGGGAGAAGCGGGCGGCCGTCTCCGCCGCAGCCGCGTGCATCTGCATCTCGGAGAGCACCGCGGCTGAGCTTCGGGCCTTCTACCCGGAGGTCGGGCCAAAAATCCGGGTCATCTACCCCGGGTGCGAACACCTGAAACCGGCGGCCGACGTGGTTTCCGCTCGCCCGGCGCAGCGCGACGTCTTGTACGTCGGCGAACGAACCCGCTACAAGAATTTTCGCACGCTTCTCCAGGCCGTCGCCGACCCAACGTGGCCAACGGGCTTGCGGCTGTGCGTGGTCGGGCGCCCGTTCACCGAGGTCGAGGCGGTGTTGATCTCCCGCCTCGGGTTGGGCGCCCGCGTCCAGCACCTCGGCCGATTGACCGACCAGGAACTGGCCGCAAGCTATTGCCGGGCCGCGTGTTGCGTCTACCCGTCGCTGATGGAAGGCTTCGGCTTCCCGGTTCTGGAGGCCCAGGCGGCCGGGTGCGTCGTCGCGTGCAGCGACATCCCGGTGTTCCGCGAGGTGGCCGGGGGCGCGGCCGTGTTCTTCGACCCGCGCTCCCCGCGGGCGATCGCCGAGGCCGTCGGTACCGCCGCCGAATCGGGAACCACCCCGTCCTTCCGCGACGCCGCTCGCGGCAACGTGGGGCGGTTCTCGTGGACCCGCAACGCGGAACAAACGCTCGAAGTGTACCAGGAAGTTCTGTCCGGCCCTCTGTCCCGCTAACCCGACACCATGACACAACACCCAACTGAACACGACTGCCCCAAGTCGCCTCGGCTCTCGATCGTCACCGCGTCCTACAATCAGGCCGCCTACATCGGCGAGGCCATCGAATCGGTACTCGACCAGGGTTATCCGAACCTGGAGTACATCGTCATCGACGGGGGCAGCACCGACGGATCGGCCGATGTGATCCGCAAGTACGAGAAGCACCTCGCCTACTGGGTTAGCGAGAAGGACCGCGGGCAATCCGACGCGATCAACAAGGGTCTTCGCCGGGCGACCGGCGAGATCTGGGCGTACCTCAACAGCGACGACCGCTACCGACCCGGCACCTTCGCCAAAGTCGTCGCAGCGTTCCGCGACCCCGCCACGATGTGGGTGACCGGCTCGGCCCGGTACATCGACACCCAGGGCCGGGAGGTCGAGGCGCTCGTGCCCGTTCCGTTCACCACCCTCGCCGAGACGCTCGTCCTCTGGAAAGGGCCGCCGCGCAAGGTGGCCATCCAGGTGTCGAACTTCATGCGCCGGTCGGTGCTCGAGAAGTACGGCTATTACGATGAGAGCCTGCACTACTGCATGGACGTGGACCACGGGCTGCGGCTGCTGTCCGACGGGGTCACGCCGGCGATCCTCCCCGACGTGCTGGCCGAAGCCCGGCTGCACCCGGCGAGCAAGACCGTCTCGATGGGGCCGCTGGGTGCGTTCCGCGAAGACCTCTACAAGGTCATCGAACGCTACCTCCCGCGGCTGAGCCACACGGAGCGGGAGTGGGTTCTGGCGGAGGTGGCCGCGGCCCGCTACCACGACACGCTCGGGTCGGTGGCCCGGACCGGTCAGACAAAAGGCCGGATCGCCGGGCTGGGTGGGTTGCTCGCCTGCCTGGCCCGACACCCCGGGTACACGTTCCGCCGGCCGACCCTCGGTCTGGTGCGGCGCCTCGTAACCGGGGGGGTGTAACGATGCCGACTCTTCCCCGTATCACCGTCGTCACGCCGTCGTTCAACCAGGCGCAGTACCTGGAGCAGACGATCCGGTCGGTACTCGACCAGGGTTATCCGAACCTGGAGTACATCGTCATCGACGGGGGCAGCACCGACGGATCGGCCGATGTGATCCGCAAGTACGAGAAGCACCTCGCCTACTGGGTTAGCGAGAAAGACCGCGGGCAGACGCACGCGATCAACAAGGGGTTCGCCCGGGCTACCGGCTCTGTGCGGGCGTACATCAACAGCGACGACTTCTACCATCCCGGCACGCTCCGCGCGGTCGGCGAGCACTTCCGCGACCACCCGGCCACCGACCTCCTGCACGGGCGCTGCACCTACGTCAACGAGCGCGGCGAGCCGACCGGTAACGAGCAGTTCGGCCGCATCAAGACCGTCAACGACGTGCTGGACCTCTGGTCGGTGTGGTGGAACCGCCGCCAGTTCGTGCAGCCGGAAGTGTTCTGGTCGCGTCGGATCGCGGAGCGCGTCGGCCCGTTCGACGAGTCCCTCTACTTCGTCATGGACTACGACTACTGGGCCAGGATCATCCTCGCCGGCGGCCGGGTGACCGCACTCGACCAGCCGCTCTCGTGCTTCCGCATCACTCCGGTTCAGAAATCCACCCACTCCGCCCGCGTATCCGACGAACTGCTCGGCCTCACCAGGAAGTATTTGTGGGGGCCGGGCCGCGGCGGGTTCACGGGGCTGCGCCGACTCCAGCTCCAGGGCAACTGGGTGTACCACGCACTGTTCCTGCCGGCCGCGCGGGCCTCGCTTGACGCCGGCGAGGGCCGGTGGCAGCGGTGGGCGCGTGCCGCGGGGCTGTGCGCCGAGTACCCCCAGCTCCTGACCTCCCGACTGTTCTGGGGCCGCCTCCGGGCGACCCGCACGCGGACCGCACTCACATGATCTCACCCGGCGCACTCCTCCTGAAGTGCCGCCAGCGGTTGCGGGGCGGGCTGCGCACCAGCTACTGGCGCGAGGTCGTGCGCCCGCGGATCCTGCGCACCCCGCCGGTCACCGGGACCGACGACCCGCGGTGCGAGATCCACGTCCTCACGTCGGCCAGCGACTGGCTCGACCTGATCTGGGCGCTGAAGTCGTTCTACCGCAACTCCGGGCGCCGGTATCGACTGTGCGTTCACGACGACGGATCGCTCGGCGCGGAACGGATGACCGCTCTCGGAGCGCACTTCCCGCAGGCGCGGGTGATCGCGCGGGCCGGGGCCGACGCCGCGGTGCTTCCCACACTGACCGCGTACCCCCGGTGTCACGAGTTCCGCCGGACGAACCACCTCGCGCCAAAGGTGTTCGACTTCGCCCACTACCTGACCGCCGACCGCATGATGCTGCTCGACAGCGACGTGCTGTTCTTCGCCGAGCCGACCGCGCTCGTCAGTCGAATCGAGGACGCGGGTTACCGGAAGAACACCGTCAACGGCGACGTGGCCACCGCGTACACGGTCGAGCCGGCCACCGTCCGGGAGCGCACCGGGGTCGAGCTGATCGAGCGGTTCAACTCCGGGCTGGGGCTGATCCACAGGGACTCGCTCCGGCTCGACTGGCTCGAAGAGTTCCTCGCCCTGCCCGGCATCATCGGGCACTTCTGGCGGATCGAACAAACGCTGTTCGCCCTGTGCAGCTCGCGGTTCGGGGCCGAGTTGCTCCCGTCCGAGTACAACGTGCGGTTAACGGGTTCGGCCGACGGCCTCCCGAGCCGGCACTACGTCGGGGCGATCCGGCCCCTGTTGTACAAAGAGGGCGTGGCGCGGCTCTCTCCCGTTCTGCTGGGGAGGGCAACATGACGTCAGTAGGAATCCTTCACGAGCCGGGAGTAGATCACTTCGGTGCCTCGCTCGCGCTCCGCCTCGTTCAGACGAAACGATACGAGATCTCGCTGATCCATTCGGCCGGTTCGGGGCCGGTGCCGCCCGAGCATACGTTTCTCAAAGAGCACCTCTGCGGACGGGAGGGAATCACGATCGTCCCCGCTGAGGAACCGAGGCCGACCGACGTTCTGTTCTTTCGTTGCTCCGCCACACGGAGGCCGTCGGCGCTCACCGGACAGTGGCTCAAACAGGCCGGGCAGGTATTTGGGATGTCAGACCTCGACGCGGGTTGCGGGGCGCTGACGTTTCTGCGCGAGTTCGTGCGGACGTTTCCGTTCTACCGCCGCTGTCGTGGGATTCTCACCCGCACCGCCTATCCACGTTGGCATCCTTTGCGATTCTACACGACCTGTGTTTACTATCCGCCCGGAGTTCACCCCCAATTCGTGCTTGAGCCGTCTTTAACGGAGGCGATGTTCGGGGCGCCGCCCGAACCAACAACGCGACGCGATATCTCGATCAGTTTTCTTGGCTCACGAACCCCGGAGAGCCGGGCTACGGTCTTGCGTCGTGTAAGGGCTCGGCTCTGTGAAAAGCATCGAGTCGCGGTGCTTCGCACGCTGAACGAGTTCGACACAGCGACGTGCGACGGTCCCTCTTCCTATCTCGCGTTCTGGGTTGAGTACGACGAACGAGACAAGTCTCAGGCGCTGCGCCCGGAGCAATTCGTTAGCATCCTCGATCATTCCAGTTTCGCCCTCTGCCCCCAAGGATGGGCCGCCTGGACGCACCGACTCACGGAAGCTGCCATTCGCGGCACGATCCCGGTGGCCGACGAGAACGAATGCCGATTGCTCGGTCTCGGTGATGGCGTGCATGCGGTGAGCGTCCGAGGTGGCGATTGGGAGGGTGCCATCGATCGGGCTCTTGCGATGTCCGAGAGAGAGCGGATCGCGATGCGGACGGAACTTTCGAAAGTGGCTGCGGCACGGTTCGTCCCCGACGCAGCAGCGCGCGAACTCGTGAAGTCACTTGGCTTCTAACTGTACCGGCCGCCCGCTGCGCGTCGTTCACCTGCCGGTTTACCGCGACAACGCCTACCAACCGCTGCTCATGGCGGCGCTCGAACGACGAGGGATCGAGGTCATCGACGGGGGCGGCGGCGGGACGTTCCTGCGGACCGTGCTGACGAAGTGGAAACCGGACGTGGTCCACTTCCACTGGCTGCACCCGTACATGATCCGATCGTCCGCCGTGGGGACGCTCGCCCGCGGGGTGCGGTTGCTCCTCGAAGTGCTGATCCTCCGGCTGTTCGGCGTGCGGGTGGTCTGGACGCTCCACAACCTCCAGAACCACGACCGCCGGTACGTGCGACTGGAGCGATGGCTGACGCGAGCGTTCGTGCGGCTCGCGGACCGGGTTATCACCCACGGCCCGACCGCCGAGCGCCTGGGGCGGGCCGCGTTCGCCGATCGCCGGCGGGGGCGGTGGGTGGTGATCCCGCACGGCAGCTACATCGGGTGCTACACCGACCGAATCACGCGACCCGAGGCCCGCGCACAGTTGGGTCTTCCGCCCGACGACCTCGTGTTCCTGTTCTTCGGGCGGATTCAGCCGTACAAGGGCGTTCTGGACCTGATCGCGGCGTTCCGCGCCGCGAACCTCCCGGACACCCGACTGGTGATCGCGGGCCGCCCGGCCGACGCGGACGCCGACCAACTCCTCGCCAAAGCTGTCGCCGGGTGCGAGGCGATTGCATACCGACCGGGGTTCGTCCCTGACGACGACGTGCAGACGCTGATGCGAGCGGCCGACGTGGTGGCGCTGCCGTTCCGCGACATCCTGACCTCCTCGTCGGTGGTTCTGGCGATGTCGTTCGGCCGTGCGGTGATCGCCCCGGCCATCGGGTGCGTGCCCGAAACGGTCGCCGCCGGTCACGAACTGCTCTACCGACCCGGCGACCCGGACGGGTTACGCGGGGCACTCGTCACCGCCGCAAAGCAGAAAGCAGAACTGCTGGCGATCGGCGAAGCGAACTTCGCCCGCGCGGCCCGCGATCCCTGGGACGCGGTCGCCGCACAAACGGCCGCGGTCTACTCGGCCCGGCCTAACTGAACGGACGCGATGAAGGTTTCCGTCGTCATCCCCTGTCACAACGCCGGTCGGTGGATCGGCGAGACGCTGCGGAGCGTTGCCGCCCA
>CAZBXY010000114.1:0-22124 GCA_964495365.1 uncultured Frigoriglobus sp. | reverse complement strand
ACTTCGGCGGGTTGCTTGTGGTACGGGAGTGTATCGAGGAAGCGGAACAGTTGGACCTTTAGCGCCGGGTCGTGCATGCCCAGGCCCATGATCTTGTCTTCGAGCCAGGCGCGGGTGAACAGCACCGGTCCCTGCCGGTCGAGCCGGGCGAAGATTTCGCGGCCGAATTGTTTGGTACGCGAGTCGAGGTCTGTCATAGGTGGTTCTCGAAGAACCTAACCCCCGGCCCCTTCCCTAGAAAGGAAGGGGAGAAAGAGAAACGGACGGCGCGTCTTCGCCTTCAGTTTTGCTCCCCCTTCCTTTTTAGGGAAGGGGGTTGGGGGGTTAGGTTCTTCCTTGTACGATGCACACGCATCATCCCACCGTTCCGTGGTGCCCAGATGGTGATCGACAAGATCGGCAAATTCACGGTGCTCGGCACGCTCGGTAGCGGGGCGCACAGCCGTATTTTACACGTTCGCCGGGCCGACGATGACCGCGAGTACGCCCTGAAGCTCGTCAGCATCGACGAAAAGGACGACCTGAAATACCTGGAACAGGCGAAACACGAGTTCCGCGTGGGCCAGATGCTCAACCACCCCAATCTAGTGAAGGTGTACGCCTTTGAAACCGAGAGCGGGTGGTTCTCCGGGCCGAAGAAGGTCAAACTGCTGATCGAATACGTTCCCGGCAAGACGATGGACAAGCTCCCGCTCCAGCGGATGGCCAAACTGATCCGCATCTTCGAGCGGATCGCCGACGGCCTGACGCACATGCACAAGCAGGGCGTCTATCACGCGGACATGAAGCCCAACAACCTGATCCTGGAACGCGGGACGCGGGTGAAAGTGCTCGACTACGGGCTGGCGTGGATCAAGGGCGAGCCGAAGGACCGCGTGCAGGGCACGCCGGAGTACATCGCCCCCGAAACGGTAACGCACAAGCTCATCAACGAGCGTACCGACATCTACAACTTCGGTGCGACGATGTACCGGCTCGTGACCCTGGCGCTGCCGCCGTCGTGGGCGACCCCGCCCGGCGGGCTGCCGATGACCACGGGGATCTTCAAGGAGCAGTTCCGCGCGGTGAAGGTCGCCAACCCGCTGGTGCCCGACGGGCTGGCCGCGCTGATCGAGCAGTGCATGAGGCACAACGCGAACAACCGGCCCGAACGGATGAGCGAGATCCAGGGCATCCTCGACCAACTCGCCGACGAGGCCGCGGCCAAGCTCGACGACCCGGCGGCCCTCGACGACTAGCGTGCGTTTCAGGTTCCAAGTTCCAAGTTCCAAGTTGAAAAGACGAATTAATATTGGGTAGGTCACGCCGTTGCCTTTAACTTGGAACCTGGAACTTGGAACCTGAAACTCCGGCGCCGATTCGCGAACACTTCATCCCGGTCCGCGTCTCCGACCTGATCGGATTCCTGTGCGCCGAAACCGGACCGCTGAACGACCGGGCGCTCACCGACGACGAGCGCTCCGCGTTCCGCCAGTTCGCCAACGCCGTCGTCGCCCACACGCACACGCTCTACCAGGCCGAAATCAAGCAACTCAAGGACGCCTACGCCCCGTTCGACCCGGACGCCGACCCCAAACCGCTCACCCGGCTTTCCGACGAGGAGTGGGTCGCGGCGCTCGACCGCCTCACCGACACGTTCAGCCACCTGCTCAGCCGGGCCAACTACCGCCGGCTGTCGCGCCCGGACATGGAAGAGATCATGCGCGGGGCCAGCGACTGGGGCGTGGATCTGGACGTGGCGTGGGACGCGTTCGACAAGTTGGAGGTGTTCTATCGCGGCAGGGGGGCCACGAAGCGCACCCGCCGGCGGTTCCTGCGCCCGTGGAGCAAGGTCGAGGTCGAGGTGCCGACGTTCGGCCGAGCCGCGGTGATGTTCAAACTGCGCCCGCACGACCGGCTGGACGAAGACGCGGACACCCGGAGCGTGTTTCTGAAGCTGTTCAAGAACATCCCGCAAGTGGATGTCGAAATGCTGCTCCCCGGCGGGCGGGTGCGGATGCCGCGGCTCGACCGGCTGAA
Organism: uncultured Frigoriglobus sp.; assembly: GCA_964495365.1. Taxonomy (GTDB): domain Bacteria; phylum Planctomycetota; class Planctomycetia; order Gemmatales; family Gemmataceae; genus Gemmata. Next base: position 20,105 of record CAZBXY010000114.1, on the reverse strand, counting down.
GATCGGCGGATCGGCGGGCAGTTCGGTCGCCTACGTCGGCTGGAAGCTCAGTTCGTTCCCGGTGTCGTCGCTCCTGGGCGGGTTCGGCACCGGAATGCTGTTCGCGCTGTACACCCCGCTGGCGCTCATCGGCGGCTACGCCTACAAGACGTGGTACAGCTTCAGCGTGGCCAAACAGGCGTACTCGCACCAGCTCAGCCAGAGCCTCTACCACCACGTTCTGGACAACAACAGCGGGGTGATGTTCCGACTGCTCGACGAGGCCGAGGAACAGGACGCGCGGGAGGTGCTGCTCGGGTACTTCTACCTCTGGCGCCACGCCGGCCCGGCCGGGTGGACCGCGGAAGAACTCGACCACTACATCGAAGGCGATTTGCAGCAGCGGCTCGGCGCGGAGGTGAATTTCGAGATCGTGGACGCGCTGAACAAGCTCTCCCGCGCCGGACTGATCGAAACCCACGGCGCCCGCTACACGGCGGTGCCGATCGACGCGGCGCAGGCGAAATTGAACGCGGTCTGGGAGCGCTACGCCCGCACCGGCCCGCCGACGCTGTTGCCCACCGAGGACGGCGAACGGCCGGTGTCAGCCGGCCGGTGAGAGCGATCATAAGCTAACAGTGCCGCGATCTTGGAGCGGCTCCTCGCCTTGGCTTTCACCGGCCGGCTGACACCGGCCGTTCGCCCGGAGTGCGTATGATTCCCGAATCGTGGCTGTCGGAGCGGTGCGGCGCGGTCGAGGTGTCCGGCGTGCGCAGGGTGTTTGAACTCGGCCGGTCGCTCAAGAACCCGATCAACCTCAGCATCGGGCAGCCGCACTTCGACGTGCCCGAACCGGTGAAGGCCGCCGCGAAGGCCGCGATCGACGCCGGGCACAACGGCTACACCGTCACACAGGGCATCCCGGAACTGCTCGCCGCGATGCGGGCCGATGTGGAGGCGCGGTTTCCGGGGCAAGGGCGCGACGTTCTGGTCACGAGCGGCACGAGCGGCGGACTGTTGCTCGCGATGCTCGCGACGGTCAACCCCGGTGACGAGATCGTCACCGCGGACCCGTACTTCGTCGCGTACCCGAACCTCGCCACGATCACCGGCGGCAAACTGGTGACGGTGGACACATACCCGGACTTCCGGCTCGATCTGAACAGGCTCGAAGCCGCGTTCACCCCGCGAACGAAGGTCGTGCTGCTCTCCACACCGTCGAACCCGACGGGAGCGGTCATCGACGCCGATACGCAGAGGCAACTGGCGGAGCTGTGCCGCGCCCGCGGAGTGCTGCTCGTCAGCGACGAGATTTACCGCGCGTTCCACTACGACACGCCGCCGCACTCGCCCGCGAGCCACGATCCGAACGTGGTCGTCATCGAGGGCTTCGGCAAGACTTACGGCATGACCGGCTGGCGGCTCGGCTGGGCGCACGGCCCGAAGCGGCTCATCCAGGAGATGGCGAAGTTCCAGCAGTTCACGTTCGTTTGTGCGCCGAGCGTGGTGCAACACGCCGGCGTCGCGGCGATGGGCTACGACACGGCGGGGATCGTCGCGGACTACCGGCGCAAGCGCGATCTGCTCGTGAACGGGCTGAGGGGCGATTACGAGTTCGCGGTGCCGGGCGGGGCGTTCTACCTGTTCCCGAAGGCGCCGTGGGGCACAGGAACCGAATTCGTTTCCGAGGCGGTCCAGCACAACTTGCTCGTGATCCCGGGCGGTACGTTCAGCCGCCGCGACACGCACCTGCGCATCTCCTACGCCGCGACCGACGAGACGCTGCACCGCGGGATCGAGATCTTGCGGGCGCTGGCGCGGCGCTGATACTTTTACATGTGGGGCGCGCAGCTCGCGTGCCCTGCTGTGTCGGAGGTGCTGTCGTGTCCGCGCTCTTGGTGGAGTTCTTCGACCGGGTGCCCGCGCTGCGCCCCGGCGACGACGAAGACCTGTGGGCCGCCGGGGCGCAGGGTGCCCTGCGCGAGTTCCGCGCGGTGGTCCGCGAGCGGTACTCCGAGGGCACCCTTCAGCGCGTACTCACGACCGCAGCGGACGTGCAAGCGCGCCGCGCGGCGGCGCTGGCGGTCGGGCTGGTCGGGACAGGCGCATCGGTCCCGGCGGCGGCGGCGGCGCTGCACGACGACGACCCGCTCGTGCGCCGGTTCGCGGTCGGTTCGCTCTGGGAGCTGTGGTTCCGCGCCGGCACCGACGAGCAGAACGCCCGGCTCCAGGAGGCCGTCCGCGAGCCGAACGCCACCCGGGCACGGGCCGAACTCGACGACCTCATTCGCGAAGCCCCGTCCTTCGCCGAGGCACACAACCAGCGGGCGATCTGGTTCTTCAAACAGGGCGAGTTCGCGCGGGCCGTCGAGGACTGCGAGACCGTGTTGCGGCTCAACCCGCACCACTTCGGCGCCGCGGCCGGGATGGGGCAGTGCCTCTTGAAGCTCAACCGCCCGCGGGCCGCGCTGCGCGTCTTCCGGCAAGCGCTGGAGATCAACCCCGGCCTCGATTTGCGCGAGATCGTGCGCGAACTCGAAGCGCTCGGCGGCGAGTAGCGAGCAACTCTATCGGTTGTAACAACCCCAGCGATTGAGCCGACCGTGTCCGGTGCGGCCTTTGCGCGCGGCGCTTTTATTGCGCGGGGGCCGTTGCGGAACCGCGCGCGTCGGGCAGAATTCCTTCAAGTCGCACGAAGTGTCTTGTGCGCTCCTCGAAGGGGTCTGAAATGTTCCGCCGGCTGTCCGCGTTCGTCGTCGTCGGGCTGGTCGCGGGGCAGACGGGCTGTCTCTCGCGGTGCGACTCGCGCCCGGGGTGGTTCACGTCCCACGCGCGAACGGGCGCGCCGTGCCAGACGGTCGGGCGGAACACCGGGTGCTTCGACGCCGCAACCGGCCACCCGGTGCCGTGCCCGCCCGAGGGCGCCGGTGTGGTCGTTCCCGGCGGCGCGATTCCCGGTGGTGCGCTCCCCGGTCCGGCGCCGGGGTTCCCCAACGTCGGCCCAACGCCGAACGAACTACACATGCCCTCGCCCGCGGACATGATCCGCCCGCCGGCGGTGCCGGTCCCGGCGCCCGGCGACGCGACCCTGCCGTTCCCCGCGGGGGCCGGGGTGCCGGTCAAAAACAAGTAGAGGTCACCCGGAGGGTGACCCCACGACGCGGCCGGTGGGTGGAGACCCGCCGGCCGCGTATTTTCTCTCTCACTCCAACGATCCGACGATCCGATTAGCGACGGAACACCCGACCGCGGCCCGCGCTGGATGGGACGCCGCACGACCCGTTGGCACAGCCGCCGCCCGCCGGGGCGACCGTGCCGCAGGAGCCGTTGGCGCAGCCGCCGATGGTGAGGAACGGGGCCGAGTGGTCCGCCGACCCGGCCGCCGCGGGCGCCGACCCGCTGTAGAACGAGGTGGAGGTGACGACCGGGGTGCCGGTGGTCACGGTCGTCGCGGGGACGCCAGTCGCGGTCGCGTAGGTGGTGGCGTGCTTGGCGAGATCGGCCGCGCTCACGCTGCCCGCGTGGCGCAGCGCCTGGTGGGTGCCGCCGGCGCTACTGATGATCAGCCCGTCGGTCAGTTGGAACTGACCGGCCAGTTCGGACCCGTTCGCCGTGGTCACGTCCACCGTCACACACACGAACTTCTCGGACAGGAGCTTTTTCGCGTCGGCCGACAGGCCGGTGTCGGCCAGCAGCTTGGCGAAGGTGTCCCCTTTGCCGATCAGCACCACCATCGGCTTCTTCTCGTCCGCTGCCCGCTTGAGGGCCTGGCCGTAGTCGGTTTGGGCCTGGAACTCGGGCTTGCCCCCGGGAACCAGTGAACCGCTCAGGGCGACGACGGCCAGAATCGTTGTGGTCATCCTCGTCATTCCTCCTGGTGTTACCACTACTGGGCGAATCTCCCCGACACTACTTGCCGGAGAAGTGACGTTTATAGACGATTCCGCCACGGCCGGGAACCCATTAACCGGCAAAAATGGAATATTCGGAATAATTAGGCCAGAGGAGTAGAACAAGACTGGCCAATTTCCACTTGAATAACTGGGAAGTATGGGTGGTTTAGTGTAATTTGCAATCGCGCGCCGAACTGCACGCCGCGGCCATTTCGCGCCCGGAGTGAGACATTTCTTTTGAGGCGTCATCAAAGCCAAGAGGCAGGCCACTGGCCTGCCCCGGTAAAGGAAGAAGTGTCATTCGTACCGCCCTCACACCTTCCCCAGCAGCTCGGCGAGGGTGTTGGTCTTCGGGTAACTGTGGCCGAGGTGCTGGCGGTAGCCCTCGGCGAACGCCACGCCGGCGGCCTTCCCCTGCGCCGCGCCCCACTCCCGCATCGACTCCACCAGGTTATCGACCCCGTGGTGCTTCCGCAGCCACGCCCGCTGGCTCTCGTGACACTCCAACATCCGCGACTTGTCCGCGATCACGGAACTGATGTCGATCCGAAACGCCGGAGCGATCGGGTGGCCGAAGGCGTCGGTACCCTCCAGCGGGTCGCAGTAGAACAGGTGCGGGATGTGGTCGATCGGCGGGTGTAAGTGCCGGCCGTGCAGGAAATTCGGAATGGGGGCCGCGAACGTCGCGGCGCGGACGATTTTGCTCGTTTGCTCGTGGTCGAGGTGGTAGTCGTCCGGGCTGTGGGTGAACACCACCTGCGCCGCGACCGCGTTCAAGAGCCGGGTGACCTTCTCCAGCGCCGACTCGTTGTAGATGACGCGCAGGTCGCGTTCTTCGAGACAGTGATAGGTCGCCCCGATCGCCTCGGCCGCGGCCTTGCCCTCCCCGCGGCGGATGCGGGCGATGTCGTCGGGCGTATGTTCGGCCGACCCGCAATCACCGGGCGTCATCGTGGCGATGTGGATTGTCCACCCGTGTTCTTTCTTCAACCGCACGAGGGTGCCGGCACAGAGGAACTCGGCGTCGTCGGGGTGGGCCAGGATCGCGATCGCGGTAGGCATGGGTGCGCAGCGGTGGGAGGGAAGGGGCCGGTGCTGGTGTTGTAGGAGAACAGACGTGAAGACAAGGAGAAGGAGGCGTACCCGGGGTTGCGCTCGCCAAGCCTCGCTCCACCCCGGGCTACCATCAAGCGCCCCTCCGGGGCTGAAACCGTCTGTCTCCTGTGTCCTGTCTTCTGTCTCCTGTTTGCCCTCGGCCGTCGCACAGCATCACTTCTTGTTCGACACGAGCGCGAGCCGGGTCTTGTCGGGATCGACGAGCGGTCCCAGCTCGTACACGTTCGTGTAGCCGTAGTTGTACAGCGTGATGTACGTCGAGATGTTTAGCGACGCGAACGCACCCTTGCCGGGCATCGCCGCGCGGATCAGGTCGGCGTTCGGCTTCGCGACCGGGACGCCGCCGTTGGGCGTGACGGTCTCCCGCGGCGGGTTCGTGACGCCCGGGGCCGGGGTGAAGTTGTTGTTGCAGTAGATCAGGATCTTCGCCTTCTTGTCCGGCAGCACCTTCGCCAGGCTCACCACGTCGATGTCCGGGAAGCTCAGGTTGATCGCGCCTTTCACGTGCAACAGGTCGTACTTCTCCTTGCTGCGGGCGTCGAGCACGATCACGCCCTCTTCCCGGCTCATCTTGAGGAAGTCCTCTTCGGACAGCCGGCGCGATTCGCGGTGCTTGGCCGCGGCCTGTGCGCCGGTGAGGAACCCGGCCATGTCGATGTTCGGGTTCGGCGCCGCGGGCTTGGGCGGCGCCGGCGGGGTCGGGTCCGCGGCAGTGGTGAGGCCAGTGAGCTGCGCCGTCGCGAACCCGGCGGCGAACACGAGCGGCAGAACGAGGTACTTCATCGCGAGACTCCCGTTGAGGGATGGCCGCGGCGATGCACCGCGACCTATCGCACTATACCGGGGTTCGGCGCGAAGGAGCGCAACGAGGGTGTAACTACGCGTCGTGGAGCGACGCGAGTGTTCAGTGAGGCAGAAGGCCAGAACCGTTGATGGCTCTGGCCTCCGGTCTTCACGCGCACTCGCACGTTTGCATTACTTCTGGGTCGAGACGAGTTCGAGCTTCGTCTTGGTCGGGTCGAGGAGCGGCCCGAGTTCGTACACGTTCTTGTACCCGTAGCCGTACAGCACGGTGTACGTCGAGATGTTCAGCGACGCGATCATGCCCTTCACCGGGAACGCGCGCGCGGCTTTGTCTTCTAGGTTTTCATTTGTGACATCCAGATTCGTCGGCGGGGCACCGACGATGAAGTTGTTGTTGCAGTAGATCAGGATCTTCGTGTCCTTGTTCGGCAGGTGCTTCTTCAGACTCTCGACGTCGATGTCCGGGAAGCTCAGGTTGACGGCACCCTTGATGTGCAGAATGTCGAACTTCTCTTTACTCCGCGCGTCGAGAATGATCGCGCCTTCTTCTTGACTCATTTTGATGAAGTCTTCTTCGGTCAGGCGGCGGGTTTCGCGGTGCTTGGCGGCTTCCGTCGCGAGCTTCATGTGGCCGTCGAAGTCGATGTTGGGATTCGCGGGCGACTTTGAAATGTGGACCATCGGCGCGTTGGAGTCAGAGAGTTCATCCCGGACAAGAGGCGGCTGTTGCTGTTCGTCGGCGCCGGCGGTGCGCATGTAGTAACCCGCGCCGACCGCCCCGGCGAGAACGAACGCGAGGAGGAACACCACGAACGTGCGGAAGGAGTACTTCATCGCGAGACTCCCGTTGGGGCGAAGGGCTGCGATTGAAGTGTACCCGCGGCGCGCCCCGGCTGGCGCAACGAAGGTGTAACGACCGGCGGGCGTCACACCCGCTCGACGATCATTGCGACCGCGTTGCCGCCGCCGAGGCACAGCGAAGCGAGGCCGTAGCGCTTGTTGTGGCGCTTCAGGGCGTGAACCAGCGTCACCAGCACCCGGGCGCCGCTCGCGCCGATGGGGTGGCCCAGGGCCACCGCGCCGCCGTGAACGTTCACTTTCGCTTCGTCGAGGTTCAAGCCCTTCCCGCACGCGAGCATCTGCGCCGCGAACGCCTCGTTGAGTTCCCACAAGTCGATATCGGACACTGCGAGCTTGGCCTTTTCGCACGCCGCTTTCACCGCCGGGACTGGGGCGATGAAGATGTCCTTCGGGTGAACGCCGCTCATCGAGTAACTGAGGACGCGGGCCAGCGGCTTCGCCCCGCTCTCTTCCACGAACCGCCCGGAGGCGACCACGACCGCCGCGCCGCCGTCGGAGAGCTGCGACGCGTTGCCCGCGGTTACGGTGCCGTCGGGCCGGAACGCCGGTTTGAGCTTCGCCAGCCCTTCGGCCGTCGTGTCGGCGCGGATACCTTCGTCGCGCTCGACGGGTGGAACCGGCTTCTTGCCGGCTGGGAACGTGACCGGAACCACCTCGCCGGCGAACGCCCCGGCGGCCCACGCCGCGGCGGCCCTCTGGTGACTTTGGGCCGCGAACCGGTCCTGCTCCGCCCGCGACACCTCGCACTTCGTCGCGATGTGTTCCGCGGCCTCGCCCATTGCCCAGTTCTCGAACGGGCACCACAACCCGTCGTGAACGAGCGCGTCGTGCGTCGTCTGGTTGCCGTATTTGAAGCCCGTTCGCGCGCCTTGCAGCAGGAACGGGGCGCGGCTCATGCTCTCCATGCCGCCCGCGACGACGAGATGAGCGTCCCCGGCGCGAACGGCTTGCGCCGCGAGCATCACGGCCTTCAGCCCGCTCCCGCAGACCATGTTCGTGGTGTGCGCCGGGGTCGTATCGGGAATACCCGCGAGGAGCGCTGACTGCCGCGCCGGGGCCTGCCCCACGCCCGCCTGCACGACGTTGCCCATGATGACATCTTCGACCTGCGCGGGCTTCACGTTGGCCCGCTTGAGCGATTCCGCGATCGCGATCGCGCCGAGCTTCGGGGCCGGGAGGTCGGACAGCCCGCCGAGGAACTTGCCGATCGGCGTGCGGACCGCGGAGAGGATGAAGGCGTCCATAACGGAACCTGTGGAAGTGGATTGCTACTGAAATGATACGCGAGTGCGCGTCCGCGGCGAACCCCGCCCGCAAGGGCGGGGGTGACGCGCTCAGTGACCAACACCCGCCCTTGCGGGCGGGGTTCGCCTAAATCCAGCGCCCGCCTTCGTCGCGCAGGATGCGTTCCATCGCGTCGATCCACTTCGGGTGGTCGTTCAGGCAGGTGCCGCTCTTGAGGTGCTCGCCGCCGGCGTGCTCGAACACCTCGCGGCTCTCGTTGCCGATCTCGTCGATCGTTTCCAGGCAGTCGGCCGTGAATCCCGGCAGCGGCACGTACACACGCTTCACGCCTCTCTTTGCAAGATTCGTCAGAACGTCATCGGTGTAGGGTTTCAGCCACTCACTGCGCCCGAACCGCGACTGATACGTCTGCGTCCACTGCTCGCGTTTCCAGCCCATCCGCTTCACGAGTGCTTGGGTGGTGCGGACGACGTGCGTCGCGTAAGGGTCGCCGGCTTGCGCATACTTCTGCGGGATGCCGTGGAAACTGATGACGAAGTGTTCCGGCTCCCACGGCAGCTTCGCCAGATCGTCGCGGACCGATGCTTCCAGCGCGGAAATGTACGCGGGGTGGTCGTAATAAGGGGGCACCACGCGCACCGCGGGCACGCGCTTGAGCGTCTTCAGGGCGGTGAACAGCGTGTCGGTGGCGCTGGCGAAGGACGTGGCCGAGTATTGCGGGAACATCGGCAGCGCGACCAGCTTCGTGACGCCACCGTCCACCATCTCACGCAGCACGGTCCGCAGCGGCGGGTTGCCGACGATCATCCCGAACCGCACCGGGTTGTCCGGGAACCGCTCCTTCAGCAGTTCGGTCTGGCGAACGGTGTAGTGCAGGAGCGGCGAGCCGGTCTTGGCGTCCCAGATGCGGGCGTATTTGGCCGCCGACTCCGCCGGGCGCTTGCGCAGAATGAAGAGGTTCAGAATGAGCTTCCACTTCCACCCCTGGTTCTCGATGACGCGGGGGTCGGAGAGGAACTGCTTGAGGTAGGGCTTGAGCGCGCCCGCGGTCGGGGCGTCCGGGGTGCCGAGTTGGATCAGTAACAAACCAGTCATAGTGCTAGTGCTAGTGGTTAGTGTCAGTGAAAGACAGGAAGACCAACCGAAATTGGGTCCTGTCTTTCACTGGCACGAGCCACTGACACTAACCACTATTTCTTCTTGCAATCCGGCCCTTCCTTGGCGGGCTGCTTCTCGGTGATGTGGGCGGGGCCGCCGGCGGCCTTCAGCGCGGTGGCCCGCTCCGCGTTGAGCTGGATGTAGCTCGACCACTGGGCCGGGGTGTTCGGCTCCGAGTAGATCGCCTCGACCGGGCACTCCGGGACGCACGCCTCGCAGTCGATGCAGTCCTCGGGGTCGATGTAGAGCATCTGCTCGTCCTGGTAGAAGCACTCTACCGGGCAGACGACGCAACAGTCGGTGTACTTGCAGTCGTTGCAAGGCGCGGCGACGATGTGGGCCATGATTGGCGAACCCCTTACACGCGGAACGGGCGGTGCGTTTGCAAGAGTATTACCACACCGCGCCGTAACGTCAAGGTACTCGCCGAGATCGGACCGCCGCCAGGGGGAAACGGACCAATTCGCGCCCGTCACGGCTTGCCCTTCGCTTTGAGCAGGGCCGCTTCCATCGCGAGCCGGTGCCGCGTCGCCGCGTTGAGATCATGCGGCGGTGCGGTCCCGTTGAGAACCCGGACGCGGGAAACGCGCTCGATTTCTTTTGTCACCACCACCAACTCTTCCAGCCACGGGAGCAGTTCCTTCGGCCGACCGCCCCACAACTCCGTTGCGGTGTCCCGAATATCGGAAAGCAACTCGCAGGTCGTGAGCTGACACAGCTCAGCTCTTGCGATCCGACTTCGCTCAAGAATCAGCTGAAATTCGAGCGTGCCCTGATGGAGGCGGGCCTTCAGCACTTTCCGCAGAGTGTCATCGGCTGGTTCGATTACGAGAGCGGTCTTGCCGGTCAGTCGCGGGCAGACCTTTTCAAACTGCTCCAGTCGCTTCTTGCCGTCCTTGTCGTCCGGTTCCGGTTCGGGCAACACGAGTTCGGGGAACGCGCTCGGCGGAGCTTTGGCCCCGTGCTTGATCACACCGTCGGTGCCTCGCTTGGCGACCCAATCATCGTCTGCCGGTTTACCCTTCGGCTGCGGTCCCGGATCGTTCGCAGCGAGCGGCACGGGCGCCGGCGCCGGCACGGGCAGCGGCACCGGCGGCCCGTCGGGTGTGAGCGCCAGTACGCCGCCCGCGCCCAGCGCGCCGGCGCACACCACCGCGGCGGCCACCCACTTCCACGACGCTGTTGCGCTCATCGCGAGCACTCCTTCGGTCAGGGAAACCACCGCCGGCGGGGCGCCCGCGGGCAGGGACAGAACCTTCAGGATCAGGTGAGACGGCACGAAGAGGGCCGGGAGCGCCGCGCCGGACGGCTTCAGCCCGCGGCGCGCAAGGCGCTCGCGCAACTTCGCGCGGGCGCGGCTCAGCCGCCCGGACACGGTTCCGATCGGCCAGCCCAGCACCTTCGCCGCGTCGGCGTGCGACAGCCCTTCGAGGTCGCACAGCACGACGGGCAACCGCTCGCGGTCGGACAGCCGGGCCAGTTCCTCATGAACCACGGCTCCGAGTTCGACATCCAGCGGTTCGGCGTGCGCGGCGGGGATCGCTTCCAGCGTGCCGGGTTCGGCGGTCGAAGTGCGGGCGTTGCGTTCACGCACCTTGAGCGACACGTTCACCGCGACGCGGTGCAGCCACCCGCCGGCGCACGGTAAGCGTACGTCGCGGGCCTTGCGCAGCAGTGCGAGGAACGTGGCCTGGAAAGCGTCCTCCACGTCGGCGTCGGAGCGGAGCAACCGCCGGCACGCAGCCCAAACTGCGTCGGCGTGGCGCCGGACGACGAGTTCGAGCGCGGCGGGGTCGTTGGACGCGACGAACCGGCGGAGCAACTCCGCGTCCGACACATGGTCAGTCGCCGGTGCCGCCGTGAGCAGTCGGAGGAGCAATCGGCGCGACATTCGCGATCCCGGAGCGGGCGACAGTAGCCGTCACCCATCCTGATCCGCGAGCCGCGCGATTTCATACACGAATTGGCTCATTTCTTCCGATCCGGCACGCTCCAGATCACAATCGGGGCGTCGCCGCCGGCGAGCGCGAGGTGCCGGCCGTCCGGGGAGAACGCCAGCGAGCCGGCCCCGCCGGCGGTGCGGTGCGAACCGATCTCCGCGCCGGTGTCGGCGTCGAAGAACCTCAGCGCCCCGTCGCCGCGCGACACCGCGAACGTCTTGCTATCGGGCGAGAAGGCGTAGCTCGCGCCGTTCGTCTGGTCCGGGCGCAGGTACCGCTTCACCAGCGTCCCGCGTGCGTCGAACAGGCCGAGGTACGTGTCGCCGGGCGCGGAGTCGAGTTCGTCCGGGTCGAACCGGTAGCCGATCACGCGACGGCCGTCGGGCGACGCGACGCGATTCGAGGTGCCCGCCGGCGGGGCGAACCCGTCGGGGATTTTCGGTGCCGCGGGCGGCTTCGTGCCGGCCGGAAGCGCGGTCATCGCGCCGGTTTTCACGTCCCACTTCACCGGCTTGGTCAGCGCTTGATCGGCCGAGGTGAGCGTGCCGTCGGGCAGATACCACACGACCGCGGCCCGGTCGAACGGTTCGGGCGTGTTCGGGCGCGGCTCGCCGGTCGCCACGTCGAAAAAGCGCAGCGTCTTGTGGGTCCAGTTGCCGGAGTCGGCGAGCGTGGTCCCGTCCGGGTGCAGGGCCATCGACCCGCGGAGGTCGGCCCTCACCGACGACAGCTTCTTCCGCGCGACCAGATCCCACACCTCGGCCCGCACCTCACCGCGTCCGACGTCGCGCCGGACCACGGCCCGTTTCCCGTCGGCCGTGAAGAAAATGTTGTCGTCCCAGGTGCCCGTTTCGCGCATCACCGCCTGTTCAGCTCCTTTCTCGAACACGGTGAACCCGCGGTTCCAGCCGTGCGCTGTGGCGATCCGCTCGGCCTTTGGCCCAACCGCGACCCCGCCGCCGGTCCACGTCGGGCTGTCCGGGTGAGCGATCCGTTCGACCGTCTTGCCGGTCGCCGCGTCGAGTACCTCGACTTCCCACTGCGCCCGCGACGACCACACGACCAGCCGCGAGCCGTCCGGTGAAACCCGCATCCAGCTCATGCCCGGCATCTTCCGGCGCCAGATTTCTTTCCCGGTGTCGATTACGTTGGCGACGTTCTCGGCGGTGGTGTCGTTGTCGCCGGCGCGCGAAAAGACGACCTTCCCGTCCGGGCTGGTGGTGAAGAACCGGCGGCTGTCGGTCGGCTGGAACTTGGCGGTTACTTTCCCGGTGGTTGGGTCGATGCAGAACACGGCGGCCCGATCGTACCGCGGGCGGTTCTGAACGATGATCTGGCCGTTGGGGTGGAAGCCGAGGAAACCGACTTCCGTTTGGTCGCCCGTTGGCACCCACAGGAGCCGCTCGCCGGTGGCCGCGTCCCACAGGTAGAGGCCGGTGCCGGTGGTGGCGCCGACGCGCTGGCCGTCGGGTGCGAACCACACTGGCGACCCGCCGCTTTCGAGCGTGCCGACGACCCCGGCGAACCGGAACGCGGTGGGGCCGAGCCGCGCGACCGCGCCGGGCGACAGCGCCGCCCCGACCACCGGTTGCGGCAACCCCGCGGGCGCCCCGGGCACGAGCAGGGCGAGCGAGAGGACCGCGTTCATCGGTGCGCCTCGTGAGGAACTCTCACGATACCGCGCGCGAATTGCGGACGGTAGTGCTGGTAGACGAACCGTGCCTGATCGTACTCAGGGGCGCCAAACTTCGCAGAATCGCCCCGGGTCGCGCAAGCCCTTCCCGCGGACGGCGTTCCCGGGTCAGTTGGCGCGGGCGTTGCACCAGGCGGGGTGGCGAGTTGGCAATCTTTGGCAATCTTTGAAAAAAAGGCCCAAAAGCCCTGGGAAAACCAAAGATTGCCACTTGGCAATCTTTGGCAATCTTTGGCAATCTTTGGCAATCTTTGGCAACCTTTCGTGATTTCAAGGGTTTTTGCACACGGTTGTGCGAGACGGGCACCCGGCACGTCTCGCGGGCGCTACGACGCCCCCGCGCGTAACCCGTTGCCGTATCCGCGGCGCCGGGTTTGCGTAGAATGAGCCGACCGGCGCGGGCAGGAACCTCGCGCGTCCGAGGGTGTGTGATGCGACTCTCACTTGCCGCGATTCTCGCCATCGCGTTCGCCGCGTTCGCGGCGGCGCAGCCGCCGGCGGACCCGGAGCCGATCCCGCTGCCGCTGCCGGCCCCCGCCCCGAAGGCGATCGCTCTCAAGGCGCCCAAGGATCTTCCGCAGCCCAAGCCCGAAGAGGCGGCCGGGATCGCCAAGCTGATGCGCGAGATGGCCCTTCAGAAGATGCCCGACCCGCTCGTGAAGGCCAACGACGGCTGGGGCAAGCAGAAGGAGTTCGTCGTCGGCAAAAGGATGCTCCGCAACCCCAACAAGTTCCCGGACGCGCCGACGGAACTGTTCAACGACGGGCTGTGGCGCCGGTTCACGGTCACCGCCCGCGAGCCGGAGAAGACGTTCGCGGTGGGCTTCGCGGAACTGGTGCGCCCGGCCCCGGACCAACTGAACGCCACGATCAACGTCGCGATGGACATCAACTTCCGCATGGAGCAGCAGTTGTGGCTCCGCGGCAAGCAGCTCTACAGTGGCGAGACCCGCGGGCACTGCAAGGCTGCGGTGCAACTGAAGACGGTCGTGAACCACAAGACCGAGTTCAAACCCGGCTCGCTGCTGCCGGAGGTCGTGCTGAAGATCACCACGACCGACGCGAAGATCTTCTACGAGGGGCTGACGATCGACCACACCGCGGGCCTCGACGGCGAGGACGCGAAGAAGGTCGGCGACCTCGTGATCGACCTCATCAAGAAGGTGAAGCCCGACCTGGAGAAGGAACTGTTGGAGAAGGGCAACGCGGCGATCGTGAAGGCCGCGGGCACGAAGGAGATCCGGTTGCAACTCGACAAGCTGATGGCCGCCGGCGCCGCGCCGCCGAAGAAGTGAACAGTGGTCGGTGCGTGTGATGTCCGTAACTGAGGACCTACCAGAGGGCGGCCGCCCATGCGTCAACGGATCCTCAGGCGGTCGGGCGCCGTAACTCCTTTCCGATCAACACCCCGCAACCGTTCCCGGCGCCGTCACGTCACGGGACGTCGGCCCGCCCTTGCCAAGAACGCGCACCCATCCCGCCGCCCCGGGCCAAGTTCCGCGGTCCGCCCGATTCGCGAACTCACACCGCGCGCGGAAAAAGCCCCGAACTTGACTCCGATCGGACATTTTCTTCGATCCGACCGGCAGACTGGCTAAATTCTTCCGCCGATACCGTCGATGAGGGGAAGACGCCGCCGAGTCTGGGGGGATGCGCTCCGTTACAGGGGCGCGTTCGGCGGCCGAGTCGGGTGGAGCGGGGATCACACATGAGCCGGAACCGGTGGATCAAGCGGGTACTCGCCGGGGCGCTGACGGTGTCCGCGGCCGGCGGGTGCAAGCAGCAACTGTTCATGGAACCCGGCGACTACCACGACGCGGTCAAGGTCCAGTTGCCCAAGGGGCTGGAGACCGACCCGCACGCCCCGATCGCGCCGGGCGTCCCGGACAACAAGGAGCCGCCCCCCACCGTCATCGACTTCGTGCGCCCGGCGCGGAACATGACGCTCCGCGAGTGCATCGCGCTGGCCCTCGAACAGGGCAACATCGGCTCCCAGTCGCCCAACAACTTCGGGTTCAAGAATGACGGCCTGGTGCAGTTCGGCGGGCGGGCCGGAGCCGGCGCGGTCGGCGGGACCGACGCGATCCGCGCATTCGCCGTCGAACCGGCCAAGGCGTCGGCCGAAATCGAGCGGTCGCTCAGCCGGTTCGACGCCCGCTGGGTGACCACGATGCAGTGGCAGAAGGTGGACCAGCCGGTCGCCGCGCAGTTCCTCTCGTTCCAGCAGACCCGCGACGCGGCCACGCTCAGTAGCTCGCTCGTCAAGCCGCTGCCCACCGGCGGCCTCGTCGGCATCACGACCAGCATCGATTACTCGAAGTTCGGCCAGCAGGCGACCCAGCAGACGCAACTGGTGAACCCGAACTACACCCCGCGGGTGCAGGTGGCGATCGAGCAGCCCCTGTTGCGCCTGTTCGGGGTCGAGATCAACCAGATCGTCGATGGCGGGTCGGTCCCGTCGAGTCAGGTCTTCTTCGCCGGCGTCGCGCCGAGCGGCGGGGTCCGGAGCGAGGGCATCCTCATCACCCGGATCGGCCTCGACCAGGCGAAGGCCGACTTCGAGTCGAAGGTCAACTTCATGCTGGTGAACGTGGAGGCCGCGTACTGGAACCTGTACGCCGCCTACTACAACCTGTACGCGCAAGAAGAGGGGCTGCGGCAGGCGTTCGAGGGCTACCGGTACACCCTGTTCCGGGTGCTCAACGGCACCGACCGGCCGCAGGTCCTCGACCAGATCCAGGCCCAGTTCCACCGGTTCCAGCGCCAGGTGTACCAGGCCCGCGGGCAGGTGCTCGAGAGCGAGCGCCAGCTCCGCGGCCTGTTGGGCCTGTGGAGTCCCGACGGCACCCGCATCGTGCCCATCGACGAGCCGAACCTGGCCCCGTACAAGCCGGACTTCCGCGAGGCCGCCGTCGATGCCATCGCACTGCGCCCGGAACTGCTCCTGGCCCGCCAGGACGTGAAGTTCAATCAGCTCAACGTCCTGCGCAACCGGCACCTGCGGCGCCCGGACCTGCGCGGGTTCGCGTCCTACGATGTCGCCGGGCTGGGCACCCGGCTGGGCGGGGCGGCCGAGAACGCCACCGCCGCCGGGTCGGCCCCCGGCAACGCCTTCGGCAGCATCGCCGACAACCGGTTCAACAGTTGGACCCTCGGGGTCCGGCTCGACATCCCGCTCGGGTTCCGCGACGCCAACGCCACGGTGCGCCAGGCCCAGCTCGACCTGATCCGCAGCTACATCCAGCTCCGCGACACCGAACTGAAGGCGATCGAGTACCTGGCGCTCCAGGACCGTCGGGTGATCCAGTCGCACCAGGAAATCGTCACCTCCCGGGCCGAGCGCGAGGCGCTCCAGCAATACGTGGCCCGGATCAAGATCCAGGAGCGGATCGACGGCAAGAGCGGCGACTTCCTCAGCAACCTGACCGTGCAGCAGCAACTCGCGGCGGCGATCGCGGCGGAGGCCCGGGCAGTCGCGGACTACAACATCGCGCTGGCGTCGTTCGAGTACGCGAAGGGGACCATCCAGCAGTACAACAACGTGTCGATCGGGGAGGGGCCGCTGCCGCCGTGGGTGTCGAAGCGGGCGGCCGACCACATCCGCGAGCGCACCGAAGCGGCCCTCAAGCTGCGCGAGCAGCCGGCCCCGGCCGCCGGGGCGCCCATCGGCGGTCACCCGATCGCCCCCGCCGGCGGGACCAACTCGGTCCTGAACCTGCCGCCGTTCGCCGAGAAGCGCGACCCGGTGCCCGAAATGCTCCCGCCGCGGCCGGTGATCGATCCGAAGGGCGCGCCGGGGGCCGCTCCGCCACCCGGTGGCGCCGTCCGCCCGGTGCCGGGGAACCTGACCGGGCTGACCGGCGGCCCGTCCGACCCGCGGCCCGCGCCGCGCGCCGGGGACGGCGACGACATCTTCCAGCCGAACGGCCGGGTGACGATCCCGGCACAACCGTCGCCGCCGGGGGCGCGCCCGGGCGCCGATCGCGCCGCCCCCGCGCCGCTCCCGCTGCCCACCGGGCCGAGCGCCGGCGACGACATCTTCAAACCAACGGGGCGGGCGACGATTCCACCGCTCCCGCCGGGTACGCCGACCGCCGCGGCGCCCGCGCCGCTCGCGCCGCCCGCGGGCGCCGCACCGGGCGCGCCGGCACCGGGTGAGATCTTCCAGCCGAACGGGCGCGTGACGATCCCGCCGCCCCCGCGCCCGAGCGGGCCGATCTGGGATCCGCCGGTTCCGCCCGGCCCACCGCCCGTGGCCCCCGCGCCGACCCCGCTGCCGCCGACGCTCCCGCCGATTCCGGGCGGCCCGTGAGTGGAAGACCGAGAGCAGAGAAACCACCCACGGTTGAACACAGATACCACGGATCAGAGCAGAGGAGTGTTTTGAACACATCCTGTCTCCTTTCTGATCGGTGTTTTCTGTGTTCATCCGTGGCTCTTCTGTTCTCTGCCCTCCGATCTCTGCTCGTCCGGCGCGTTCTTGCACCGCGGTTCGCCTCTGGTATCATCGCGGACGGTTTTCCTCCCCCGCGAGCCCCACCCCATGTTCTCCCGCTTCTTCCTCGCCGCGGTTGCGGCGCTGGCGCTGGCCGCCCCCACGGTCGCGCAACCCCTCGTCAACGCCACCCGCACCGACGACGTCATCTACGGCCGCAAGTTCGGCCTCGCGATGACGATGGACGTTTTCACCCCGAACAAGAAGACCAACGGCAAGGGCGTCATCTTCTGCATGTCGGGCGGATGGACTTCGACCAAGCCGGGCGCGAATGTCGCGATCATCGGCGAACTCATCGACCGCGGGTACACCGTGTTCGCCGTGACCCACGGGAGCCAGCCCAAGTTCACGATCCCCGAAGTGCTCGAGGACATGCACCGGGCGGTGCGGTTCATCAAGGCGAACGCGCGGAAGTACAACGTTGACCCCGACAAGCTCGGGATCAGCGGCGCGTCGGCCGGCGGGCACCTGTCGCTGATGCAGGGCACCGCCCCCAAAGCCGGCGACCCGGACGCGCTCGACCCGGTGCAGCGGGAGTCGTCGAAGGTCGCGGCGGTCGCGTGCTTCTTCCCGCCCACCGACTTCCTCAACTACGGCAAGGAGGGCCTCGTTCAACTGGGCGAAGGGACGCTCCGGAACTTCCGCCCGCCGTTCGACTTCTGGGAGCGCGACAAGGAGACGAACAAGCTCGTGGTGATCGAGGACCCGGAGCGGCGCAAGGCGATCGGCAAGCAGATCTCGCCGGCGTACCACGTGTCGAAGACCTCGGCCCCGGCGCTCGTCATCCACGGCGACGCGGACAAGTTGGTCCCGATCCAGCAGGCCGAGCTGATCGGCGCGAAGTACAAGGAGGTCGGGGTGCCGTTCGAACTGGTCGTGAAGAAGGGCGCCGATCACGGGTGGAAGGGGATCGAAAAGGACGTGGCCGCGTTCGCCGACTGGTTCGACAAATACCTGAAGTGAGACGCTCTCTCGTAGCCTGACTCTCCGAGTCGGGTGCTGAGCAGTTCGGACCCGACTCGGAGAGTCAGGCTACGAGAGGAACCCGACTCGGAGAGTCGGGCTACGGGGAGCGTCGGGCTATGGGTACGGTCACTTCTTCTTTTCCTTCACGGTCCAGACGTGCAGCGTGTACTCGTCGCCGTCGGCCCCGGTCACCTTGATGGTCTTGTCCGGCGCCCAGTCGCCGATGACGAACCGGTGCGAGACGATCCGCGCGCCCGGCTTGAGTTGTTTCTCCAGGATCGGCCGGAGCAAGCTGTTGAACTCGTTGCCCATGTACAGCAGCACCACCGTGGCCTCGCTGTAGTCGCGGTCCTTCAGCGCGTCGCCCTCGATGATGGTGATCTCCTTCTCCAACTTGGCCTTCTTGACGTTGTCCTTGGCCTCCTCGGCCTTCTTCGGGTCGATCTCGATCCCGACGCCCTTCTTGGCCCCCTTCTTCACGGCCGCGATGAGCATCCGGCCGTCGCCCGGACCCGGCTCGTAGACGATGTCGTCCTTGCCCACTTTACCCAACTTCATCATCTCCTCGACGATGTCGTCCGGGGTCGGCACCCAGCGGATCACGGCCTTGTCCGGGTTCTTCGCGTCGGCCTTCGTCAGGTCGGCGTCCACGTTCTCGCCGCCCTTGAACTCGACCTTCTTGGTGCGGGTGAGTACGGTGTAGTTGTTCGGCCGCCAGGTGACGGAGAAGTCGTACTCGTACAGTTTGCCCACTTCCAGTTCGGGGGTCTCGAACTCGCGGACGGTCCCGGTGGGCTTGGTCGCCTTGCCCTCGATGAGCAGTTCGGCGTCGTCCTGGGGGACGGTGATCTTCAGCTTCGACTTGGCCTTCTTCTTCTCGTCCTTCTTCTCGTCCTTCTTGTCCTGCGCCCAACCCGGCGCCGACATCGTGGTCAGCCCGGCGGACAGGAAGAAGACGGACAGGGCCAGCCCGAGCGCCCGGGCGGTACGGGGTGTGAACATCGGCACTCCTCGGAAACGGCATGAAGCCTGGGGTCAGCGAGCAACAGTCTCACCGAAACGAACTACGCACGCAAGCCCCCGGCGGCAACACTTTGGAATGACGAATGCCCCACCAGTGCCCCACCAATGACGAGGGAAGAAGCGCGGTCGGCTGCCTTGTTTCGTCATTGGTGGGGCACTGGCGGGGCATTGGTCATTTATCCCAAGGCCCGCTACCCTAGCGGTGTGGGGGCGCCGCGCCGGTCGCCCCGCGATACGAGGAACTGCCATGCTCCGTTCGTTTGTCGCTGTTTGCGCTCTCGCGTGCGCCTCGGTCGCGGTCCGCGCGGCCGACGACGAGAACCCGTACAAGAACGCCAAGAAGGGCGACTTCGCGACCTATACCATCACGACGAAGGCCGCCGGGAACACGTTCGAAGGGGTCATGACCCAAGCCGTCACCGACCGGACCGACAAGGAGGTGACGCTCAAGGTGACCGGGACCATCAAGATCGGTGACAAGGAAATGAAGCTCCCGGACCAGGAGATGAAGGTCGATCTGACCAAACCCTACGACCCGACGAAGTCCGGGAACCTGCCCGCCGGGGCCGAGGTCAAATCCGAGAAACTCAAGGACGGCAAGGAGAAGATCAAGGTGGCCGGCAAGGAGTACGACGCGGCCTGGACCACGTACAAGATGACGATCAAGGTCATGGGCCTGGAAATCGCCGGCGAAACGAAGGTGTGGACCGCGAAGGACGCGCCGATGGGGCTGCTGAAGTCCGCCACGGCCTCCGAGTTCGGTGGGATGAAGACCGAGATCATCATGGAACTGAAGGAAACCGGCAACAAAAAGTAGTATTGGGCGAACGGCCGGTGTGAGCCGGCCGGTGGGAGTGGCATTTGCGAGCCGCGACCGCAAGGGCTGACAGTCCCTCACATCTTTGGGGTTGACTCACTCCGGGGAAGCCGTT
>CAZBXY010000113.1:0-22262 GCA_964495365.1 uncultured Frigoriglobus sp. | reverse complement strand
GGCAAATCAGCAAACTGCTCGACGGCAAGCGCTACTGGCGGATGCCCACGATGGACGGCGAGTTCCTGTGCGAAGACGTGTTCGGTACGACGAAAGGGGTCGGCGGCGGGAACTTCCTTATTCTCGGCGAAACGCAAACCCGAACGCTCGCGGCGGCCGAAGCCGCAGTCGAAGCGGTCCGACAGGTTCCGGGCGTCATCATGCCGTTTCCGGGCGGTGTGGTGCGGTCCGGGAGTAAGGTCGGCAGCAAGTACAAGGGGCTGAAGGCCAGCACCAACGACGCGTACTGCCCGACCCTTCGCGGCGCGGTCGATTCCGCGCTGCCGGAGGGCGTGAACGCGGTGTACGAGATCGTGATCGACGGGCTGGACCTCGCGGCGGTCGAAAGAGCGATGGGCGCGGGGATGCGGGCCGCGAGCCGCTGCCCCGGGGTGAGGCGCCTCACCGCGGGGAACTACGGGGGCAAGCTCGGCCCGCACCACATCCACCTCGCGAAGCTCCTCGGCGCCGGCGGGTGACGCGGAGCACTACGAGACCGGCACCGGCGGCGCTCGGGGTGCTTTTCAACTGAATATCGAGGTTGCGCCCGGTCGGCCGGGCCGAAACACCTTGCCGAAGCGCTCGATCTGAGAGCACGAGCGGGACGGAGAGTCAGAAGCGAAGCAAGAGCCCGAGCAAGAGTGGACGATCGCATCTGTTGGTCCGTCCGACTCGTACTCTTGCTCCGGCCCCTCCCCCCTCGGCCTTTTGATTACTGCCCTTCTTCACGCGGCGATGCGCGGTTCGGTGGGGCGGTCCAGGTTGCGGCGCTCGCGGACCGTGTACGGGCGCTTGCCCCGGCTCTCGTAATAGACGCGGGTCAGCACTTCCCCCATCAGCCCCAGCGAGACGAACTGCACGCCGATCAGCCCCGCGACCGCGCCGAGCAAAAACAGCGGGTTGGCGGTCATCCCGGGGCCGGTCGTGTACTTCATCACCGCGCTCGCGGTCACGCTCAGCAGCCCGGCGAACATGCACACCAGCCCGACCCCGCCAAAGAGGTGCATCGGGCGCGTCTGGAAGCTCCCCTGAAACTTCACCGTCATCAGGTCGAGCATCACGCGCACGGTGCGCGACAGGTTGTACTTCGACTTCCCGGCGGTCCGCGGGTGGTGCCGGATCGGCATCTGAGTGACCTGCGCGCCTTGTTGAATGATGAGCGCCGTAATGAACCGGTGCATCTCGCCGTAGAGCACCATCCCGTCGAACACCTCGCGCCGCACCACCCGCAGCGCGCAGCCGAAGTCCTTGAACGGGACCCCCAGCACCTTGCGGATGAGCCAGTTCGCGGTCAGGCTCGGCAGCTTCCGCAGAAGGAGCTTGTCCCGGCGCTTCTGGCGCTGCCCCAATACGGCGTCGTAGCCCTCGTTGAGCTTGCTTAGCATGAGCGGAATATCAGCGGGATCGTTCTGGAGGTCGCCGTCCATTGTCGCGATCACGTCGCCGCGGGCCGCGTCGAGTCCGGCCTGCGTCGCGGCGCTCTGGCCGAAGTTGCGGCGCAGCCTGACCACCTTCACGCGCTCATCGCTGGCCGCGAGCGCTTCGAGTTCGGCGAACGTGCCGTCGGTGCTGCCGTCGTCCACGAGGACGAGTTCCCACGGCCCGCAGCGGCCGGAGTCGAGAGCGGCCCGAACCCGCTCGAACAGCGGGCGCACGTTCGGGCGCTCGTCCTTTACCGGCACGACGACGGATAGGAGCACGGAAAACCCCTCCCCAACCCCTCCCCTGAAGGGAGAGGGGCTTAAAACAGAAGACGGCTCTCTTTCTCCCCTTCCTTTCCTAGGGAAGGGGTTGGGGGTTAGGTTCTGCGCCCCCTACGTCACCACCAGCGGCGCGACCAGCGGCTCGGAGCCGTACTGCACGAAGTCGGTGTTGAGCAGCTCGATCGGCTCCGCGTCCACCAGGTCCGCGTGGAGCTGGTACGCGCCGCGGGCCAGCGGCGGCAGCCCGCACACGAGGTCGATGCTCTCGCCGGGGTGAACCGTGCGCGCGAGCTGACCGCAAAACGCGCGGAACAGGATCAGCCCGGCCGGGTCGGTGAGCGTGTACCGGAGCCGGATCCCGCCGGCGGCCCCGGTCAGGAAGGTCCACGGCTCGATCGACGTGTTCACCGCGCGCACGGTCACCGCGCACCCCCGCCCCACGGGGAAGATCTGCGAGCCGATCACCGTCAGGTTCGCGCGGTACGGCCCGGGGCAGTAGTCGGTCGCGACCCAGCGCCGGAACCGGTCCGGGCCGTGCGATTCGCCGCGGGCCTTCAGCCACTCCGCGTAGTAATCGAAAAACTGATCCAGCACGGCGGTTCGGCCGACCGCGACGTGCCCGTACCGCGGCCACATCTGGTGACGCGCGGTCGCGAGGTCGGCGCCCGTCAACAGCAACTTCGCCACGGTGGACGCCAGCCCGGTGCGGTCGGCCCCGCGCTGGCAGTGGAACACGATCGGGTACGCGGTGTGATCGAGCACTTCGACCAGCCTGCGCACTTCGGACGGGGCCGGGAACCGCTTGGCGGAAAGCGTGATGTCTTCCTGGTTGACGCCCGCGGCGTGTGTGGTCCGGCACTCGCCGAGGTACCACGGCATGTCGCGGCACACGCCGCGCAGGTTCACGACCGTCTTGATCTGCTTCTCGACGATGAACGCCTGCAACCGCTCCGGGGTGAGCTGCGCGGTGCGGTACACGCGCCCGGGAATCACAGTGTGAACGTTCGTATATGCAACAACGCGAAGGATTTCGGCGCCGAGCCCGAGCGCAACGGCCCCGCCGGCGAGCCGGAAGAACGTGCGGCGCGATAACCGCCGACGCGGCGCCGGGGGCGAAGTCGGCGCGGGCGGGGGAAGTTCGGGTGCGTCCATGCGTTGCGGAGAATGCCACAAGCCGGGCGAGAGCGGAAGGGCAAGTTGGAAGGCCGACCCGCCCCCGGCCCCTCCCCGTAAAGGGAGGGGAGCAAGAGGCGCTTTTTTCTCCCCTCCTTGCCCGTGCGCGCCGCAGGCTCACGGCACCGCCCAAGGCGGGGAATCCGAAATCTCAAAATCCGGATCCGAAACAAGACAGAAGAGGAAGCCCGCTCTCGTTTCGGATTTGGGATCTCGGCCTTCGTTCGAGTTTCCCGCGCAGCGGGCGCCGGAACAGCGCTTCCCCGCGCGCGATGCCCGGCAATTCGCTCGGCTGACGTGTCATCCGCCTGCTGGAAACCAGCGCGCCAAGACCGCTCCCCGCGCCTCGTCCGGCGTGCGGGCGAACTGGCGCACCGCGGGCACGTCGAGCCGGCCGTCGAACGCCGCGAACACCAGTCCCTTGTGCGGTAACTTCACCGCCCGCGCCGCGAAGCACTTCCGCAGGAGGCGGTCGTTGCCCGTGCCGGCTTCGGCTTCCGCCTCGGCCCGGATGCGCACGGCCTCTTCCGCGGCCCACGCGCGCAGGCGCTCGCAGTCCGCGAGGTACGCGGCGAAGGCGTCGAAGTGCTCGCGGTAGAAGCCGAGCACCTCCTCCGGCACCTGCTCGCGCCCGAGCGACCGCAAGTGCGCTTCCATGTCCGGCCAGCCCAGCCATTCGGGGTGCCCGTCGATCATCTCGACCACCCGCGGGTAAGTGCAGGTGACAACGAGTTTGAGCACGCGGAGGTAGTCCGGCGACTTCACCTTCACGCGGTACACGACCCGGTGCCCGTGCTCGATCGTGATGACCGTTCCTTCCTGGTCGGTGCCCGCGATCGACGCGAGCAGTCCCTCGATTTGCTCGCCGATCATGTGCCCCGGCGGGGTGAACTCATCGACGTGCGCGAGGGCGTGCGCCGCGGCCAGTTCCTTCACTTCCGCGTAGGTCCGGTAGCGGAAATCGGCCCGGTCGAAGCACGCGAGCAGCACGAGGTCTTCGCGCGTGCCGTAGTTGGTAATCACCCGCGTCTCCGGGTGGAGGAACTCGAACACGAGCGTGACGTTCTCCAGTTCCGGTCGCGGTTCCACGAGCGCGGGATAGCGGGTTTGTGCGATCCGGCGCGCGGTTCCGAGGAAATCGAACCCCTTCAGCCTTTCGGGGGCATCTTCGTCCTGCGCGCCGTAGCACGGGCCGCCCTCGATCATGCCGCGGGTGGTGAAGTAGACGCGCCCGGCGTGCTGGAACCGCTGGAGCAGCGTCCCGTCGAGCTTGCGGAGGAAGTGCAGCCGCGCGTTCCCGCTCCCGCCAGCGATCCCCGCGAGGTCCGCGACCGAAACGTCCTTCTCGCCCAGGTTGTAAATCTTGACGAGCGGCAACGACACGAGCCGGTACGGCTCGCGCCGGTACACGATGCCCTTCGCGTAGAGCTGGTGCGGCTCCTGCGGCGTAAACAGCAGCGCCCCGGCGTTTGCGAGCACCAACTCCCCGGACTGCCGCTTCACGAGCAGCGGGTCGGCGTCGATGGCGCGCAGGATGTCCGCGCCGCGGGTGCGGAGGTCGTCGAGCAGGTGGTCGAGGCGCAGGTTCATGTGGCGGCTGGGTGAGTCGTCGCCAGAGGCGACGAACAACGGAGGCGAGTAAAGAGGGAGAGGTTCGCAGGGCAGGCGAACGGCCGGTGTGAGCCGGCCGGTGGTTCGCATTGCCCATCACCGGCCGGCTCACACCGGCCGTTCGCCAAGAAATCGCGTCGCGCGGAACAGACTAATGTCGTGCTTCGTCGTTCCTTGCTCCGCCAGATTGGCCATGATCTCGCCGACAGTGGTCGCGAACTTGAACCCGTGCCCCGAAAACCCACACGCGACACTCACGTTCGGATACCGCGGGTGCTTGTCGATCACGAAGTGATGATCCGGCGTGACCGTGTACATGCACACCTGACCCTTCGTGAGCGATCCGAGGCCCGGAATGAAGGCGTCGATCAGCGGGCGCATCGCCGCTTCGTCGTCAGCGGTCAGTTCCCAGTTCACGCCATCGGGGTTCGGCAGTTCGGGCGCGTTGTAGTGCCGGGCGACCTTCAACCCGAACGAATCGAGGGTCGGGAGCCCGTAGAACGCTGCGCCGGGCACATCTGCGATGAAGATCGGGAACCGGTCGCGGCGAAACGGTTCGGCCCGCGCGCCCACGTCGAACCACAAAAGCGTTTGGCGCATGACGCAAAGCGGCACGCCGATGTCCGCGAGAAGTTTGGTCGCCCACGCCCCGGCCGTGACGACCAGCTTCGCGGCGCGGTAGGTGCCCCGGTTCGTTGTCACCTCGACACCGCCGCCAACCACTTTCCACCCGCGCACCGGTTCTTCGGCGTGAACGTCCGCCCCGAGTGACACCGCGGCGTCGATGTGCGCGCGAACACACTCCTCCACATAAAGGAACCCGGCGTCGCGCTCGATGACGCCGCGGTAATCCGCTGGGAACCGGAACGCCGGATACCGCCGGTTGATCTCCTCGCCGGTCAGTTCCTCGGCCGCGAGGTGGTGTTCGCGCACCGACGCGCGCACGCCCTCGACGTGCTCGCTGCCGGGCGGGCCGGCATTGAGGCACGGGCATTCCGTGAGCAAGTGCCGGCCGGTGAGTTGTTCGAGGGCGTACCACTTCTCGAACGCGCGGCGCACGAGCGGGACGTAGGCCGGGCCTTCCGCGTAGGCGGTGCGGATGATGCGCGTGTGCCCGTGCGAACTCCCGCGCGCGTGTACCAGCGGGAACTGCTCCAGCCCCAGAACTCGCCGCCCGCGGGCGGCGAGTTCGTAGCACGCGGCGGAACCCATCCCGCCCACGCCCAGAACGATCACGTCGAATGATGGCATGTGAGTGTGTGGTTCGTAGTGACTCGCTTCAGCGGGCCGCGCGGCGCTCATGACTCCTTCTCCCGCGCACGGTCGGTCGCCCGGGCCGCAGAGGGGTTGCCCCACTCGGACGAGGTCACAGCGTGCGCTGTCGTATGAGCCGAATCGCCGGTTTTCAACTCGGAACGGCTGGAACCGGGAACGTGGCCCTTCGGGATCGGATTTCGCCTTGCGGTCATCTCCGGGCCCGTGGTCTAATCCCGCATCTTTTCCCGACACGGAGGTTGGGTCATGCGTGTCGCCGTCGTCATCCCGGCCCGGTTCGCGTCGTCGCGGTTGCCCGGTAAGCCGCTGTTGCGCGAGACCGGCAAGTACCTGATCCAGCACGTCTACGAGAGCGCGTGCGAGGCGAAATGCGCCTCCGACGTGTTCGTCGCCACCGACGACAAGCGGATCTTCGACGCGGTGCGCGAGTTCGGCGGGCACCCGGTCATGACCAGCGCCCACCACCAGTCCGGCACCGACCGCGTCGCCGAGGTCGCGGCGCACCTGGCCGCGGATGTGCTGGTCAACGTGCAGGGCGACGAACCGCAGATCGATCCGGCCGACATCGACCGGCTCGCGGACCTGACGCGCGACCCCGGGGTCGATATGGCGACCCTGGCCGTGCCGATCTCCAGTGCCGACGCGTACTTGAGTCCGAACGTGGTGAAGGTGGTGTGCGACGACCGCGGCCGGGCACTGTACTTCTCGCGCGCTCCAATTCCGTTTGTCCGCGACGATAACCCGGACTTCGCGGCGCGCCCGGCGCGGTTCCTCCAGCACCTCGGCATTTACGCGTATCGGCGGAACTTCCTCACGAAGATCGCATCCGCCCCACCGCACCCGCTAGAACAGGCGGAAAAATTGGAACAGCTCCGCGTACTCGGTACAGGCGGCACGATCCGGGTCGGGGTGGTGACCGCCGCGCACCGCGGGGTGGACACCCCGGCCGATTACGCCGAGTTCGTGCGCTGGTATCGCGAGGGCGGAGAAGGCGGAACGCGCCGCGCCGCGTGAGGGCGGTTTTGCTCAAAGTAGTAGGCACACTCCGTGTGCCGTTGCTGTCCTGTGGCGTGTGTAGTAGGCACACTCCGTGTGCCGTTGCTGTCCTGTGGCGTGTAGCGACGGCACACGGAGTGTGCCTACTACTTTGAGCGCCCTACGGTGATTGTTCCGCGCGCAACGGGCGATATAGTGAGGTTGGGCACCAAGCCAAAACGCCAAGGACCGTCGCGCGATGACCAAACACATCTTCGTTACCGGCGGCGTGGTCAGTTCCCTCGGAAAAGGACTGACCTCCGCCTCCATCGGACTGCTGCTCGAAAAGCGGGGACTGCGGGTCCGACTTCAAAAACTGGACCCGTACCTGAACGTTGACCCGGGGACGATGAGTCCCTACCAGCACGGCGAGGTGTACGTTCTCGACGACGGCACCGAGACCGACCTCGACCTCGGCCACTATGAGCGGTTCACGCACGCGGTTCTGAACAAGGACTGCAACTACACTACCGGCAAGATCTACCTCTCGGTGATCGAAAAAGAGCGGCGCGGCGACTACCGCGGCAAGACGGTGCAGGTGATCCCGCACGTCACCGACGAGATCAAGAGCTGCATCAAGAAGATGGTTTCGCCGGACGTGGACGTGGTCATCACCGAGATCGGCGGCACCGTCGGCGACATCGAGGGGATGCCGTACTTCGAGGCGATCCGGCAGTACGCGCTCGACGTCGGCAAGCACAACTGCCTGTTCGTTCACCTCACGCTCGTGCCGTACCTGAAGGCCGCCGGCGAACTGAAGACCAAGCCGACGCAGCGCTCGGTCCGCGACCTGCGCGAGATCGGCATCCAGCCCGACATCCTCATCTGCCGCACCGAAAAGGAGATCCCCAAAGACGAGTGCGAGAAGATCGCGCTGTTCTGCAACGTCGAGCGGAACGCGGTCATCGAGGAGAAGGACAAGGAGTTCAGCATCTACGAGGTGCCGCTGTCGCTCGCGGACAACAAGCTCGACGAACTCATCGTCACGAAGCTGTCGCTGACGCAGGCGAAGCCTTTGGACATGGCCGACTGGCGGCTGATGCTCGACCGGATGCGGGCCCCCGCGCACGAGGTCACGATCGGCTTTGTGGGCAAGTACGTGAAGCACCGCGACGCCTACAAGAGCGTGTACGAGTCGCTCGACCACGCCGGGATCGCCAACCACGCGAAGGTGCGGGTCGTGCGGATCGAGTCGGACAAGCTCTTGGACGAGGGCGCCGAGCAGGCGCTGGCGAACGTGGACGGGTTGCTCGTGCCCGGCGGGTTCGACAAGCGCGGGATCGAGGGCAAAATCGACGCGATCCGGTTCGCCCGCCAGACCGGGCTGCCGTTCTTCGGCATCTGCCTCGGCCTCCAGTGCGCGACGATCGAGTTCGCGCGGAACGTGGTCGGCCTGAAGGGGGCCAACAGCACCGAGTTCGACAAGGGTTCGCCGCACCCGGTCGTGTGCCTGCTCGAAGAACAGGAGGGCGTGACGAACCTCGGCGGGACGCAGCGCCTGGGGGCCTACCCGTGCCACCTGAAGGCCGGGACGAAGACCCGCGCCGCGTTCGGAGTCGATGTCATCAGCGAGCGGCACCGGCACCGCTACGAGGTGAACAATCACTACCGCGACCGGCTCGCGGCGGCGGGGCTGGTGTTCTCCGGCACCAGCCCGACCGGCGACCTGGTGGAGGCGATCGAGTTGCCGAGCCACCCGTGGTTCGTCGCGGTGCAGTCGCACCCGGAGTTCCTGTCGAAGCCGACCCGGGCGCACCCGCTGTTCCGCGACTTCATCGCCGCCAGCCTCGAACGCCGGCGGGCAAAAAAAAATGACGCGCGTGAGCGCGTCACGGTCGCGTCGGGGAGTTGATTCCTCGCTTCCTGTAGCCCGACTCTCCGAGTCGGGTCCGTAGCGATTCACACCCGACTCGGAGAGTCGGGCTACGGTCTCACGCGATCGCTGCGACCGGTTGCGCCGCGGGCACCTTCGCCCGCTTCCACCCGCGGAACCACCGCGGCGGGTACATGATGAGCCCCTGCACCACCAGTAGCGCCATCCCGCAGTAGCCGATCGTGAACGCGATCTCCGGCATGTTCTCCACGAACAGCAGGTTGTGCAAAATGCGGCCCATGAAGGTGTCGCTGCCGTTGAACGATTGCCCAGCCAACAGCCGGAGTTTCTCCTCCCACACGGTGAGCGGGCAGCGGATGCTGTAGATCGCCTCGTAGGCGACGACGGCGATCGCGGTGAGGTGCGTGAACCGGAACCACGGGTTCCGCGCCCACTGCCACTTCATCGGCGCGGCGACCACAATCGCCAGTTGACCCAGCACGACGTAAGCGACGTAAGCGACGTGAATCGCGACCATCAGGTCGGCGGCAATGCCGTACCACATGAGACACCTGCGGGTGTTCGTTGGACGAAGCGTCAGTGACGTGGGCAGTCTGTTAGATGTGATCCCGACCCGCGCGGATTTATTCCCCAGAACAGTGGTTAGTGTCAGTGGTTAGTGGTTAGTGAAAGACAGAAGACAGTGAAAGACAGAAGACCAGAAGGTCTGCGTCTCTGGTCTTCTGTCTTTCACTGCTTTCTCTAACCACTAACCACTGACACTAACCACTCTCAGCGGACAAGGTACTCGAACCGCTTGCGGAACTCGGCTGGGGCGAGGTTCACCACCTTCGCCAGGCGCTCCAGGCGCGCCGGGTCGTCGAGGTCGCCTTGCTCCAAGCGGATCATGTAGCGGCGAGCGACTTCGTAGGTTTCGCCGGTGATGTCCACGTTGCGGGTGCGCATCTTCTTGGTCGCCGGATCGATCATCTCCGGGAACGGCCGCGGCACCATGTTCCCGCCCACGAACGTGACCACCACGCCGTTGGTGTCGGCCGCCGGCGACATCAGGAACTTCACCGCCCCGTACCCGAGGTTGCGGGTGTACTCCGCATCAAACGGGATCGGGTCGGCGCACCGCAGCTCGTACCCCAGATCCTTGTCCACCATGTCGAACTTCAGCCCCAGATCCTTCAGCCGGGTCGCGGTCATGGTGCGGATGAGGCGCCCGAACTCGATCTCGCCCAGCCGCAGGTGCCCGAAGGCGTCCAGTTCGATGTTCCCGAACTTGCCGGGGTTGTTCTCCATCATCGTCTGGAGCTTCTTCTCGCCGATCATCTCCAGAAGGCCCTCGGCCAGCACCGCGACGCCGTAGCTCTTGCCCTGCGCCTTCCGCTTGATCATCGAGCCGATGATGATGTCGCAGATGAGTTCCAGCGTTACGTCCTTGCCCTTGAGTTCCTCCGCGATCAGCGTGACGGTGGCGGCCGACGCCTTGCCGATGCCCAGAGCGAGGTGCCCGGCGGCGCGGCCCATGCTCACCACGATGTACCAGCGAGTGGTGGTCTTCGCGTCCTCGTGGAGGTTGCGGGCGACCTGTACGCCGTAGTGCCGGGCGGTCTCGAACCCGAACGTGGGGATGCCGGGCGGTAGCGGGAGGTCGTTATCGATCGTCTTGGGCACGTGGGCGACCTTGATCGACCCCTTCGCGTGGGCGTACACCTGCGACCCGCTGTACGCGGTGTCGTCGCCGCCGATGGTGACGAGGAACTTGACGCCGAGCTTGTTCAGCCCGTCGAGGACCGCGGCCATGTGGTCGGGGTTCTTGGCCGGGTTGGTGCGGCTGGTGCCCAACAGCGAGCCGCCGCGCTGGTAGTACGGGGCGACGTCGGCGATGGTGAGCGGGCGGGTCTGATTATAATCGCCGGCCGCGAGGTGCTTGAACCCGTCGCGGATCCCGACGACTTCGAGACCGCGGTTGATGGCCTCGATCGTGACCGAACTGATGACGCCGTTGATGCCGGGGGCCGGGCCGCCGCCGACCACGATCCCGAGTTTACCGCGAGTGGAGTCCGCCATTGCTGCGATCCAATTAGGGTGCGCCGAATCGCCCGGTTGAGCAACGCGGAGAGGCCGGGCCGGTACGGGTTAGGATTGCAACCGCGCGGGCGTTTTCAAGGGCGCGCGAATGTGCCGAGTGGGAGAGTTACGCGGCGCACGGGCCGCGCGATCGGGTGGTTCGTAGTGATCGGCCCGCACGGCGGCGCGGGCGGATCACTCCGAACGAAAGCCTACCCCGGCGGGTCGCGGTCTTCGAGCTTCCCGGAGTGCTGGATCGCGCGGAACAGGTGGTAGCCCAGCACCGCGCTCACCGCACACCCGAACGCCCCGAAGATCGAGATGTCGTGCCACAAGGGCGGCGCCTTCCACGCCCACATCATCGACGAACCGACGAACAGCGCGCTCACCATCAGCCCGAACACCAGCCGGTTCACCGACGGCTCCAGGTGCCGGTGGCTCAGTTGCACCAGCATCTCGTGCCGCTGGAACATCCGCATCACGCTGCCGAGTTGCCGCGGCAAGGCGCGGATCAGGTCGTCCCAGTCGCCCAGCGTACTCAGTAACCGCCGCACCGCGCGCTTCGGGGAGAGCTTCTTCAGCGCGCCCTGGCGGCCGTAGCTCTCCAGCAGCTCCACCAGGTTGAAACTCGGGGCCAGCAACCGCCCGGTGCCCTCGAGCATCACCAGCACCCGCAACAAGAGCGCCAGCGGCGACGGGAGCAGGACGTGGTAGCGGCGGATCGCGTCGGTGAGTTCGTTCAGCGCGGTGCCGAGCTGGAACTGCTCCAGCGGCATCCCGTGGTAGAACGCGAGCTGCTCTGCGACCTCGCACTCCAGCGCCGACTGGTCGAACCGCGGCGGGACGTCACCCACCTGCACGACGATTTCCGTGATCGCGGCCGAATCCTTCTGGAGCGCGGCCGTCGCGGCGCGGTCGATCAGCCCGCGCATCCGGTCGTCGATCCGGCCCACCATCCCCGCGTCCAAAAGGCCGATCGCCCCGGCGGGGCATTCGGGTGTCGGCGGGAGGAACAACACGTTGCCCGGGTGCGGGTCGGCGTGGAAGAGACCGTTGCGGAAGATCATGTCGAGAAACGCCTTCGCCCCGCGGCGGGCAAGGTCCGCGAAGTCGCCGCCGGCGGCCCGGATCGCCTCCGGGTCGCTGAACGGCACGCCCTCGAACATCTCCATCGTCAGCACGCGCCCGGTGGACAGCGCCGGGTGCGGTTCGGGGAACCGCACGCCGGGATCGTCCCGGAACGCCTGCCGGAACAGTTGCAGGTGCCGCAGCTCGCGCCGGAAGTCGAGTTCGCGCAAGAGCACGCGCTCGAACTCCGCGACCACCGCGACCGGCCGGTACGCGCGGAAGTCCGGCAGATACCGCTCCGCGAGCTGCGCGAGTTCCGCGAGGATCGACAGATCGTCGGGCACGCGGCGCAGGATGTCGGGGTGCTGCACCTACACCGCCGCCTTCCGCCCGACGGGGAGCGTGGCCCGGTGAACCTGTCCGATCGACGCCGAGGCGAGCGGGTCCGGCTCGAAGGTCTTGAACGCCACTTCGAGCGGTTTACCAAGTTCCGCCTCGACGGTGGCCCGCGTGACCGCGAACGGGTCGGCCGGGACGCGCGACTGGAGCAGCGCGAGTTCCTCCGCGAGCGCCGGGCCGATGAGGTCGCGCCGCGTGCTGAGTACCTGGCCGAGCTTGATGAACGTGGTGCCGAGCTCGGTGAACGCGAGCCGGATGCGGGCCTCGCGCGAGCCTTCCGCCAGCGCCCCGAGCCGCGTCCCGGACGTGAGCCGGTGAACGAACTTCGAGTCGAGGCGCGCGAGCGCGTCGGCCAGCCCGTACTTGGCCAGCGTGCGGGTGATGTCGGCCAGCCGCCCGGCGCTGCGGGCCAGCCGCGGGATGTCGGTCAGATTGATCACTGGCGTGATAATCCCAAAATTCAAGCACCAAAACCCAAACACCACACGCCACGTTACGCGATTCAGTATCCGGCGTCTGCCTGGCCGTTTCTTGTTTGGAATTTGTTGTTTGGGATTTGGGGTTTCCGCGCAGCGGTCACGCGAGTCGGTCCAGATCCCGTAACCGGCGGTCGGCGTCGAACGCCGGCGGCGGGAGCGATTCGGCCAGCGCGACCGCGCCCGCTTCGCTCAGGTCGGACTTCGCGGTACACTCGGCGCGGAACACCGGCAGTTTCTTCTGCGTGGCGATGATCTCGCGCCGCGTCCGGCCCTTGGGCGCGTCCGGCCAGCGCCCGGGCAACTCGCGGAACTCGAAGAACACCGGCACGACCGCGCGGATGTACTTCCAGTATCCCGGGTTGTCGGTCTGAATCACGAACAGCCCGCCGGGCACGAGCGCGCGGTGAACCAGGCTCAGGAAGTGCGGGGTGATGAGCCGCAGGTGAACCTTCGCCGCGTCGTAGTACGGCTGCGGGTGGTAGCAGTGAATCTCCGCGACCGTGTGCGGCGCAACGTGTTGTTCCAACAGCTCGCGCCCGCCGAGGACCGCGAACTTGAGGTTCGCGAGGCCCCGCTGGTTGCCGCGCTTGCGGGCGTAGCGGATCACCACGGGCAGAATGTCCGTGCCGAGGTGATCGTGATCGGGACGCGCCAGCGCCGAGCCGATGAGGTAGCGCCCGTTGCCGCACCCGACATCGAGGACGATGGGCGCGTCGCGGCCGAACAGCTCGCGCCAGTTCAGGTGCCCTTCGGGCATGGCCTTGAGCGCGGTCTGCGTCCACTGCGATGGATCGACAACCGCACCGGGGAACGGCACGCCGAATTCGCGTTCGATCGGGTTCGGCTCGGGCATGGCAAAGACGGGATAAAACAACTAACCACAGAGGCACAGAGACACAAAGAAGATCAAGAAGAGAGATTGTTTTCAAACTCTGTTTTCCGGTCTTCTCTGTGTCTCTGTGCCTCTGTGGTTAGTCTTATCTTTAGTGTGCTTCTGTGGTTAGTGCCTTCTCGCTGAGGTGCAGGGCATGGCCGAGCGGCGGCTCCCCGGGTTGGGGGCAATCATCGCGGTAGTGTTCCTCGTCGCACCGCTGGCGGCGGTGGGCTGGTGGTTGTCGCGCCCCAAGGGCGATTCCACCGCGCCCGGGCCGGCGCTCGCGGAGCTGGACGTCGTGTGTTCGGGGCGCGTCGATGGCCTCGCTCCGGTCGCGGCGCTGGATCCCGCGATGCCGGGAAAGGTCGCGGAGGTGATGGCCACAGAAGGCCAAGTGGCGACCGCGGGGCAACCGCTCCTCCGGCTCGACGACGAATCGCTGAAGTTGCGCGTGGAGGAGGCGAAGGCGGCGCTCGCGGCAGTGGAAGTCGAGATCGAGGCGGCCGGGCTGGAGGTGAAACAGCACCCGGCGCGGGTCGCGGCGCAGAAACTGGCGATTTCGGCCGCCGCGGACCGCACCGCGACCGCCCGCAAGCTCCTGGCCGAGCGCAAGACCGCGAAGGAATTCGGCACCGTGACGGCGGCCGAGATCATCGCGACCGAAGCGGAGGTGCGCCAGGGAGAACGACTTGAGGCGATCGAGGCCGATAAGCTTGCCGAACTCAACGCCGCCAACCCGAGTCTGCGCGTGAAGGCCGCCGAGGCGAAGAAACTTCAGGCTCAAATCACGCTGAAGCAGGCCGAAAAGGCGGTTCGCGACTGCGTCCTCGCAGCTCCGTCGGCGGGTGTGGTCCTTCGCGTGAACGCCTCGGCGGGCGAGACCGCAGCGCCCGGCGGGCTGAACCCGGCGATCCTGTTCCGCCCGACCGGCCCGCTGGTGGTGCGCGCGGAACTGGAGCAGGAGTTCATCGGCCGCGTGAAGATCGGAATGCGGGCGACGGTCACCGACGACCTGCGCGCCGATTCGCCAGCGTGGACCGGTCGCGTGAAGCAGGTGGGGGCGTTCGTGGCCCGCCGGCGGAGTGTTCTGCTCGAGCCGGGCGAGGTGAACGACGTGCGAACGATCGAGTGCGTGATTACGCTGGAGGGCAACACCGACGGGCTGCTCGTCGGCCAGCGGATGCGCGTGCGGATCGGGAAGGAGTAGCGATCTTTCGCTACTCCCCATTCCGTCGCCGGGAACGTCCGTCCCCTCGCAGGGCGAGAACAGGGGCGTAAGCCCGCTCGCCACGAACACGTTCGCATTGCGTGCCAGCCGCGTCTTCGTTTAAAGTCCCGCCGTGAATTCGAGGCCACGGAGGGTACAGGCTATGCGGCGCGTCTTGTTCGCTTCGAGTGTCATCGGGTTGTTCATCGTCGTTGTGGTCGCGGCTCAACCGCCGGTGGTTCCGCCCGCGCCGCCCGGCGACCCGACGGCGCCCAAGCCGCCGCTCCCGATGCTCACCGCGCCGGCCCCCGCGGCGCCGGCCCCGGTTGCCGCGGGCGAGGCGCTGCTCGGCAAGCTCCAGCCGCTCGAAACGTTCCCGCCGGTCACGCAGTTCTCGGTCCGCGCGGTGCTGCTCGGTTCGACGTGGCTGACGAAGCGGCACCAGCCACACGGCCGGTTCCTCTACGGCTACGTCCCCACGCTGCGCCAGGAGATGGCTGGCGACCACGACCTGAAACAGGCGCAAGCGGCGCTGGCGATGGCGCAGGCCGCGAAGTTCGCCGGCGACGAAAAACTGGCCGTGATCGCCAATCAGACGATCCTCGCGCTACTCGCGACCACGAAGGTGGTGCCGAACGACCCGGCGTGCCGCGTGCCGGTGCAGGTGTCGTTCGTGTGCAACCGTGTCGGGTTCGCGGCGCTGCTCGCGCAGGCGATTTACGAGTTGCCCAGGCCCGACGAGCGGCTGATC
Organism: uncultured Frigoriglobus sp.; assembly: GCA_964495365.1. Lineage (GTDB taxonomy): Bacteria > Planctomycetota > Planctomycetia > Gemmatales > Gemmataceae > Gemmata. The sequence continues at coordinate 6,756 of CAZBXY010000113.1, read as the reverse complement.
GAAGACGCCGAGCGGCTGTGCGAGTTCCTCCGGCGGAGCCTCCGCACCGACGGGTCGGTTCACTACACCGACGGCCCCAACGACGTACCGACGCAGATCGACCCGGCCGGCGTGAACGAGTATCCCGGATTCGCGCTGCAAGCGCTCGCGGCGAGTAACCGCGTGCGGCCCGCGGAGTGGAAGAAGGACGCGGTGAAGCGCGGGGTGGCGCACTATCACACGCTGTTCCGCGCGAAACCGCACCCGATGCTGGTCGCGACGGTCACGCCGGCGGCAACGGACCTGTACGCGCAGACCCGGTTGCCCGAACTCGCGACCGCGGCGTTCGACATGGCCGACTGGCTCTGCGCGCTACAAATCGCGATTACCGACCCGCGAACGCCGCAGTGGGCCGGCGGGTTCCGCTCGGTCGCCAACCCGGCCGACCCGCTCCCCACCGCGGAGACGGCCCTCTACCTGAACGGCCTCGCGTGCGCGCACCAGCTCACGCGGCTCACCGGCGACCTGACGCGCGAGGCCAAGTACCGCCCGGCGGCGGCCGACGCGGCGCAGTACCTGTGCGGGTCGCAGTTCCTGGAGGCGAACACGCGGCATTTCGAGAACACGTTCCGCGCCAGCACGCTGATCGGGGCGTTCCACATCTCCCCGACCGACGGGAACCTGCGCATCGACGCGACCGCCTGCGCGATCACCGGGCTGTTGCGGTATTTGTCATCCAGCACACGATGAGACGCACAGAGCCAAAGATTCCGCCGCACGATGAACGCAGAGAAAGCACGATCAGAGAAGAAAAGAGATTGATTTGAACTCATTCCCTCTTCTGTCTTCATCGTGTCTTTCTCTGCGTTCATCGTGCGGCTTCTCTTCTGCCTTCTGTCTTCTCTGCCCCACTCCCATCGCGTTCGTATAATCCCTTCTCACGGCCGCGCGTTTGCGCCGGGCCGGACCACCGCGCGCGGATATCGAACCGATGAGCGAGCGAGCACCCAGGCCGAAATGCCGGTCCCTGATGGGCGTCCGCATCTTCGGCACGGGCAAGTACGTGCCGGACATGGTCGTCGGCAACGACCACCTGCACGCCAAACTCGGGTTCGATTCCGACTGGATCGTCAAGCGCACCGGCATCCTGGAGCGCCGGCACGCGGCACCCAATCAGGCCACCTCCGACCTGTGCGTCGAAGCCGCCAGCGACCTGTTCGCCAAAACTGGACACACCGCGAAGGAGTGCGACCTGCTCGTTCTGGGCACGTTCACCCCGGACATGTCGTTCCCCTCGACCGCGTGCCTCGTGCAAGATCGCTTGGGGTTAATCGGCCCGGCGATCGAGGTCGAGGCGGCGTGCGCCGGGTTCATGTACGCGCTCCTCACCGCAGCGGCGTATGTGAAGGCCGGGGTGAGCGATCGCGCGCTCGTCATCGGCGGCGACACGAACAGCCGCGTGCTGAACCCGACCGACATCAAGACGTACCCGCTGTTCGGCGACGGCGCGGGGGCGGTGTTCGTCGAACCCGGTCGGCCGGATCAAGGCGTTCTCGCGTACAGCATGGGTTCCGAAGGCGCGGGCGGACCGCTGCTTCAGCGCGAGGCGTGCGGGAGCCGGACGCCGGTGACGCCGGAGTTGCTCGCCGAGGGCAAGCACTTCATGTACATGGACGGCTACGCGGTGTTCAAGTGGGCCGTGAACATCCTCTGCGACACGATTCGCGACGTACTCACTGCGGCGAAACTCACGGTGGAAGACGTGGCGCTCTTTGTGGTGCATCAGGCGAACATCCGCATCATCAACGCGGCGATCGACTCGCTTCACATCCCGCGGGCGAAGGTGTTCAACAACCTGGAGAAGTACGGCAACACGTCGGCGGGCAGCATCCCGATCGCGCTGGACGAGGCCGCCGCGGAGGGCCGCGTGCGGGCGGGCGATCTGGTGGTGCTGAGCGGGTTCGGCGCCGGGCTGGCGTGGGGCACCGCGGTCGTGCGGTGGTAGCGAGCGGGGGAACCGCCATGTCCGAGCGCGCCGCGTTCATTTCCGCGATTCTTGACAACTGGGCCGATGACACGCCGCGGTTGGTGTTCGCCGACTGGCTTCAGGAGAACGGCGAAGAGGCCCGCGCCGAGTTCATCCGCGCCCAGATCAACCCCGTGAGTTTGCCGGAGTCCGTGCGCGAAAGGAGTGATCCTGGCGCACGGATCGCGGGGAAGCACGGGGCCGCGCTCGGCGGCGGGTGGCGCCGGGCCATTGGCGTGAGCGAAACCGAGGGCGAATACGTCCGCGGGTTCCTGACCGGCGTCGAAGTTCACTCGACGGACTACATTCGCCTCGCAGGGAACGCGCTCGAACTTGAGCCGGTCGAGTTCGAGTTGGAACTCCGGGCGCTCTACCCGGACGGCACCCCCACCGCGCTCGCTGAAATTGAGGCTCTGTCCGCGAGCCGCCATCTGCGCGCGGTGAGGACGATCACGGCCTTGCGACACTTTGAAGAAAAACGCTACTTCGGCCCCGAACGATTCGCGGAGCTAATGGAGTCACCGCATCTTATCAATTTGCGCGGCGCCACAATCAACGAACCCGGCCTCGGAGCAGTGGCCGTGGAGGCGCTCGCGAACGCGCCTGCGGCGTTCAAGCTCGAATCGCTCTACCTCAGTGGATCGCTCGCCGGCGACCGGGCCACGCGACACACTGCGGTTGAGCGAATCGCCTCGGCACCGCGGTTCGCATCGCTCAATTACCTCTTTCTCCGGTTCAACCAACTGGATGCGAGCGACGCAGACGTCCTACTTGCTTCCAAAACGCTCCCGCGAACGCTCGTACTCGATGTGGCCAACAACCAACTTGGCCGGCAAAGGCTCGCGGCACTTGCGAAACGGTTCCCCGGCGGTTCAGATGGAGATGAGGACGAAGACGACTGAGCCGCGTTCGCGGGGCCACTCATGTCAGCGGAACAGAACCTGGACGCCGATGCGTTCATGCGGAAATACCTGGAGCGCCCGTCGGACGTGACGGCGCGGCTCGTGTTCGCCGACTGGCTCGAAGAGACCGGCGAGGATCACAACGCGGCGTGGGCGCACTTCATCCGGCTCAAGGCCGAAGCCGACCGCTATCCCCGCGACAGCGCCACGCGACACGAACTCGACCGGCACGCCGGCGTGTACGCCACCCAGATCCGCGCCCGGCTCACGATCCCCGCGGAACTGTTCATCGGATACCCCAAGTCGCTCCTGCAACTCCTTCCCGCGACAAACATTACGGTGAACCTCGCGCGGTTCACGATCCCACGGGAGGTTGTGGAGTTGATGCCGGAGTCGGTCGCCCGCGAGAGCCGCGTGCTGCCGCTCGACGTGCAGGACCGCGTGCTGCTCGTCGCGGCCGTCGATCCGAACGACCTCGATCTGACGCAGCGGCTCGAATTCATCCTCAACCGCGACATCGTCCTGGTCACGGTCGAGGGCGAGGACATGCAAGACGCGCTCGACCGCCATTACGATTCGACCGAAACCGAGAGCGTGACGGAAGAACTGGTCCACTTCCCGGAACTCGAACCGGGGTTCGTTTCGACCGCCCCGCCCGCACCACCCGAACCGCCCCCGGACGACGAACAGCTCGGGCGCCTCGTGAACCTCATCCTCACCGAAGCGGTTCGGCACCGCGCGGACGAGGTCCGGTTCGTACCCACACCCGGCGCGCTGGTCGTCAGCTTCCTCGTCGATGGGGCGTGGGTCGAACGCGACAACATCCCGCTCCGGTTGCAGCAGGCAGTTACGGCCCGGATCGCGATCATGGCCTGGCTGAACATCGTGTTCACCCAGCCGCCGTCCGCGTACGTCAACCGTGGGTCGTTTCGGATCACCGTTCGCGGCGTCCGCATTCATTTCGATGTCGCGATCACGCTCACCGCGGCCGGTCCTGCCACTCACATTGTCCTGCGTCAGGCGCCGGTGACGGTCGAAGACCGGTGAACCCCCGCTCGCCCTCCTGTGTCCGTGGAACTGGCGATGCACGAGCTGTTCGAACACACCGCCGACCTCGGGCTGCGGGCGACCGCCCCGGACCTCAACGCGCTGTTCGCCGAAATGGCCGCGTGCCTCGTCGTCGCGATGATCGAAGACCCGGCGAGCGTGCGCCCGGCACAGGATGTGCGGATCGAACTCGCCGGCGACGACCGCGAGTTCCTCCTGTTCGACTGGCTCAAGGAACTGCTGCTCCGCTTTGACACGGATCGCGTACTCTTTGCCGCGTTCGACGTGAGCGTGAGTGATAGCGGGCTGACCGCGACCGCGAAGGGCGAGGAGTACGACCCGTCGCGGCACGTGTTCGCCCACGAAGTGAAGGCGATCACCTACCACGAGCTGAAGGTGGAGAAGACCGCCGACGGGTGGCTCGCGGAAGTCATCGTCGATATTTGAAAACCAGCCGCACGATGAACGCAGATAAAAACACGATCAGAAAAGAAGAGAGATTCAGTTCAACACGGCTTCTTGTCTGAATCGTGTCTTTTCTGCGTTGATCGTGCGGCTCTCTTGGATTTGTATTTATGAAGAGCGAATTTACCGGGCCGCTGGAACACATCGGCTGTTGCTGCCACCGCATCCCCAAGAGCTACAAGGCGGGGATGCGCGTGGACGGGCACATCTACGCCAGCGACAAGATGATCGAAACGATCCGCAAGGATCAGGCGCCGGATCAGGTCGCCAACGTCGCGACGCTGCCGGGCATCCAGGTCGCCAGCATCGCGATGCCCGACATCCACTGGGGCTACGGGTTCTGCATCGGCGGCGTCTGCGCCACCGACCCCGACGAGGGCGGTGTCATCTCGCCCGGCGGAGTCGGGTACGACATCAATTGCTTGACGGGCGATTCGCGCGTGCTGCACCGGCACGGCTATACGCGGCCCATCGGCGAAATGTCGGCCGAATGGCAACGTGCCGAACTCGCCTGTCACGACCTCGCCACCTCCGATCGTGTTCACACGACCGCCTGCCGGTGGTTCGGTCAGAAACCGCGAAAGTCCGTTGTCGAACTCCGCACTGTAGCCGGTGATACCCTTCGTGGAACGACCGATCACCCGGTCTGGACGCCCGACGGTATGAAACCGCTCGGCGATTTGAAGCCCGGCGATAAGGTCGCTCGCTCGCCGTTCGAGGGCGTTCCGTACGAAGCACCAACGGACGAACTCATCCTGACCGAAGAACAGTTCCGCGAACTCCTGCCGAAGTACGGCATTACCGATGCCGGGAACGGAACTGCGCAAGTCGTCACGTACCTGAAGGATCGCGGGTTACTCCCACTGCGATACTCGTCGCCGGCGGTGCCGTTCCTTTGCAAGTTGCTCGGCTTCGTCTTCGGCGATGGCAGCCTGCACTTCGACAAACACGGCAAGGGCGTTGTCACGTTTCACGGCAAGACTGAAGACCTCGAAACGATCCGCGCGGACGTTGAAGCGATTGGGGTAACGCCGTCGAAGGTGTACCGGCGCGACCGCACGCACACGATCACCACGACCTACAAGGAGTATTCCTTCAATCGCACGGAGGAGTGGTTCAAGGTGGTCGGGCGCGGGTTCGCGGCGCTGCTCGCGGCGCTCGGCGCGCCGGCCGGCCCGAAAGCGAAACAGAGTTACGATCTGCCGGAATGGCTCGATCGCGCCCCGCTCTGGCACAAGCGACTGTTCCTCGGTGCGCTGTTCGGCGCCGAACTCAGTACCCCCGCGACCGCACCGAACCACGACACGGTGTTCGCGGCCCCGGTTCTGAGCATGAGCAAGAGGACCGCGCAGGTCGAAAGTGGCAAGCAGTTCCTCGCGCACATCGCGAAGTGGCTCAGCGAGTTCGGCATCGCAGTTCAGAAGTTCGGCCGGCGCGACGAGCAACAGAATCCCGACGGCGACCGGTCGATACGGCTGCGACTCGTGGTTGCCAACGACTCGGCCAATCTCATCCGGCTGTGGTCCCGGGTCGGCTTCGAGTACAACCGCGCCCGGAGCGCAAAGGCGCCGCTTGCGGTGCAATACCTCAAGGAGAAGGAGCGGTTCGTCGCGCACCGACAGGCGATCGCCGATGAAGCGGTTGCGCTAGCTGCCGCGGGAACGGCGCGCGCAGAAATCTTCGGCCAACTCGTCGGGGTGACCGCGAACGCGCGATTTGTGGAGCGCTCGCTCTACGAGAAACGGAAGACCCGTCCGCGGGCCGGCGCGGGCTTCACGCGCTTCGCCGACTTCTGTCGCGACCGGCAGGTGCTCGCGGATTCCGTCATGGTGTGGGACGTGATCGAGTCGGTCACACCCATCGCTGACTTTGACGGGTTGGTGTACGACTTCACCGTCAACCATGACGATCACAACTTCGTCGCCAACGGGTTCGTCGTTTCCAACTGCGGCGTCCGGCTGGTGAAGACGAACCTCTATCTGGACGACGTGAAGCACCACATGAAGGAGTTGGTGAAGGCGCTGTTCTACAGTGTGCCGAGCGGCGCGGGGCGCACCGGAAAGTACAAGTTCGACACCACCGAGACGCGGCGCCTCATGGGCGAAGGGCCGAAGTTCGTCGTCGGTCGCGGGCTGGGCGTGCAGGCCGACCTCGACCACACCGAAGCCAACGGGTTCATCGACGGCGGCGACCCGCATCAGGTGAGCGATCACGCGGTCAAGCGCGGGGCCGAGCAGTGCGGCACGCTCGGCAGCGGCAACCACTTCCTCGAAGTGCAAGTCGTCGATAGCGTTTTCGACGCCGATGTCGCGCAAGCGTTCGGCCTCGAACTGAACC
>CAZBXY010000112.1:0-22429 GCA_964495365.1 uncultured Frigoriglobus sp. | reverse complement strand
TAGATGTCGCGCTGGGGGATGTAGGCTTCGGGCTGGTAGTAGTCGTAGTAGCTGACGAAGTAGTGCACCGCGTTGTTCTTGAAGAACCCCTTGAACTCCTTGTAGAGCTGCGCCGCGAGGGTCTTGTTGTGCGCCAGCACGAGAGTCGGCTTCTGGAGCCGCTCGATCATACAACTTGCGGTGAACGTCTTCCCGGTGCCGGTCGCACCGAGGAGCACCTGAAGGTTCTTGCCGCCCGCGAAGCCCTGTGTGAGCTGCTCGATGGCCTTGGGCTGATCGCCGGCGGGCGCGTACTCGCTGGTGAGCTGAAACTTGGCGGCCATCGTGGCGTCTCCGGGTTGTGGTGCGGGTGTACACCAACCGGTGATTGTAGGCACACCGGCGACAAATCGGAAGGTGAGTAGATCGACGCGGCCCGGGACTCTTGCCGACCCCAATTGCCGTGTTCGCGGGGGCGGGTATAATCCCCCCCTGTTACCGCAAGCCACTCAGTACGACGGCTCGCGACACGACGCGCGCATCTCAAGCTATTAGGAGCCAGCATGGCCGACGGGCGTGACCAGTCAGGCGGGTTCAGTTATCGCACGGCCCTGCCGTGGACCAACATCTTCCGGTGCTTCCAGGTCGCCCTGGACCCGCGCAAGCTGTTCGTCGCCGCCATCGGCATCCTCGTGATGTCGTTCCTGTGGTGGCTCCTGTCCTACGCCTTCTACTACAAGGCCCCGACCCGCGACGACGAGAAGTACAGCGCGCGAGAGATTCAGGTAGACTTCGAGGGCAAGACCAATCCGGCGACCGGCAAGCCATACGACAACGACAGTCTGCCAGCCGCCGTCAAGACCGAAGGGGACAGCCGATTCGCCCGCGACTATGCCCAGTGGCAGCAACTCGACCAGCTCGCCGGACCGGGCGGCCGGTTCCGCACGCTCCCGTGGTACGAATACCGCGGGCCGAACCCGTTTTTGTTTTTCACCGATGTGCTGGGCGGCAGCGCCGCGGACCGCAAAACGGCCCTGGAGAACTTCGCCTCCGGTTCGGTGCCGGTACTCATCGAACCGCTCGTGAAGTTGCTGTTGCCGGTCGCCAAGCTCGTCTCGCCGGGCGTCAGCCCGCAGACGCGGGTCTATCTCTTCTTCATCCTTCTGGCGAACGTCGCGGTGTGGGCGTTCTGCGGCGGGGTCATCACCCGGCTGGCCGCGGTGCAACTGACGAACAAGGGGCCGATCACCTTCATGCAAGCGGTTCGGTTCGTCGCCAAGCGGTACATGAGCTACCTGGGCGCGCCGCTGGTCCCGCTGGCCATCATCGCGCTGGTGGTGTTCGGGCTGTTCGTTTACGGGTTGTTCGCCCTGATCCCGTTCGTCGGCGACATCGTGCTGCTGGGCGTGGCCCTGCCGGCGGTGTTGGTCGGCGGGGCGATCATGACTATCTTCCTCGTCGGGCTGGTCGGTTACCCGATGATGTACACGACGCTCAGCACCGAGGGCGACCAGAGCGACACGTTCGACGCGCTGTCGCGGTCGGTGAACTACGTCTACCAGGCCCCGTGGCACTACATCTGGAACTGGCTGGTCGCGGTGCTGTACGGGGCCGCGATCACGCTGTTCGTGCTGTTCTTCATGTCGCTGACGGTGTACGTGGGCAAGTGGGCGGTCGGGCTGACCGCGAGCCTCGTGTGGAAGGACCGCAAGCCCGAGTACCTGTTCATTTACGCCCCCGAGTCGTTCGGGTGGAAGGAACTGCTGACCAAGGAAAGCCCCTACGAGGTCCGCGGGCGGTGGGTGAAACTCGACCAGAACGGGCAGGAGACGACAGAAGACGCCAAGAAGGTTCGCGAGGTGTACCGGTACGAGCCGGCGAACAAGGTTGCCTACGAGCAAAACCGGGCCGAGTTCTGGTGGTACAACAACTGGGGCGCCGGGATCGTGTGCTTCTGGCTGATGCTGGCGTTCCTGATGATGCTCGGATTCAGCTACAGCTTCTTCTGGTCGGCCGCGACGATGATCTACCTGCTCATGCGCAAGAAGGTGGACGAGGCGGAACTGGACGAGGTGTTCGAGGAAGACGAGGAGATCGAGGTCCCGCTGGCCCCGCCGAAGCTGGCGTCCGGGACGGCCCCGGCGCCGGCTCCCGCGATCAGCCCGACCTCGCTACCGGTGCTCTCGCCCCCGCCGGTCCCGGCGCCGAGTACCCCGCCGGCGACGCTGCCGTTCAGCCCGCCGCCCCCGCCGCCGGAACCGAAGATCGAGCGCTCGTTGCTCGATCCGCCCAAGCCGGACGAGCCGAAGAAGCCCGAGGAACCGCCGCTGGGGTGATTGGGGCGCCGTAACCTCGTGATGCGATTTTGTGGGCATTGCGAGTACAAGGGCGACACCCCGCTCGCCAATAACAAGGGCGGGGTGACGAGTTGGCAATCTTTGGCAATCTTTGAAAAAATGGCCCAAAAGCCCTGGGAAAACCAAAGATTGCCACTTGGCAATCTTTGGCAATCTTTGGCAATCTTTGGCAATCTTTGGCAATCTTTGATTTCCCCAGCGTTTTCGTACCGGGCGCGTCGCGATCGCCGAGTGGTGTTGCTCTCAGCTCATATCCGAAGGAGTAGCACAACCAACCTGTCCCGCCGCTTTGGGTCGGCGGTACAATATCACCCACCTACCCAGGACCAGCGCCCTGGGCTATTGTTCGACGCCCCGTTGGGGCGAAGACAAACACGCTCTGTCCTGACCATCGGACGGTCACATGCCGCGTCCCATTTTGCTCTTTAGCGGCCCGTGGGCCGATCTGTCGCTCGAATCGCTCGTCACCAAAGCCGCCGGGTGGGGCTACGCGGGGTTCGAGCTGTGCTGCTGGGGCGACCACCTCGAAGTGCAACGCGGGCTATCCGACGACGGATACGCCCCCGCGCGGCTCGATCTTCTCGCCCGCAACGACCTGCAAGTTCCGGTCATCGCCAACCACAAGGTCGGGCAGGCCGTTTCGGACGCCATCGACCGCCGGCACCAAAGTCTCGTGCCCGATTACGTGTGGGGCGACGGAACCCCCGCCGGCGTGCAACAGCGCGCGGCTGAAGAGATGAAAGCGACGTTCCGGCTCGCCGAGCGACTCGGCGCCGGGGTCGTGAGCGGCTTTTCCGGTTCGCCCATCTGGGGTTACGTCGCGGGCTACCCCGCGCCGCGGCAGGACGTGATCGCGGAGGCGCTGCGGGGCTTCGCCAAGCAGTGGAACCCGATCCTCGACGCGGCGCGCGAGTGCGGGGTGCGGTTCGCCTGCGAGGTTCACCCCGGGCAACTCGCGTTCGACCTGTACTCGGCCGAAATCGTCCTCGACGCGCTCGACGGGCGCGAGGACTTCGGCTGGACGTTCGACCCCAGTCATTTGCACTGGCAGGGTGTGGACCCGGTAGAGTTCATCCGCCGGTTCCCGGACCGCATTTATCATGTTCACATCAAGGACGCGCAGTTAACATTGAACGGCCGGGCCGGGGTGCTGGCGGGCTACTGGCCGAGCGGCGACCCGCGCGCCGGGTGGCAGTTCCGCTCGCCCGGGCACGGCGGGATCGACTGGCCGGCGATCATCCGTGCGCTGAACGCGATCGGGTACGACGGCCCTCTGTCGGTAGACTGGCACGACCCCGGGATGGACCGCGAGTACGGCGCCGCCGACGCGCTGCGGTTCCTGAAGGGGATCGACTTCGACCCGCCGGCCCACGGCCCGAAGGCGTTTCGGGGATAGCGTCTTTCGGGTGGGTCGCTGTCTCCGACAGCGACAGCGATGGAGTTGGGGTGCGCACGCGAAGTAACGAACACCGTCATTCGGGGTGTGACCACCGACTTTCGGAGAAAGTCGGCCACCCGAAAAGGCCAACCCATGCGTTTCCCCACCTACGACGAAGCCGAAGCTCTCAAGCGCACCTGGACGGACAAATACGTTCGCGTCAAGCCCGGGCACGCCGAATACGAGCGGTTCGCCGGCAAAATCGGCCGCGTCGTCACGGTGAACTACGGCGGTAAGGCGATCGTCGATTTCGCCGACGGCGCGTGGTACGACCTCCCCGCGACCGACGCTTACCTCGAAGTGGTGCCCGACGAGGAAGCGAAGGGCAAGTTCGATGCGACCGCCAACAGCGCCCAGAAGCTGCCGGGGCGACAAGGTTAACGTTCCCTTCAGGAGCCGATACGATGCTCCCCACAACCTCGCGCCGCGAGTTCCTCCGCCAAGTGGCCGCCGGCGTGGCCTGCTCCGCGCTCCCGGCGGGCGCGGTCGGCGCGCCGAAGGTCGAGCCGTTCGCGCCCAAGCACATCATCACCGGCAAGCCGCGCGAGCGCGGCCGAGCCTACGGCAAGCTCTACAAGGACGGCATCGCCAGCTTCCTCGACAAGGAAATCTACGGCTCGTTCGTCGGCAAGCCGGCGCCAAAGGACGACATGCTCCGCTACGCCGACGCCTGCGGCAAGGCGATGAAGGACGTGTGTCCGGTCGTGCATGACGAGTTGGCCGGCGCGGCCGAGGGCAGCGGGCTGAAGGTCGAGGAACTTGTCCTCATTACACTGCACGAAGAGTTGTACCACCGCGGGGCGCTGCCGAAGGTGCCGCACTGCACCGCGGTCGCGGTCGGGCCGCCGGAGACGAGCGCGAAGCAAACACTCGTCGGCCAGACATGGGACTGGATGGAATCGGTCGCCGGGATGGCGTCGGTCGTGGAGTGGCGTACCGGGGACGGGCCGAGTGTGCTCGCCTACGGGTTCCCCGGCATGTGGGCCGGCGCCGGGCTGAACTCCGCGGGGCTGGCGCTCACCTGGACGAGCGCCGACCTCGGCAACAAGTCGCTCGGCGCCCGCGTCGGGATTCCGAGTTACGCCCTCATCGCCCACCTGCTCTATCAGGAGAGCCTGGACGCGGTCGTGAAGGAAGTGGAGCGCGACAAGCACGCCGGATGGTTTACGTTCGTGATGGGCGACAAGACCGGCCGGTTGCTGTCGATCGAAGGCTCGCCGAAGAAGATTCACACGGAGTTCGTGAAGGGCCGGCTTGCCCGCGTCGGGTTCGGGACGCGCGCGATGACGAACACGCCCGAAGACAAGCAGGTTCCGCTACACGCACGGTGCAAGAAGGCTTACGACCACCTCGCGGCATCGCCGGCGAAGTGGGACGCGGGCAAACTTCAGAGCTTGTTCGCCGATCCGAAGTGCGAAATCTGCGTGGGCAAGGGCACGATCGACATGATGGTGTTCGACTGCACCGCGGAGAAGGCATTCCTCAGCCGCGGCCCGAGCTACGGCGTGGACTGGAAAGAGTACACCTTCGGCGCCCCGAAGTGACCGCCTGTGTAAGGTTGTGCCTGACGACGAGGCAAAGGGGATGTACGACGCCACCGCCTACAGCGCCCAGAAGCTACCGGGGCGGCAGGGGTGACGGTTCATTACCACGAGCGGGTGAGCGGACCTCTTTGACCGCGATGACGAGTGGAGGTATCGCTTGACCCTCATTGAGTTGCTCTACTGGATCATTCCTCTCTCGGTCGGGTTCGCTGTTGGCTTCTGGGTCGCCGGTGGCGTGAATTCAATCCCACTGCGGATCGGTGCAGGCGTCGCGGGTGCCGTCATGTCACAAGGGCTGTTTCTACTTTGGCTGCGGTGGCTAAGAAAGAGGTGGGAGAAGGCCGACCCGTCCGCATAAGATGACTTCACTTCTGCACTCTGTACTCTGCGTTGCCAATGCTCCTGCTCATCGACAACTACGATTCGTTCACCTACAACCTCGTGCAGCGGTTCGGGGAGATCGACCCGAACCTGCCCATGAAGGTGGTCCGCAACGATCAGATTACGCTGGAGGAGATCGCGGCCCTCGCCCCGTCGCACATCGTGCTGTCGCCGGGGCCGTGTACTCCGAAGGAAGCCGGGATCTGCAACGACGTGCTGAAGCGGTTCGCCTCGACCACGCCCGTCTTCGGGGTGTGCCTCGGGCACCAGTGCATCGGCCACACGTTCGGCGGCGAGGTCATTCGCAACTCGCGCATCATGCACGGGAAAGTGTCGCCGATTCACCACGATGGCCGGGGCGTGTTCGGGGGAATGAGTAACCCGTTCGACGCGACCCGGTATCACTCGCTGGTCATCAAAAAGGAGACGTGGACGAACCCTGACTTCGAGGTGTCCGCGTGGACCGCGGAGGGGGAAATCATGGGCGTGCGGCACAAGTCGTGGCCCCTCCACGGGGTTCAGTTCCACCCGGAGAGCTTCCTGACGATCGAAGGGCCGACCATCCTGCGGAACTTCCTGGCCATCAACGGCGAACGGCCGGTGTGAGCCGGCCGGTGAGAGCGATGCGCGAGGGCTGCGTTCGAGTCGTACCGGCCGGCTCACACCGGCCGTTCGCCAAGTCACCCCACCAACTCCTGATACACCCGCGTGTGGTGTTCCACCATGCGCATTACCCCGAAGCGCTCGGCGGCCCGTGCGCGGCCGGCCTCGCCCATCTGCACCCCGACCGCCGGGTATTGCAATACCGCGTGCGCCTTCGCGGCCAGCGCCGCCCGGTCGCCCTGCGGCACGAGGTAACCCGTTACGCCGTCGTCGATCACCTCGGCCAACTCCGGGGTGTGGTACGCGATCACCGGCTTCCCGGCCGCCATCGCGGCTAGCGCCTGATGTGCGCCGCCCTGCGCGCCGGTGACCCACACCAGTTCTGCGAGCCGCGCCGCGGCCGGGAGATCGGCCCGCAGGCCGGTGAACCGGATGCGGAAGTCGTCGAACGCCAGCGCCCGGCCCAGGTCTTCGGCCGCCGCGCGCTCTGGACCGTCCGCGCTCAGCACCAACTGGAGGGCAGGGGAGGCGTAGCGCATCATGTCGAACGCGATGATCGCGTCTTTCAGAACGCCGCCGGCGAAGATCAGCTTCGCGTCGGTCGGGGCGGAGATGTCGCGGCAGAACGCGGTGCGGTCGGGCGGGTCGGGCGGGTCCGCGATGGCCGGGTTGATGCGCGTCAGCCGGTCGCCGCGAACGCCGAGCCGCCGGTACCGCTCGCCCTCGGCCCACCCGGTCGCGATGACGCGGTCGGCGTGGCGCAGTTGTCGGGCGGCCATCCACCCGCCGACCCCGCCCCCGGGCGAGGTGACCGCGGACGCGACGAACCGCGGGGTGTTGCCGCCCTGCCCGTCGCCGGCGATCACGAGCCGGGCGGCGCGAACCGCGTCCGGGCCGAAGCCGTGCAGCACGGCCGGGTTCGCCTCGCGCACTGCGGCGCGCAGCCGGCGCATTCCGCTGAAGTCGAGCGGCCCCTGGACCGGCAGCGCCGCGACCGACACCCCCGCGGCGCGCAATGCTTCGGCCGCTGGCGTGTCGGCGCTTCCCAGAACGCCGACGGAGCGCACGAACCGGTCTCGCGGCAGCCCGCAGACCAGCAGCACGAGTTGCCCGACGGCGTCCCCGGCCCCGAGGTCGGAGGCCAGGAAGAACAGCTTCGTGTGCGAGAGTTCGGATTCCACGTGTCGAACGATTTGGGAAGGGGCGAGCGCTCACTCGAAACGAGTAAAACCCAAAACTCAAGTAGCAAATCCCAAACAATGCAGAAAGACCGGGCTGCTGTTTTCTTTGAGATTTGTTAGTTGGGTCTTGAGATTTTCTCCGACGGCAGCACCCCGATGAACGGCAGGTGCCGGTACTCGTCGTTGAAGTCCAGCCCGTAGCCGACGACGAACTTGTCCGGGATCGTGAACCCGACGTAATCCGGCTCGAACGGCACTTCCTGCCGCCCGAGCTTCCGCAACAAGACGCCCACCTTCACCGAGGCCGCGCCGCGGTCGATCAGGTGCGCGACCACGCGCGTCAGCGTCTTGCCGGTGTCGAGGATGTCGTCGAGCAACAAGATGTGCCGCCCGCGGATGTCCGGGAGCAGTTCGTCGCGGATCTCCAATAGCGCGCCGACGGTGGTCTCGCCGCGGTAGCTCGACGCGGTGACGAACGCGACCCGGATCGGCAGATCAATGCGCCGGATCACGTCGGCGGTGAACATCAGGCACCCGGTCAGGATGCCGACCACGGTGACGGGGCGCCCGTCGAAGTCGCGGGCGATCTCGTCGGCCAGTTCGGTGACGCGCGTGTGGATCCGCTCGGCGGTGAGCAACACGTCCATTCGGTCGGCTCCGGCGGGGTGGGGTCTAGTTTCGAGACCGGCGCGCCCGTTTCAAGGCGCAACCGTACGAACCTGCCCGGTCGCCCGCGGAACCGGCGCTATTTCTTGCCCTTCTTGACCACGCCCTTCTTCGCCGGCTTCTTGCCCGTGACGGCCTTCTTGACCGCGGTCGTGGTCTTTTTCGCCACCGCGGAGACCTTCGCCACGGCCTTTTTCACTGGTTTCTTGGCCGCGACCGCCTTCACCGCCTTCTTGACCGCGGTCTTGGCGCGCTTCACCGCCGGCGCGGATTTGCCCTTCGCCGCGTCCTTGCCCAGAACTGCCCCGCCCACCCCGCCGACGACCGCGCCGAGCGCGGCGCCGATCGGGCCGAGCAGCGACCCGGCGGCGGCCCCGGCCGCGGCGCCTCCGGCCGCGCCGCCGATCGACGCCACCGCCTCGGTTCCGTTGTCGCTCGTACCCTTGCCCTTCGTTTGCTTCGCCATCGCAATCTCCGTTGTGAGAGTGTTCGGTCACGCACGAGCAAGCAAACCGGGTGCCGGATCGAACGCACCGGTACGCCGGTTGCTAAACTAACCCCGTCTCGCCCGAACTCAACCACGCGAACCTGGACATGGCCAAACGGCTCGATCACATCATCGTCATCGACATCGAATCGACGTGCTGGGATGGCGGGTTCCCGCCGAAGGGCGAGACGAACGACATCATCGAGATCGGCCTGACCCCGCTGGAACTCGGTACGGGTCGGCGGCTGGAGAAGCGCAGCATCCTGGTGCGCCCGGAGCGGTCGAAAGTCAGCCCGTTCTGCACCAGCCTCACCACGCTCACGCAGGAACAGGTGAGTACTGGGATCCTGTTCAAAGACGCGTGTAAGCTCCTGGAGGACGAATACCACTCGCAGGAGCGGTTGTGGGCGAGTTTCGGCGACTACGACCGCCGGCAATTCGAGAAGCAGTGCCGCGACCAGAGCGTTCGCTATCCGTTCGGTCCGTCGCACCTCAACGTCAAGACGCTGTGTGCCGTGACCCGCGGGCTGCCGACCGAGGTCGGGTTGCCGCAAGCGATGGCCCTGCTGGGGCTAACACTCGAAGGCACCCACCACCGCGGGCACGACGACGCGTGGAACATCGCCGCGGTGCTGTGGGAGCTGCTCAAGAAGTGGCGCACCGCGTCCAACGGGTAACCGCGACACACCGTTGCATTACCACTCCAAGTAACCGCCAGCGACCGATCCTCTTGCGGGCGCGGGCCGGCGGATTTATTGTCTCTTGATGAGACCGTGTTCCCCATTTACAGGAGCCGAGCGATGATCCGTGTCGCGGTTGTACTGGTCGGATTCGTCGCTTCGGCGTGCGCGGCCTGGGCGGACGACAAGGATCCGGTGAAGGAGAAGCTGTTCGCGGCGAAGGTGGCCTACGACAAGGAGTTGCGCGAGTACCGCAAGCAGGCCGAAGAGTGGTTCGACAAGCAAGAGGACGCGGCCCGCAACGACGGGAACAAGAAGCTGGTCGATCAGATCAAGGTCGATCGCAAGGTGTTCGACGAGGACGGCGAGTTGCCCCGATCGGCACCCGCGGTCCTCAAGCAGCGCCCGGGCGCGGCGCGGAAGACGCTGGAGACCGCTTACGGTGAGGCGATCAAGGCGTACACGAGGGACAAGAAGGACGACGAAGCCGCCGCGGTCGAGAAGGCGCGACTCGACTTCCTCCTGAAAGAAAAGTGGCGGCACGTTGATCTGGCCAACGCCACGATTCAGGACGACTACGTCCGAATCTCGCCTCAAACGAGCCTCCCGACGATTCGGAAGCACGCCGGTAGGGTCGAAATCGTGGTTGTGGCTCGAACCGAGTCGGAAAACATCCGCCTGGACGCGCCGCGCGGAGCGGTGGTCATCTTCAACTGGGAGGTGAACCCGCGGGAGCTGCGTGTCTGCCGGCCCGACGGCACCGACAAGCCGGAGAGCGGCAGCATCGCCACCGCGAAAGCGACCCCGCTCAAGCCGAACACGTGGTACACGCTCCGGTGGCAACTCACCGAAGAGGGGATGCAGATTTCGGTGGACGGGAAAACGGTGTTCGAGGAGCGGAAGAAGTACGACCTGAGCGCGACCGGGGCCATCGCGGTCCGCTCGGGTAAGAGTATCGTTGATGTGAAAGAGTTTCGCGTCACGCCGTTCGGAAAGAACCGCTAAGCGTGCCCTTCGGGCACTGACCTCACCTTCCTTTGACCCCAGGTGTTTCATGTCAACACGTGTGCGCGTTCTCGTGTTCGCCGGGTTGCTCTCCGCCAGCGGGGTGCTGGCCCGGGCGGACGAGAAGGACGACAAAGACCCGATCAAGGAGAAGCTGTTCGCGGCCAAAGTGACTTACGACAAGGATATGGCCGAGTTCCGCAAGGCTGCGGAGGACTGGTTCGACAAGCGCGAAGAAGCCGCACGCAAGGCCGGCGACAAGAAGCTGGTCGATCAGATCAAGGCCGATCGGAAGTCGTTCGATGAGGTCGATGCGCTGCCCAAAACGACTCCGGCGGCCATCGCCCAGAAACCGCCGGCGGCGCGAAAGGCGCTGGAAGCGGCCTACACTGACGCGGTGAAGGCCTACACGAAGGCCAAGAAGGACGACCTCGCCGCCGCCGTCGAAAAGGAACTGAGCGCGTTCCGCAAAGAACCCGACGAGAAGTTCAAAACGGCCCTGTTGGGCACGTGGAAGGTCAGCGTCGGGGACTACAAGGGCGAGTGGCTGTTCAAGGAAGACGGGGCCGTCGATAGCTCGACCAGCGGGGCCGGGTCGGGCAAGTGGGCGCTCGACAAGGCCAAAGGGGCGGTCGTGGTCACCTGGAACGGCGGGGCGAAGGACAAATTCGACCTGCCGATCAACCCGAAGGGTACGATCGGTTCGCAGGTCGGTCGGCAGAACCTGAAACTGGAAGCCGTCAAAATCAAGTGACGAGGGCACCGCGATGTTGCGAACCGCGCTGACGGTCGTCGTACTGGTGTGCGCGTGTGCGGCACGCGCCGACGACAGGGATCCGATCAAGGAGAAACTGTTCGCGGCGAAAGTCGCTTACGACAAGGAGATGTCGGCCTACCGCACCGCCGTCGGGGAGTGGTTCGACAAGCGCGAGGACGCGGCGCGCAAAGCGGGTGACAAGAAAGCGGTGGACACGGTGAAGGCGGAGCGCAAAGCGTTCGACGAGGGCGGCACGCTGCCAAAAACGGCTCCGGCCAGTGTTCAGCAAAAGCCGGCGCAAGTGCGGAAGGCGCTGGAAACCGCTTACGCCGAAGCGGTGAAGGCTTACACCAAAGAGAAGAAAGACGATCGGGCCGCCGCGGTCGAGAAGGAGTGGAAGGCGCTTCTCGACGAGAACACGATCAACCTGTTGGCGCTGGTGAACCCGAAGTCTCACGTGCTTGCCGGGGACTGGAAGAGGAGCGGTAACGCCCTTGTCGGGACGACCCCCGGGGACGCGCATTCGCGGTTGCAACTGCCATACGAGCCGGGCGAGGAGTACGAACTCGAACTGACCTGCCGACGTGTCGAAGGGGGCGAATGGCTCGGCCTGGGACTGGTCGCGGGCGGGCGCAAGGTGTTCGTCTTCATCGATGGTTGGCCGACGCGGGGTTACGAATCCGGTTTCGAGTTCGTTGATAACAAACAGTTGATTACGGCCAAAGGTCAGCTCATCGAGGGCGAAAGGGATCATGTCCTCACGTGTTCCGTCCGAACGGGCAAGATCGACGTGTCGTTCAACGAGAAGGCGACCGCCTCTTTCAAAGGCGACTTCACCCGGCTCACGCTCCACGAATCGTACCGCACGCCGAACGAGAAGGCGCTGTTCCTGGCGGTGGGGCCGAAAACGTCCTTCCAGATCGACCGGATCGTTGTGAGGCCGATCAAGGGGAAGGGCACGATCCTCAAGTAGCAAACACCGGACGAGCCAACCGAACACTCAGGGGTCGCCTCATGATTCGCAGCGCGGTTGTGATCGCCGGACTGGTCGCGGCGTGCGTCGCGCTGGCTGACGAGAAAGACCCGGTGAAGGAGAAACTGTTCGCGGCGAAGGTCACCTACGACAAGGAGATGCGCGAGTACCGCAAGGCCGCCGAGGACTGGTTCGACAAGCGCGAGGAGGCGGCCCGACAGGCCGGAGACAAGAAGCTGGTAGACGTGGTGAAGGTCGATCGCAAGGCGTTCGACGAGGACGGCATTCTGCCCAAGACCGCGCCGCCGGCGCTCCAGCAGAAGCCGCCGGCGGCGCGGAAGGCGCTGGAGTCCGCGTACACTCAGGCCGTGAAGGAGTACGTCAAGGCGAAGAAGGACGATCAGGCTGCCGCAGTCGAAAAGGAACTCGAAGCGTTCAAAAAGGGTGCCGGGGCGACCTGGACCACGTCGTTCCCGCCCGGCACCTACACCGCCAGTTACGACGGCGGTGTGAAAGCGACGATCGAACTCCGCAAGGACGGAACCTTCACCCGCACGCGGGACGGCAAGTCGTACCCGGGCACCGTCAGTTCCGCCGACGGGAAACTGGTCCTGAAGAACGACGAGTTCGTCGAGGTGTGGACCCTTGCGGGCGGCACGATCAAGATCGAGCACTGGTGGCCGGCGGACACCTACCCGAAGGGCAAGATCCAGTCGAAGGGCACGGCCGCCCGCGCCAAAGAGTAGTCCGCGGTCGCACGCCATCCCTCCCGCGCCGCGGGCACGATCCGACTCCCGCTCGCCCCGGAGCCGTCATGAGCTGGCCGCTGTCGCACGAGTTCAACGAGGCCGTTCAGAACCCGTCGGTGGTGTTCTCCGACCCGGACCTCAAGGGTGGCGAAACGGTGGTCGGGGCCACCGGGCTGCCGTTGCCGCGGTCGGGGAACTTCGCCGACGTCTATCAGCTGCGCGGGGCCGACGGGCGCGAGTGGGCCGTCAAGTGCTTCACCCGACCCGTCACCGGGCTGGCCGAACGATACGCCAAAGTCAGCGAGGCGCTCGCGGGCGCAAACCTGCCGTTCGCGGTCGGGTTCACGTTTCTCCCCGAAGGAATCCGGGTCGGAGGGGCATGGCGCCCGGTGGTCAAAATGGAGTGGGTCGAAGGACTGCTCCTCAATCAGATGGTCCGCGAGAACGCCGGTTCGGCGAAGGTGCTGTCGGCGCTGGGCCAGATGTGGGTGAAGCTGTGCAAGCGACTCCGGGAGGCGAGCGTCGCGCACGCGGACCTGCAACACGGCAACGTGATGCTCGTGCCGGGGTCGCGGGCCGGGGCCTACGGGCTGAAGCTGATCGACTACGACGGCATGTGGGTGCCCGCGCTCGCCAACACGCCGTCGGGTGAGGTCGGGCACCCCTCGTATCAGCACCCGATGCGCGCCGCCAACCGCACCTATTCCTCGGACGTGGACCGGTTCCCGCACCTCGTCGTAGCCACCGCGCTGCGCGGGCTGCTGGTGGGCGGTTCATCGCTGTGGGAAAAGTACGACAACGGCGACAACCTCCTGTTCACCGAAGTCGATTACAAGAAACCGGCCGAATCGAAACTGATGAAGGAGCTGTGGCAGACGGGCGACGCCGCGGTGCAGGCGCTGGTCGGCCGGCTGGCGATCGCCTGCGGCAAGCCGATTCCGCAAACTCCGTGGTTGGACCAGTTCGCCCCGGAAGGCGACCCCGCGCCGCTCGACGACGCCACCCAGCGCGAGGCGGTCGCGGCGCTGGGGCTTATGGGCGGTGTGGCGGTCGCCGCGGACTGGGCGCCGGTGCCCGTCCCGCTGCCGCCGGAACCGGGCGTCGAGGTCGAGGAACCCGAGCCCGCGTTCGCGCTTCCGGCCAAACCGCGGAAGCCGGTGGTGGTCCGGCGCGCGGGCGAGTCGGACCCCGAAGAGGAATCGGTCGCCCGGACGCGGAGGCCGGCGAAAGAGCGGCCGAAAAAGGGCGTTCCGGTGGCGGCGTGGATCGCGGCCGGTGCGCTCGCGGTGTGCGCCGTGGTCGTGATCGTGGTCGCGGCGCAGCCGAAATCGGAACCCGCGGGGCGAGCGAAAGCGGAACCGGAACCGATCAAGGCGCCCGAGCCGACGAAGCAACCCGACCCGCCCGCGCCCAAACCGAAAGACCCTGCGCCGCCGAAACCGAAAGACACGACTCCGCCCAAGCCCAAAGACAAGGACGGGGACAAGAAGGGCAAAGAGAAAGAGCCGGACCCGAAGCCGAAGGAGCCACCCCCACTGGGACCGGTCTTACTTGACAAGCCGGTCTGGAGCGTCGCGGCCAATTCCGACGGCGTGTCGGCGGCCGTTCAGATCGTCGATCAGACGGTTCTCTGGGGCAGCTCGCGAACGCACACGCGCGCCGCCGACCTGCAAACCGGTGCGGAACACCCTCAGTTCGACCGGAACCTGACCGGCGGCGACGCGTTCTCCGGGCTGAACCGCGGGCTGGTGGCGAAGTACGCCCCTGACGATTCGCACGTGCGGACGTGGGACGTGATGTCCGGCAAACCGGCCGAGAAGCACGCGGTGCCGAACGTCCCGGACGGCGCGGGCGAGGCGAAGCACAAACTCGCGTGGCTGGCACCGAACGGCAAGTACATCGCGGTCGCGCGGGGCGCTTCAAAACCGGGAACTCATCCGGCGGTCCCGTTCCGCGTGTTCGCGACCGATAAGGGCGGGAAGGCGGTTCTCGACGACCTCTCCTGGACCGGCGGGACCGTTCACTTCATCGAAAACCCGGCGCGAGTACTGGTCGCGGAGTACGCCGGCCGGTTCCGCTGGTTCGACCTCGCCGGCGATCTGAACCCGCCCGGGCGCAAGAACTTCACCCCGCCTCCCGAGGGGCAGAATCACGTCGTCACGGACGTGTCCGCGAACGGGGAGGTGATCGGGTACAACGGCCCGGCGCACGGCAGCTCGGCGGCGCCGCACCTGCTCGACGGGAAGGGGAACGTGCTGTTGCGGTTCGGTTCGGAGTACCTGCCGGGTTCCCCGGTGGTGGTGTCCGCCGACGGGCGCCGCGCCGCGGTGCTGAGGAAGCCGGTCGGGGGCACGATCACGATCGAAGTCGTGGCCGCGACTTCGCGCGGCGACGCGATCGCGCGGGCGACCGTGACCGCCGGAACCGAGTTGAGGTTCGCGCTGTCGGACGACGCGCAGGTGCTGGTCGTTCACAACCCCAAGCCCGGAACGCTCGAACGGTTCGACCTGCCCCCGTGACCGCGGTCACTCCATGAGGACCGGCTCGAACCAGACGCTCTGCGCCCAGTTGTTGGGCCCCGGGCAATGCACGATCAGGGTGAGAACTTTGACCTTCGTCACGTTCAACTCGCACGTCTGGAAGGTGTCGAGTTCCGTCACCGGTTCCGACTTCCAGAGCGATTTGCCGCCGTCGCCGACGACCTCGAAGGTGAGAGGTGTGGCCGGCGGTTGGGCGTTGGCTTCGATTTTCGGAACCCCGACGGTGACGCGGAAGGCGGTCCATTTACCGGCCAACGGGTAACGGACCTGTGACGTGTTCTTGCTGACCGGGGGAATGTAAATGCTGTTCGGTACGAATTCCCCGTTCATTTTGAGCTTCGCTCCCGTCCCGGCCTGTGTGCCGTTGATCGTGAAGAACTTGGTTTGCCCGTTGGCTTGCACAATCACGTCGGAGTGCTTGAGGGTCACGAGGTAACGTCGGTTTGACGAACTGGAGCGCGGATTCGAACGCGAACTTCTGCTGTTCCTGTTCGGCGGCCTCGGCGGCGGCGTCCTCTTTGAGCCGGACGTAGTCCTTGATCGCGGTCGCGTACGCCTTGTTGAGATTGGTCCGCGCGGCCCGAATCTGGGTTAACTGGGCTAGCGGGGTCATCGCCGGCGGCTCGCCGGTCTTCTCGAACCGGTCGCGTTCGACCTTGACCTGATCGACGGCCTTCTTGTTACCGGCCTTGCGCGCGTCCTCCTCGCGCTTGTCCAGCGCCTCACCAACCGCGGCGCGGAACTTGCGCGACTCGGCGTCGTACTCCTTCTTCGCCTGGAACAGCCGTTCGCGCACCAGCTCCGCGTCGTCGGCCCGTGCGGGGCACAGTGCGATCGTCACGAACGCGGAGAGAAGAAGCACACGCACGAGTGTGGGCATGGGACACCGGGTATTGTGCAGCTTGTGTGACGGGAGCGGTTCCCAGAATGGTTTGGCGAGCCGCGACCGCCAGGGAGCGATACACAACGGAAGAAACGTATGCGGTTCTGAGTGGTGTCGCCCGCTCCCTGGCGGTCGCGGCTCGCGAGCGATGAGACCCCCTCAAACGGTTCAGGCACGAAAAGCTGGGAACTACCGGAAGCGGCTCGGGGGCGTGTACAGCGGGGTGCCGTCGAACAGGTCGCGGGGCTTGAGCATGAACCCGGCCCAGGTCGTGATCGCCACGCCGGCGTAACTGTTCGTGCCCGTGTCCTGGCCGAAGTCTTCTGTACGCGCGACGTGCAACGAGGGCGTACAAAGCCAGATCGTCGTGGGCTGACCGGTCAGCGGGCGCCGACCCTTCGCGTACCGCGGCACGTCCAGGTAATCGGTGAAACCGGACTCCGTGCGCGTCACCCAGAAGTCCTGGTTGATGAAGTCCATGTCCGCGTCGTAGGTGCCGCCCTCGCGCTGCAACCGGCCGATCCCGCCCAGTCGGTGCGAGAGTACGTCGTAGGCGATCGGCAGGCCGTGCGAGTTCTTCCGCACCTTGCTCGCCACGCGGAGCGTCGTGAACTCCTCCGCCACCCACCGCGCGCTGCCTTCGCACGCCTGGCCCAGGCCGTTCTTGTTGAAGGGCTTCGCCACCTGCGCGAACTTTTCCTTCTCCTCATCGAGGACGCGGCGGGCGATCAGAATCTCGTTGTCCTTCGGCCCGCCGGTCTTTTTGATCGGGTCGCCGAGGTCCGGCTCGAACCGCCAGCACCCGATGTGCATGTGCGTGTCGCCGAGATCCTTCTGGCGGTTGAAGATGTTCCGCCCGGTCGGCCCGATGCGGCAGGTAATCATCCCGTCGTCGCTAAAGCCGTACTCGATCATGTAGCGGTAGTTCGCGCCGTAGTAGGTCGCCCACAGGATCATCTTCTCGCCGCGGCGCACGCGGTCGGAGACGCGGTTGAAGCCGCTCGTCTCGGCGCTCATCCACCGCACCCCGTCGTCGTGAACCTCCTTGTGGATCGTGTTCGACCACGCCGGGTTCGGTGACTGCAACAGTTCCCCCGGGGCCACGCACGGCGGCCCGAGGAACTCCCGCCGTGCCGGGGTGGTGTTGAATGGCATGTCGTGGACGTCGAGGAACGCGGTGTTGCCGTTGTCGTAGGGGACGTAAATCTCGGCGATTTCGAGCATCCGCACGACCGTGACCCACTGCGGGGTGCCGGTCTTGTCTTTCCACATGAACCTGGCGCTCTTGATCCGCGGCACGCTCCCCGGCGGCATGTAGACGCTGTTCCGCTGGTGCGTGAGTTCCCACTCGACCTCCCAGCACGTATCGCTCTGTTCGGGCGCCGCGGGGTCGAACTTCGCCGCCGGGAACCCCTGCCGGACGGTGTTCGGCGGCAGCGCGGACGCCTCGCCCAGCTGCTTCGCCACGGCGGGCGCGTCCTGAGCGACCGTGCCGGCGGGTGCTGCGGGATCGGCGACCGGACTCGGCGTGAGCCAGCAGGCGGCGGCCGTTAGTAGGACGCCGGCCCCGAACGCGGTGAAGCGTGAGAACTGCGGTGCCATCGCGGCTCCTTGAGGAAATTCCAAAACTCAAATCTCAAATCCCAAACAGAACCCGGTTTTGTGGTTTGGGATTTGGTTATTGGGTTTTGGGATTTACTGTTACCGGTCGTCCAGGGTCACGGTGTCTTTGGTGATGTTGACCAGCACGCGGACCGGCTCCGGTGCGGGCTGACCCTCCGCCGGCGTCGCGGTGAACACGAACCGGATCACCCGGTCGCCCGGCTCGAACTGCTCGGTCTTGCGGTTGATCTTCATCTGGAGGTACTCCCACTTCACGGCCCCCGGATAGGCCTCGTACAGCGCCTTCACTTCCTTCGTCTTGTCCCGCGAGGACACCACCGCCTCCGCGACCTCCTCGCGCGAAATGGGCGTGTGGGCCTTCGTCAGCACCTCCGGGTCGCCGATCGGGTTGCCGGTCGCGAGGTCGATCGTGTGCTTGACCGTCAGCCCCTGTTTCCCCTTCTCCGGGTTCGGGCGGTAGAAGTACACGTCGGCCTTGCCGACCTTCTCCTCGCCCGGAACCGGGCGGTGCGGGGTGATCTGCACCATGTACTGGCGGAGCGGTTTGTCCTTCGTGGCCGTGAGTTCGAGGTCCGTCTTTGGCGGCGGCGCGTCGGCGAACTTCGCGCCTTTGGGCACGTAGCGGTCGGGCTTCTCGTTGTCTTTGAGGAATTTCAACAGGTTCGTCTTCTGATCGGCCGAGAGCGAGGCCGGCAGCTCGTTCTCGTCGGCCGCGCGCCCCACGGAACACACCGCCGCGAGGACGACCGCGCCCGCCCCGGCGAACCCGCGAGTTGTGCGTCTCATTTCCGCTCCCTCCCGTTAGCTGGCGATACGGGCCATTGGAACCGACGCGCGCCGTTTCGTCAAATGAACCTTTCGTTTTGGGCGAGCGGTGGATCGTTGCGGTCCCGCGCATCCTGTGGTACGGTCGGGGCGCAATACCCGTCGCCCCACCTCACCCGGAGAGCAACCATGTTGGTCCGCAGGCTCCTTCCGCCGATGCTCCTGTTCGCGCTCACCGCCGCGCTGATCCCCGTCGGGGGCGGTCAGGCGCAGGACAAGAAGGACGAGAAGAAAGACGAGAAGAAGAAGGACGAGAAGAAGCTCCCGGTGCCGGCCATCAAGCCGACCGCCGAGAGCGTCTCCTACGGCAAGCACGCGCGCAATGTACTCGACTTCTGGCAGGCGAAATCCGACGCACCGACGCCGGTGGTGTTCTGCATCCACGGCGGCGGGTGGAACGGCGGCGACAAGAGCAGCTATTTCGGCGCCGTGAAGGGCTACCTCGACAAGGGCATCTCGGTCGTCAGCATCAACTACCGGCTGATGGCCCAGGCGAACGAGCAGAAGGTGATGCCGCCGGTGAAGGCCCCGCTCGAAGACGCGGCGCGGGCGCTGCAGTTCGTTCGCTCGAAGGCGAAGGAGTGGAACATCGACAAGACGCGCATCGGCGCGACGGGTGGTTCCGCCGGCGGGTGCTCGTCGCTGTGGCTGGCGTTCCACGACGACATGGCCGACCCCAAGAGTGACGACCCCGTGTTGCGCGAATCCACCCGCCTGTTCTGCGCCGCGGTCAACGGGGCGCAGGTCACGCTCGACCCGAAGCCCGTACGCGAGTGGCTCCCGAACTACACCTACGGGGCGCACGCGTTTGGTATGAAGAACCTCGACGAGGTGGAGAAGCAGCGAGAGAAGATCGCGGACTGGATTAAAGAGTATTCGCCGATCACGCATGTGACGAAGGACGACCCGCCGATCGGGCTGTACTACACCGGGGTGAAGGGCGCGAAGGTCGGCGAGAGCCACCCGGACCCGACGCACTCGCCGATTCTCGGGCTGAAACTGGCCGAGAAGCTGAAGGAGGTCGGGGTCGCGGTCGAGTTCCACTCGGCCACCGACCCGAACGAGAAGTTCCCCACCGCGGCGTCGTTCCTGATCGACCGGCTGAAGAAGTAACCGATCGCGCCGACACAATCCCGTCACTCGACGACGGCGACGAGTTCGATCTCGATCAACCAGTCCGGGACCACCAGCGCCTCGACGCCCACCAGGGTGCTCGCCGGCGGGTGGTCCGCGTCGAGGTACTTGCGCCGCACTTCGCGAACCTGCGCGACGTGTTCGGGCTTCAACCCAACGACGAAGTACGTGACCTTCACCACGTCGCGGAAGGTCGCGCCCGCGGCGGCGAGCGTGACCCCGAGGTTCTCGAACGTCCGCTCCACCTGAGCGCGGAAGTCGCCCTTGCCGACCACCTCGGCCTTTTCGTTCACGCTCACCTGACCCGAGACATAGACCGTCTTCCCGGCCGGGGCCGTGACGACGTGAGTAAAGCCGTTCGTCGGGTTCAGCGCGGGCGGGTTGATAAACTGTTTCGGCACGTTCGACTCCCTTGCGAGGACGCGTGGCGGGTTCCGGGGCGATTGTAGGAAACCCGCACCGCCGTCACACGTTCAAGGTGAGGAGTGCCTTGCTCGTGTACGGGTCGAACGGCACTGAACAGTGCTCGTGAACGATCTTCCACACGCCGGCGATCTTGCGGTAACACCCCGTCAATCGCATCCACGACTGTAGCGCCGGGTGGTCCTTCTGCGGGCCGGTGAAGCGGAACAGCCAGTGCGCGAACGCCGCGTCGCCACTCACCGACACGCGCAGGTCGCGAGCCTCGATCTCGAACACCTCGGGGAAGTGCGGCAGGCACCCGGCCCAGGTTTGGCGCCACGCCTCCGGCCCGATCGTCTGGAACGGCGGGATCGCGTCGAACGCCACGAACTCCGCCGCGTAAGGGCCCATCAACCGGTCCAGATCTCGTGAACTGATCGCGTCCTGCTGGTCGGCGATCAGCTTCCGCACCTTCGCCTCGTCGGTGAGTGACGCGAGGTAGTCGTCCATGCAGTCAAAACTGGACTGCCACCCGCCGACCACACCCATTGCCTCGTGCTTTTTCTTGTCCTCAGCGGTCGCGTGAACGATCCGCAACGTCAGCTTCGTCATGTCCCCTGCGTCCTCGAACAGCGCGGTGACGACGATGCCTTGCGGCAGGTCGATCGGCTGTGGGGGCTGGAAATCGTCGGGGAATTCGTCGGTCGTGACGATCCGCTCCATCGGGACCACTTCGCGGAACACGCCCTCGACCGGGTACGCGGCGCCGTCGGGAGCGTGCATGACGTACCGCCACCGGCCGCCGGGCCGGAAGTCCATCGCCGCGACCGTGGTGTGGAACCCGCGCGGCCCCCACCACTTCGCGACGTGTTCCGGCCGCGTCCACACCTTCCACACCAACTCCCGCGGCGCCGCGAACGTGCGCGTGATGACGATCTCGCGGTCCGACGGGTCACTTGGCTTCGTCATTCGGCTTCTCCTGTTTCTGAAGTTCCTGAAGGTACTCGTCCAGCCGGTCGAGGCGCTCGGTCCACAACCGCTCGTAGGTCTTGAGCCAGTCGTGAACGGGCTTCAGCGCGTCGGCGTTGAGCCGGTAGAACCGCTGCCGCCCGGCCTTCCGCACGCTCACCAGCCCGACCGTGCTCAGCACCGCAAGGTGTTTGGACACCTGTGGTTGCGTCAATTCGAGCGCTTCGACCAACTCGTTCACCGACCGCTCGGCCTTCGCGAGCAAATCGAGGATGTCGCGGCGCCGGGCTTCGGCAATCGCGTTGAACGTGTCGGCGGTGGTCGGTGAGCGAGGCATACAGACTATATATTCCCGTATCGGAATATTTCGATGTCAGTAGCGAGGGAGGTTATTGGTCAGCGCCGGCTCGCGTTTGGGTCCGTTCGGAGGAACGTAGTCACTCCGATCGCGGCAACGCGACCTGTGGCCCGTGCCGAGAATTCATGCTGTAGCAAATATCGATAATGCCGGGAGACTGTAGGAAATTCAGGTTGTGTCAAAAATGCGGTTTATGAGAGCCACAAGAAGCAAGATTTTTATTTGACAAGGTGATTTTCGGTATTTAGCGTAATCACCACTCGCACGACAAACTCGCATCACGCCAGTTCGGTGAGTTTCTCTCCCGCACAGTGTCGCTGCGACCGCGCGGCCCCAGGTCGCGATCCGAGCTTCTGCACCACTTCAAGGAACAGCACCATGAAGCGCGCTCGCCCACAAGACCTCCGGTCGGTTCGGGCCAGTTCTCAGAAGTCTCACTCCCGTCTCAATGTCGAGTTGCTGGAATGCCGCATCACGCCCACCAACGGGCAGTGGATGGCGGTGTTCGGCGGGATGCCCTCGTACCCCACACTGGACGAACAGGCCGAGGCCGCCCGCGTGGCCTTCGTCAACGCCGGCGTGACCACCGACGAAGTCAGCGTCGTCAGCGCACTCGATCTCGCCGGTACGTTCGTGGTCCAGTCGGACCTCAGCGCCACCGAGGCGGACGTGAACGCCCACCTCCAGAGCGTGACCGGGTTCATGTTCCTCATCGACTATTCCCCGCCCGCGGAAGGCGTCGCCGCCCGCCTGGAGACGCCGAAGAAGGAACTGTCGGAAGCGGTCTACGGGCCGTTCGACTACGCGAACTTCCTGGCCAACGAGGCGCACGGCTTGGTTCCTGACCAGAGCGGTGCGGTTCCCACCGACCCGGCGTTGGTGGACGTGTTGGGAA
>CAZBXY010000111.1:0-22637 GCA_964495365.1 uncultured Frigoriglobus sp. | reverse complement strand
GCCGTTCGCCAATACCGACTGACAACGCCCGCGGGCGCGCGATCTGGGCCACGAACGCGGTCGCGAGGATCAGTGCGGCCAGCCCCAGCGGCGCGAACCGGTTCGGCCACACCACCAACAGCAGGGCCAGCAGGGCGAGCGCGCGGACCGTCCCGCCGGACACCCGGAACGCGCCGGCTTCCCGCGCCCGCGCGGCACGGAGCCAACTCCACCACCAGCGGCACGCGCACACCGCTAACCCGAAAAACAGTACGTACTGCGCGCCGGTTTCGAGCGTGTCGCGGCCGACGCGAACGCCCGACAGCACGAAATCGCGTCCGTCGGCGGTCTCGGTCGCCAGCGCCCACCCGTCGCCCCAGAGGGCCAGCGCGCCGATGCCAGCCCCGGCGGCAAACTGAACCCCATACCGCACCCACCGGCGCCACCCGGCGCGCGCCGGGATCGCGCCGACGAGCATCACCACCCACGCGAGCGCCATCGCCATTAGCCCGACGCGGACCAACAACCACGGCGCCGGCAGCGCCGCGAACCACGGGGCCACACACACGACCGCGACGAGCGGAACGAGCGCGACCGCCCCGACCAGCCCCGTGAGTCGCGCGCGGGCCGCCTTCGCCGGCGGCAAAACCTCCGCTGGTTCCTCTGTCGGTTCAGGTGATGGCGGAAACGTCCCGGTCAGCGCGATGGTTGTCGATCCCGGCCCCGGTCCGGTGATCGCCCGCACCGCCTCGACCACGGCCGCGGCCGATTGCGGGCGCCCGGCCGGGTCTTTACACATCAACCGCTCGATCAGGTCCGATAGCGCCTTGGGCACCTTCGGGGCCAGCGCACGCGCGGCCGGCGGCTCGTGCGTGACGACCGCGGCCAGCACGTCGTAGGTGCTGGGACCGGTGAACGGCTGCTCGCCGGTCGCCATCCGGTAGAGCATCACGCCGAGGCTGAACAGGTCCGCGCGGTGATCGACCACTTGCCCGCGCGCCTGTTCCGGGGCCATGTACGCCGGCGTCCCCATGATCGCGCCGCTGATCGTCAGGCCCGCGCCGCCCGCTACCTGCCGGGCCAGACCGAAGTCGAGGAGCTTGCACCGCTCGGCGCCCGGGTCTTCGGCGGAGAAGCCGCACTCGAGCCACACGTTGGCGGGTTTGATGTCGCGGTGAACCAGCCCGCCCCTGTGCGCGGCGGCCAGCCCCTTCGCGACCTCGGCGGCGACCTTCAGAATGAACTCGACCGGGGCGAGCGGCTCGCGCTTCAGCCGCGCGTCGAGCGGCTCACCCTGGAGGAGCGGCATCGCAATGAACGGGGCGCGATCGGCCGCTTCCCCGACGTGCCAGATGGGCACGATGTGGTCGTTGGTGACCTTCGCCGCGGCGCGGGCTTCTTGAATGAACCGGTCGCAGCTCGCCGCGTCGGCCGCCACCGCCGGCTTCATGAGCTTGATCGCGACCTGACGGTCGAGCCGAACATCGACGGCCAGGAACACCCAGCCCATCCCGCCCTCGCCGATCTGTTCGACGATCTCGTAACCTTCGATGTTCGGCACGCCGGCGGTCGGCACGGTCGGGGCGCGGGCGTTCGCCAGGGTCGAGTGATCGGCCGCGCCCGTCAGGGCGGACACCGTGGTTCGCGGCCCGACCGACGGCTCGGCGGATCGGGCCGGATCGCCGGTCCGGTGCGGATTGGTGTTCATGTTGTTCCGATACGAAAATATCGCCGCGTCGGATGCGAAGAATTGTTACCGCTCCGCGCGGGGCCGTCAACTTTTCTGCCCGCGGCAATCGTTCAAAGTAGTAGGCACACTCCGTGTGCCGTTGCTTCACACAG
Organism: uncultured Frigoriglobus sp.; assembly: GCA_964495365.1. Taxonomy (GTDB): domain Bacteria; phylum Planctomycetota; class Planctomycetia; order Gemmatales; family Gemmataceae; genus Gemmata. Next base: position 20,816 of record CAZBXY010000111.1, on the reverse strand, counting down.
GTGAATACCGACGGCACACGGCGTGTGCCTACTACTCTGAAGTCAAGCGGCCTTCGCGGTCTCGATCGGGAGAATTGTTGCGCGCAGGACAACCGGGGCGGGCTCGCGCCGCAGGGCGCGGCGGTCGCGGAGGTGAAGGACCGCAGGCAGAAACAGCAGCGCCGCGGCCATGCAGCAGCTCACGCCGATCGTGAGCGCAAGCCCGAGGCTCGCCATGCCCGCGTGTCGGGCCGTGAGCATCGTACCGAACCCCAGAACCGTCGTGAGGCCCGCGACGAGTACCCCACGGCCCGTTGCGGCGCCGAGCCGGTACGCGCGCTGGCGGTCGCGCGCGCGGTAGTCGTGCAGTACGTGGACGCCGTTATCGACCCCGACCCCGACGATGAGCGGCAGCGCGATCATGTTCGCCGGGTTCAGCGCCACCCCGCACAGGGCCATCAAACCGAGCGTGAGCGTGATCCCAACCGCGAGCGGGAACAGCCCCAGCAGAAGCCCCGCAAAGGTGCGGAAGTCGAGTGCCAGAACCAGCACGATGGCCGCGAGCGCGTACACCCCGGCCCACTCGAAGCCCACTTTCATCTGCCGCAGCCCTTCGAGCGTGCGGAACGACTTGCCCGTTGCTTCCGAATCGACCGTCTGCGCGGCGGTGGTGAATTGCTGCAGCGCGGCATAATCCCACAAACTTTCCTTAGCGAATGCGCGAACGAGGTACTCGCCGCCGGCGCCGACGAACCGCTCGCGGAGTTCGACCGGGACATCGTCCGGCGTGATCGGCGCCGGGCGCGACACGGATCTGAGCGCGTGCAACTCGGCCGCGAGGTCGGCCGCAATCCGGCGGTCAAACCCCTTCAGCCGGGCCGCTGCATCCGGCGAATCGCACGCTCGCGCGAGGTCGGCGGTCGCGCGGACGAGCGCGGCATCGCCGGCGGCGAGTCGCCCCACGCGCCCGGCGAGTTCGCGCACCGCGCCCGGCTCGGACCCGCTCGACGCGGGCAGTTTATCCTTCAGTGGGAGGTTCGCGAGCTTCGCGTGAATCGCCGCGACCACGGGCAGTTTCCGCTCCTGCTGATCCGGCACGAGCGACGCCACTTCCACCACCTTCGAGACTTCCGGCAGAGCTTCGTATCTCGCTTTGAGCGCGAGCGCTTCGTCCCGCGATCGGGCGATGCTCATCGCGTCCCAGGTCGCCCCCGCAGCGCGGTCGATGAGCTTGCGCTCCCATTCGACCGAATCCGTGTTCCGCGCCTGAAGGTTCAGCAGGTTGTGGTCGTAGTGGAGGCGAGTCGCGAACCCGGCGCAGACGAGTAGCAGGAGCGCGCCGACCGCGAGGACCAGCCGCGGGCGCGCTGCGAGCGCGGGGAGGAACGTTTGCGGGAAGGGAAGTGTGTCAGGCGAACCCCGGCCGCAAGGCCGGGGGTGTTTGTGGTTACCATCACCGCCACCCCCGGCCTTGCGGCCGGGGTTCGCCAAAGTCAGTGCCGCGGGCAGCACCGTCAGGCACGCGAGCGCACAGAACAGCACCCCGCAGCCGGCGATCCACCCGAGTTCCGCGACCGCCTTGAAGTCGGCGAGCATCGTCGCGAAGAACGCCAGTGCCGTTCCCAGCGCCGCGACGATCACGCTCGGCCCGGCGTGGCCCGCGGTGTACCGCAACGCTTCTTCGACGCTTGCGCCGAGTTTCCGCCGCTCGTCGTACTGCGCGACCCACAATACGCCGTAGTCGCCGAGGCCAATCAGCATGACCGCGAACGTCGCGGAGAGGATGTTCAGGTGGCCGACGGTGAGCGTGGCCCAGCCGAGCGCCCACACCGTTCCAATGACGAGCGACCCGACCGTCAGCAGCGGGTAGCGGAACCCGCGGTACACCACGAAGTACAGCACCGCGACGCCCGCCAGTGCCAGCCACGAGGCGCGGGTCGAATCGACATCCGACATCACCATTTCGTCGGTTTCGAGCACCGGCAGCCCGGTGAGGCCGAGCCGAACCTGCGGATGCCGTGCGCCGGCATCGGCGAGGATCGCCCGCATCGCCTCGTTCGCCTCTTTGGCGGGCGTGAACGATTGCGCGGCCTTCTTCGGCCGGCAGGTGAGCATCGCGAGCGAGCCGTCGGGGGTGAAGAAGTATTGGGGCGCGAACTTCTGGCGAACCCCGGACTCGCGTCCGGGGGTGTTCGGAGCGGCGGCGCTCGCATCACGCGCGCCACCCCCGGACTCGCGTCCGGGGTTCGCCACTTCCCACACGTTCCGATACGCGTCCGGGTCGCGCACGGTCGCGGCGGCCGAAGACGCGATCGCCGGCAAGAGCGCGATCAGGTCGCGCTCGGCGGGAGTCAGTTCGCGGCCCGCGGCGCGCTTCTCCATCGCCACGCCGGCGTTACCCAGGAGCGATTGAACCGAGAGCTTGCGCCACGCGAGCGGACCGAAGTCGCCCAGGAGCGGGTCCATCCGGCCGACGCGCTCACGGATCGCTTCGATTTGCTCGGGGGGAAGGTACAACAGTGCCCGGTCGGCGAGCGGGCGGAGGTCGGCGCGGTGGAACACGCGGTCGAACAGCTCCGGGCGCTGCTTCACTTCTGCGGCCACGTCGTCGAGGGCCGCTTGCATCTGCGCGCGGTCGGTGCCCTCGGCCACCACCACCATATCGTCGTCATCGCCGAAGCAATCGAGGTACTTTTGCCACCGCTTCTGACACGCCTTGTCGGCGCTCAGGAGGTCGTTGCGCTGGGTGTGGTATTCGAGTTTGGAATACGCGAGCCACACGGCCGCCGCGGTGAGCGCGAGCGCGACCAGTAGCACCGCCCGCGGGCGGCGCGCGACCCGCGCGACGAACGCGGTGGTGAATCGGGCGAGTCGGTCGGTGTGTTCGTCTGGGCGCATTGCGGCTTCCTGCGCGCTCTGGGCGGGCCGCTCATAGGCAAACTGGGAACGTGACGCAAGATCAGCACGAAATCGACCGTCCCGGGAGGACCGAGCGGGGAATTTGGGAAATTCCGATCGCTTTAGTTGACAGATGTACTCTATTCACGCATAATGAACCTGAGTACATTTCGAGGAGGGCCATTCGACCCATCATAACTTCAGGAACAGCTTGTTTTTCTCCAGGTGGCGCGTCAGCGCGTAGCAGACTGTGAGCGCCACGATACACGCGATCGACACGTACCACAGCGGGGCATCCCGCGGAACGAACGGCTTCACCGCGGGAAACACCAAACTGTGGTGAATGATGTACGCGGCCAGCGCGTTCGACCCGAACGTGCGGAACGCGCCCACGCGCACCGGGCCGATGTCGCACGCCAGGACGAACAGCGCCAGCACGACCAGTGACACACCGGCCCCGAAGAGCGGGTAGGTCAGGCTCCCGGAGCGCTGGCTCATCGTGAACAGGTCGTTGGTCGGCGGCTTCACGTCGATGTGCGTGAGCGGCGGCGGAGCTGGTGAGACTGTCACGTTGAACTTCCAGTCGTCCATATCCGCCGGCGCGAGGTGGAGGCACGACAGCCCGTAGCCGCAGACCATGACGACGGTGCCCGCAACGAGGTACAGCACGCACAACCGTGCGCGGTTCGCGGTGACCTGGTACACGTCGCACGCGAGCGTTCCGACCAACAGCGGGACCGCCCACGTGAGGAACCCCAGCGAGCCGCCATCGACGCCGTTGGGTGGCGTGTTCGTCCAGCGGTAGTTGAACCAGTACGACAGCGCGAAGTGCAACACACCAGAGAAGATCGCGTAGCCGAACCGCGTTCCCGGGCGTGCCGCGATCACCGGCAGCACCCACAACGACGTGACCGCGATGTGCGCGAGCGTTTGGAACAGATCCTGCTTCGCCCAGCGGAGCAGCACCACGTCGCGCTGGGCGTCGTTGCCCCAGTTTTCCCAGCGCGAGCCGACGCTGTACACCGCGAACGCGACGAGCATCAGCCCCAGGTTGCGCCGGATCGCGTGGAGGTACGCGACCCGCGCGCCGTCCCGTTCGAGCCGCTTTGCAAAGGTGAGTCGGAACGCGAATCCGACCGCGAACAGGAACTGCGGCATGATCGTGTCGGCGTAGCTGCAATACGTGTGGTGGTGCGCCAGGATCGGCGCGACCGCGCGCACCGCGGTGTACGAACCGACGAAGTTGACCAGCAACATGCCGAGGACGGTGTACCCGCGGAACTGGTCGAGCGAGACGAGCCGCGGGGCGGGTTCCGCCGACCCCGCGGTTCCCGGTTCGGACGGTGCGGGGTGCATCTCTACTTCTTCACGTTAATGGTCACCGGACCCATGCCCGGCTTGACTTCTTCTTTGAGCGGGGTCTGCCCGAGGTTCGAGTAGAGTTCGCTGAAGCGGGCCACTTTCGGTGTTTCCTTCGGCCCCTTGGGGTCGTCGGTGCGGTAGTCGCCGCGCCCGACGAACACGTTCCCGAACACGTCCAGGTCGGTCAGAATGACGCGGTGGTGACCGACGATCGCGCCCGGGACGCCGTCCTCGTAGGTCAGCGTGAAATTGCCGTTCTCGTCCGTCGTCCCGGTCGAGCCTTTTCCCCTGGTCCCCTTGTCCGGGTCCGGGTGAAAGTTGACCTGAACGTTCTTAATCGGTTGGCCGTTCAACAGCACCTTCCCGCTGACCTCGGCGAGAGGCGGGCGGCCGGAGCAACCGGTGGCAAGGAGCGCGCCCAGGAGGACGGCGAAGGCCGGGAGTCGGTAAACGGGGATCGTCATGGCGCTCGGTCGGGCTGGTGGGAACGGGGCGCGCAACGCGAACCACCCGGCAAGGACCATCCTTGCCGGGCGCGGGCCGGGCGATTACGGGAGGTTGACCGGGTTGCCGTCCTGGTGCATACACAGCCGCTGGAGGGTGATGAGGTCCAGGCCCTCAGAAATGTAGCGGACCGACCCGTCGCCCATCAGGAAGTTGGCCCCGCCGGTGTGCTGGCTGCCGAACACGTTGATCCGCAGATCGTACTCGGCCTGGGTCACGTTGGTCATCCGCCAGTTGATCCGCTCGGCGGCGCTCAGGAGCACGTCGCCCTCGGCCCCGAACGCGTACCAGCCCCAGAACGCGAGGTCGTCACCGGTCGATTTGAAGACCGGGTCGAACCGGGACCGCTCGCCGACGAAGACCGTGTTGGAGGTGCCGTCGAGGATGTCGCCGAACCGCCGCGGGGTGTTGTGGACGAACGGGCCGTCGTTCGTTTGCGCCGCCCGGCGGTAGTTCCGCCGCCCGGCGTTGGCCCCGTAACTCGTCAGCCCCCAGTGCCGGGGCGGGCTGGACGCCCCGTCGCTGATGGTGTCCACGCCGCCCATGTTCAGGGAATCCGACGGACAGACGTAGGTTTTGATGATCCGCCACGAGACGGTGGCTGGGTCACCGGTGACGCCGCGGTTGGCGTTGAAACTGGTCATGTTCCACAACTTGTACACGTTGTCCTGCTCGATGTACGGCATGACGGCGATCGTCCAGTTGAACCGCCGGATCGGGGTCTCCGACAGGGTGTAGTTCTGGGTCGAGGGCGGCGCCGCGCCCTGGTTGCGGTGGACCCCGTCGGGGAACGCCCCCAGGGAGTCGTGGTGGTTGTGCAGGGCCAGGCCGATCTGCTTGAGGTTGTTGGTGCACTGCATCCGCGCGGCGGCCTCGCGGACCTTCTGAACGGCCGGCAGGAGCAATCCGATCAGGATCGCAATAATCGCGATGACGACGAGCAACTCGATCAGCGTGAACGCGCGGCGCGGACGGGTTGGAGACATGGCCGCCCCCTCGTGGTGTTCGAGAATGAAACGTGGCAGCGATGAGAGTGTATCCAGACGGGGCCGGGAAACTCAACGGGAAAATCAGATCACGTGAGGAGAACGAGTAGGTCGTAATGACATCTCGTGAAGCCGGATTGTCTGTGTTGCGTGTGGCATCGATCCCGGAGCGCGGTACATTAGTGCCCGCACCCTACCACCCAGGAGCCTTACTCATGGCCGAACTGCCCAGCAAGCGCCCCGCGTGGGCCGCGCTTCAAGCTCACCACGCGAGTACGAAGGGCACGCACCTCCGGGAGCTGTTCGCCGGCGACCCCGGACGTGGGACGCGCATGACCGCCGAGGGCGTGGGCATTTACCTCGACTACTCGAAGAACCGCGTCACCGACGAGACGCTGAAGTTACTGTTCGCGCTCGCCGAGGCCAGCGATCTGAAGGGCCGCATGAACGCGATGTTCAGCGGCGAGAAGATCAACATCACCGAGAACCGCGCGGTTCTCCACACCGCGCTGCGCGCCCCGAAGAGCGCCACCATCAACGTGGACGGCAAGAACGTGGTGCCGGAGGTTCACGAAGTTCTCGACGCGATGAGCAAGTTCGCCGACCGCATCCGCAGCGGCGAGTGGAAGGGCTTCACTGGGAAGCCGATCAAGTCCATCGTGAACATCGGCATCGGCGGCTCGGACCTCGGGCCAGTGATGGCGAACGAGGCGCTCCGGTTCTACGCCAAGCGCGAACTGAACTTCCGGTTCCTCTCGAACGTGGACGGCACCGACTTCGCCGAGACCGTGCGCGATCTCGACCCCGCGGAAACGCTGTTCATCGTCTGCTCGAAGACGTTCACCACGCAGGAAACGATGACCAATGCCGAGAGCGCCCGGCAGTGGTCGCTCGCGACGCTGAAGGACAAGGCGAGCGTGGCGAAGCACTTCGTCGCGGTGAGTACCAACGCCGCGGAGGTGACGAAGTTCGGGATCGACACCGCGAACATGTTCGGGTTCTGGGACTGGGTCGGCGGGCGGTACTCGATGGACTCCGCGGTGGGCCTTTCAACGCTCATCGCCCTCGGCGGCGCGCAGTTCCGCGAGATGCTCGCCGGTTTTCGCGCGATGGACGAGCACTTCCGCACCACGCCGTTCGAGAAGAACCTCCCGGTCATTATGGGCCTCTTGAGCGTGTGGTACGGGAGCTTCTTCGGCGCCGAAACGGTCGCGGTGCTGCCCTACGATCAGTACCTGAAGCGGTTTCCGGCGTACCTGCAACAACTGACGATGGAGAGCAACGGGAAGCGCGTCACGCTCGGCGGGGCGGAGGTGGATTACCAGACCGGCAGCGTGTACTGGGGCGAACCGGGCACGAACGGTCAGCACAGCTTCTACCAGCTCATCCACCAGGGCACGAAGCTGATCCCGTGCGACTTCATCGCGTTCTGCAAGTCGCTGAACCCGACCGGTCGGCACCACGACCTGTTGATGGCGAACGTGTTCGCGCAGGCCGAAGCGCTGGCGTTCGGCAAGACTGCGGAGCAGGTGAAAGCCGAGAAGGTGGCGGACGCGCTGGTGCCGCACAAGACGTTCCCCGGCAACCGGCCGTCGAACGTGCTGCTCGTGGACAAGCTCACTCCGACGGCGCTGGGTTCGCTCGTCGCGCTGTACGAACACATCGTGTTCACGCAGGGCGTGATGTGGGACATCGGCTCGTTCGATCAGTGGGGCGTGGAACTGGGCAAGGCGCTGGCGTCGAAAATCGTGCCGGAACTGGAGTCTGCGACCGACCCCGACCTGAAGCACGACACCTCGACCAACGCGCTGATTAAGAGGTATCGTGCGGGGAAGAAGTAGGAGCGACGTAACATCCGGCGCGACCGCGATTCGTTCGCGGTCGTGCCGGCGGAGGACTCCCGTGGGCTTCATCCCGAAAGGCGCTCGCTGGTATCTCGCCGACGTCGTGCTGGAACACCGAATCGAGGGTGAACCGCAGAACGTCGTCCACGTCAACACGCACTTGATCGAAGCCGGTTCCCCGGTGGAAGCTTACGAGAAGGCGTTGGCCCTCGGTCGTGGTTCCGAGAGCGAGTACGAGAACACCGATGGCCGGCAGGTGCGGGTGTTGTTCCGCGGGCTGCGCGAACTGAACGTCATTCACGAGGACTTGGAGGACGGAGCCGAGTTGATGTACACGGAGGACGTTGGGGTTCCGGAGGACAAACTTCGGGAGTGGAGCAGACCGAAGGAGCAACTCGGGGTATTTGCGCCGATCAAGGGCGCGTCCGGTCCCAATTACGTGCCCGAGGTGTTCAAGGAGTTCGATGAGAGGCCGGAACCCGGCACGGGCGAGGGCGCCGGTACGGTCTAACGCGCCGGCGCTTGATTTGAACCGGAACGCATCAAGAGGAACCTTCGCGGTCGGTTCTGGCGCCCTTCCAGGGCTTCGATTCATTTTCCGATCGCGTTCCAGGGGTTGCGCTCGCGGACTCGCTTCACCCCTGGCTACCCGCCGCCACGCTCCGCGGCTGAAAACAACGTCCTCCGACCTGTCTGCTGTCCTCTGCCCCTGTTCCCTGTCACCCGATCACTTGATCTTCTGCACCCACGTGGCGATGACCTTCGCGACTTCCTCCATTTGGCCGGCGTCCACCTTGTCGGCGGTGTCGGTCAGCTTGTGCCAGTGCGGGTAGTCGAAGTCGATGATGTCTACCGTCGGGATGCCGGCCTTGTTCAGCGCCAGGTGGTCGTCCTGAACCTGGTAGCCGCGCTCGTACTTGAACGACTTCGCGCCCACCGCCTTCGCCACGCCCCAGATCTGATCGACCAAGGGCATCGCGGCCTCCGCCGAGTACAGTTCGACCGGGATGGACGCGCCCTTCGCGGTGCAGAGGTCGAACAGCACGCCGGCGTCGTAGCGGTGCTTGCGCTTGCCCTTCGATTTCAGGTAGTCGTCGGCGAAGTACTCCGAGCCGATGAAGTACCGGTCGCCCCCGGTGACGCGGTCGGTCTCGAACACGTACTCCTCGCCGTCGAACAGCACGAAGTCGATGCCGAACTCGCTCTTGATGTCCTTCATGTGGTTGCCCAGTTCCATCAGGAGCGCGACGCCGCCGGTGCCGTCGTTGGCGCTGACGAACGGCTTGTTCCAGTTGGCCGGGTTCGCCTCCTGGTCGGCGATCGGGCGCGTGTCGTAGTGCGAGCACAGTAGGACGCGGCGCTCCTTCTCCGGGTGCCACGAGACGATGATGTTGACGAACGCGGTGTCTTCCTTGCGGCTCCGCTGGCGGGCCTTGAACTCCTGGCGCGTCACGGTCGCGCCGAGTTTCTTGAAGTGCGCCTCGATGATCTCCTGTTGCTTCTTCATCCCCTCCGAGCCGCTGATCCGCGGGCCGATGTCGCAGAGCTGCTTGACGTACGTCACCGCCCGCGCGCCGTCGAACTTGATCTCGGCAACTTTGTCGTCCTTTCCGGCGCCGGTGGCGAACTCGGTCTGCTTCGCCGGCGGCTTGTCGTCGGGGCCGTCCATCGTGGGAAGCTGGGGCGTTTCCGGGTCCGGGCCGGACCGCGCGTTGGTCAGCCACCAGACGGGCACCCCGACGCCGGCGACCGCCAGCACCACCCCGACCGTCCAGCCCATCGCGTGACTCATGACCGGCCTCCCTGGAATCCAGGGGTTGAAACCCCTGGCTATTGGACGGTGACCCTTTCAGGGTCCGAAGAGTGCGCCACCTGACCCCGAAGGGGTCACCGAGAGAATAGCCAGGGGTTCAACCCCTGGTTGCGGAACCCGGCGCAACCGCCGGCGCGGTTCCCCCATTTGCACATCTTACCGATCGCCCGCCCGCGCCGCGAGCCGGACCGGCGCCCCGCGGCGGATTGTAAATGTTCCACTTCCCATCGCCCTCTCACTCCGGCATACACCCGCCCGCACCACTACCCGCTCAGGAAGGGCGACCCGTTGGGGAACGGGTCGCACGCGATTCAACAGCAACACGGACCGCGCGGCCCGCGCCGGGATTGGCGGTGCCGTCGGTTCGGCGGGTCGGGTAGGGCGCGGGGTTCGCGTCGATCGCGGGATTCGGCGGTTTGAGTACACCGCTGAGGAAAACGTGGTCGATAGTTACTGACAAGCGCCGGAGTCTTCCCGCTCTGGCGCTTCGGGGGATGGGCAAGCCGACACCGATCGCACGCTCTCGGGGCCGCACACCGGGCACCTTCGGCAGAACTCGACCGCCGCGGCAGGGGAAGCCGCGACGGACCGACGCCGGGGTGAACCGGACGATGTGCGCGGCCCTCGGACGCAATGACCCGTGAGGGGACGCCGGTACCTGCGCCGCGACAGCGGCGCGGGCCGGCGAACGGGTTCCGCGATCAGCGACTTGCCGTTCATCAGGGAGGATTTGCTCGTGACCCAGACGGAAACCGATATCCACGCGGTCTGGACGGAGTACCGCGAGCGGCCCACCGTCGAGCTGCGCAACCGGCTCGTCGAACGGTACCTGCCGCTCGTGAAGTACAACGCCGAACGCATCTGGGCGCGCCTCCCCGACGGAGTCGAACTCGACGACCTCATCAGCGCCGGCGTCTTCGGCCTGCTCGACGCCATCGAAGCCTTCGACCTCACCCGCGGCGTGAAATTCGAGACCTACTGCGTGCCCCGCATCCGCGGGGCAATGCTCGACGAACTCCGCACGATGGACTGGGTGCCGCGGCTGGTTCGCAGCAAGGCCAGCCGGATGGAGGCGAGCCGGAAGCAACTCGAAGCCGAACTCGGGCGCCCGCCCCGGCCCGAAGAACTCGCCGCGAAGCTCGGCATCCCGCTCGACCAGCTCGACCAGTACGTCGGCGACGCCACCGCGGTGAACCTGGTCAGCCTGAACAAGAAGTGGTACGAGACCGACAGCTACAAGGACGTGCGCGAGATCGACATCCTCGAAGACAAGAAGGCCGAAGACCCGACCGGGCGCCTTCAGAACCGCGACCTGATGAAGCTCGTGACCCGCGGGCTGAACCGCAACGAGCGGCTCATCGTCATCCTGTACTACTATGAGGAGATGACGATGAAGGAGATCGGGGCGACACTCAACCTGAGCGAGTCGCGGGTGAGCCAGATGCACTCAAGCATCGTGGCCCGGCTCCAGGCCCACCTCGCGAAGCGCAAGGCCGAGTTCGGGACGAACTGAATCAAGTTCCGACGCGAAGTCGTCCGACGAGATCGGCCGAATTGTCTTTTGCAGCCGCGGAGCGGCGACCGACGTTAGCCCGGGGTGTAGCGCAGCGAAACCCCGGGAAACTGAGCGAAAAGGGTACAAGCCCCGGAGGGGCGACAGAAACCTCATGCGGTTCTGTCGCCCCTCCGGGGCTTGAGGTTTCTTGGATCGCGTACCCGGGGTTGCGCTCGCCAAGCCTCGCTTCACCCCGGGCTAATATCGGTCGCCGCTCCGCGGCTACAAAAGACGCAGGAACTCGTAATCGAATCGTGACGTGTCGCTCACTTCCCAACCCCCGCGAAATACTCCTTCGCCGCGGCGTGGTATGCGGGCGGCAGCATCACGAGCACCTCGTTCAGCTTCTTCTCCTCGGCCAACTTGCGGAGCGTCGGTTCGCTGATGTTGGCGGCTCGCGCCAGCGCGCCGGCGTCGGCGTTCTTCGCGGCGTCGCTCAAGTCCTTCGCGAACTTCACCAGCGCCAAAAACTGCTTGCGGTGCCCGTTCGGGTCGGCGCCCACACACCCTTGTGCTTCTTCCAGCACACCGGTCAGGGTCATCGCGCCGCGGAACTTTGAGTCGCGCAAGATCATCCCGAACGACGCGGTTGCGGCCGCGAAGCGGAAGTCGTCGCTCAGTTCCTTCGCGACCTCGCCCTTGAGCACCTGCGAGAGTTCCTTGCTCGTCTCGGCTTCCGGGTGCTTGTAGCGCATCTTCACGGTCAGCCTCTCGTCGTCGAATTTCCCGCCGGAGTCCGTCTTCTGGTACTTGCTCGGATCGACGCCCGGCAACTCGATGTCCACGCCCTTCGGCACGATCTCGTAGAGCACGGTCACCTGATGCCCGCTGCCCATGTCGCCGGCGTCCTTCGCGTCGTTCTTGAAGTCCTCGTCCTTGAGTAAGCGGTTCTCGTACCCGACGAGCCGGTAAGCGTTCACGCGCGCCGGGTTGAAGTCGATCTGGAACTTCACGTCCTTCGCGACGCACACGAGCGCGCCGCCCTGCTCGACGAACACCTTGCGGGCCTCGTCGAGCGTGTCGATGTAGGCGTGGTGCCCGTTGCCGTGGTTGGCGAGCTGCTTCAGTCGGTCGTCCTTGTAGTTGCCCATCCCGAACCCGAGGATCGTGAGGAACACCTTGCTGCGGCGCTGTTCCTCGATCAGTTTCACGAGATCGCCGTTGTCGGTGACGCCGACGTTGAAGTCGCCGTCGGTGCAGAGGATGACGCGGTTCACGCCGCCGTCGATGAACGTCGCGCGGGCCAGATCGTACGCCTTGCGGATACCGCCCTCGCCGTTGGTCCCGCCGTTGGGGTTCAGCGAGTCGATCATGCTCTGAATGACCTTCTTGTCGGTGCCCTTGGTGGGCGGGAGCGCGACACGCGAATCGCCCGCGTAGGTCACGATGCTGACGCGATCGTTCTCGCCGAGCTGCTCGACGAGCAGCGCGAGCGCCTTCTTGACGAGCGGGAGCCGGTTCTCTTGCCCCATCGAGCCAGAGGTGTCGATGAGGAACACGAGGTTGCGCGCCGGCATCTTGTCCGCGGGGATCTGGTACGCCTGCACGCCGACGCGAACGAGGTGGTGCTTGCGGTTCCACGGGCACGGCCCCATCTCGACGTGGAACGCGACCGGGTCGTCGCCCTTCGGCTGCGCGTATCGGTAGGGGAAGTAGTTGACGAACTCCGCGAGGAACACGGCGCTGGCGGGCGGCAACTTGCCGTCGGTGAGCATCCGACGGACGTTCGCATACGAGGCGGTGTTCACATCGGCCGAAAACGTCGAGAGCGCCGCAACCAGCGGTGAGCGGAACTCGTTCTCCTCGTACACGCCATAGGCTTCCGCGTTCGCCGCGTTGTATCCGTCCGGCGACGGCCGCGCGGGATCGGTCTTCGGCTTGTACAGTGTCGCGCCGCCTTTCCCCTTCGCCGCTGCGCCGGATAGAGCCGAGACCGCGCCCTTGACCTTGTCGGCGTCGGCGCCCGTACCTCCGGGACCGGCCGCCGATGAACCCGCGGGGAGCGGACCCAGAGAGGCACCGCCGGCGGGAGGTACGGGAGGCGCGAACACGGGCATGCTGCTGGGCGCGACCCCCTTGGGCCGCGGAACCGGAGACGCCTCCGACTTCGCCTCTTTGGTGGGCGACGGGAGGCTCAGGGCCTCACCGGCGTCTCCGTTGGTGGGGTTCTCGCGCTTGGTATTCGCCTGTTCGGCCGCGGCGCGCTCGGCTTCGGCCCGCTCGGCGATCGCGCGGGCTTCGGCCTCCTTCTGACGCGCGACCTCGGCCTCTTGCCGGCCGCACCCGACCAGCACCGCGAGCAGGAGCGCCAGGGCACCGACGGCCCACGGCCGCCGCATCGGAACTGGGAACCGTGACATGGGCCATCCTCCACTTCCACGGAAGGAGCGGGCGCGAGGTGACACAGATGTGAACACGGGTCGGCGCCCGGCGTTGGTGAAATGCCGGACCGAATCCGTCCACCCTACAGACGAGGTGCGGGCGAAAAAGTTCTCGCAAAAATCCGAAAAATAGTGGACACACTACCACTCATTCGGAATCGCTTCGACGCTGGCGATGGTAGCGAGGGCCGCGAGAACTGCGGGATCGATGCTCGGCGCCGTGAACCGCACCGAGGCGTCGGCCAGCAGCACGTTGAAGCCATCGGCCCGCTTCTGGAAAGCCCACGTGCGGCGAATGTGCGTTCCACCGAACCGCACGTCATCCACATCGACCCCGCGAACGGTACTCGGCCCGCCGCGGGTCCACGGCCCGACCTCGTGGGCCGTCTCGAACAGCATCGCGGTGTTTTCGAGACCGTCCTTCACCTCTTCCTTCTTCGTGCTGCGGTCGTAGCCGAAGAGGCCGATTCCCGGTTCGCCGGCGGGCCGAGTCGCGGCGTCGGCACCCACGCCGGCGACACCGACGTAGTTCGTGAGTGAGGTGTGCCCTTCGAGTACACCCGGCTGGTACTCGGACGCCCACGCCGGGCACCGGTACGTTCGGAACTGACCTTCCGTCGCCACGACGTTCTTGGGCGAATCCCACGCTTCGTTTTTTGCGACGCGGGAGTACACAGGCGAAGATTCGACGTAAGGGTAAATCGCGACGTGGAAGCTCAGCCGCTGTTCCGGCGGGAGGGCCGCGTTCGGCATCGTGCCCGGCGGGAAGCGGCCGTTCGTGTCGTGGTAATTGTGAATCGCAAGCCCGAGTTGCTTGAGGTTGTTCTGGCAGCTCGTCCGCTCGGACGCGGCGCGTATCTTCACCACCGCGGTGACGGCCAGACCCGCTACCGCCAACAGAACGCTGAGGGCGATGGCCACTTCCAGGCGGTTCAGTCCGCGGCGCATGACCTGCCCTCCTCACCAGTCGAGCGAAACTTCTTCGCGGCCGGCGACGGTGGCGAGCGCGCCGAGGATGTGGGCTTCGACGTGAACCGGCGAGAGCTTCACGCTCCCGTCGGCCAGCAGCATTTGTGCGCCCAGCGGGCGCGTGCCGCCGAACGTCTTTTCCGCGCGGTGCAGCCCGCCGAACGCGCGCCCTTCGCCCAACAGCGGCTCGTCGGACAGGTTCAGCCCACGAACGGTACTCGGCCCGCCGCGGACCCACGGCCCCAGGTTCGCCGCCGTCTCGAGGACCATGAGCGTGTTCGAGGTACCGTCTTTCACGTCGTCGAGTTTCAGTTTGCGGTCGTAACCGAAGAACCCGATCCCGGGGCCGTCGCGCGCGAGCGATGCAGCGTCCGGCCCGATGCCGGCCACGCCGATGTAGTTCGTGTGAGCGAATGACGGATACGTCCCCCGCAGCCCCGAACACATCAGTACGGGCACTTGACACGCCTTCTCGGCCCCGACGTTGGCCGGCGCGTTCCACGCCTCGCCGCGGTCGAACTTCTCGGACCCCTTCGGTTGTTCGAGGTCCGGCAAGAGCGTTACCTGCCAGCTCAGCCGTTCGTCGGGCGAAAGCGTGGGGTGAAGAACCGTGCCAGGCGGGAACTCGGCGTGCGTGTCGCGGTAGTTGTGCGCCGCCAGCCCGATCTGCTTCAGCCGGTTCGCGCACGACAGCGTTCGTGAAGCTTCCTTCACTCGGGAGATCGCCGGGAACAACAGCGCGGCCAGCACCGCGATGATGAGAATGACGACGATCAGTTCCAGAAGGGTAAATCCGCGCCGCATGAAATGCCCTCCGCGAGACGTGAGCCGTCAATGGTAGAACGCGGGCCGCGGGCGGGCGTTTCAGTGCGTATTTCGGGAATTGGGAGCGATTTTTCTGATCCTACCGACATCGCAACGGCGGCCCGCGGCGCGGTACAACACACTTCCATAACCGTCGTGGAGGACCGCCGATGCTGTGCCCGCGGTGTTACGGAAAGCATGTGGTCGTGGTGAGCGGCTCACGCATCCCGTGCCCGGAGTGCGCCGGCATGGGCGAAATCCACTGCTGCGACGGCCTCCGCGAACAGGACTGCCCGGTGCCGGAGAAATCCTCGACCCAGCCGGCTCACGCCGGTGGTTCGACGATGCCGTGTCGAACCACCGGCGTGAGCCGGCTGGGTTGATTTCGAGGTGGGGTTGCGACCCCCGGCGGGAACCTGTTAGAGTTTCCGCCGGGGGAAACCAATGCAGTGCGTAGTCACCGGCGCGGCCGGGTTCATCGGCTCACACCTGTGCGAGCGGTTGCTCGCCGACGGCCACGCGGTCACCGGCATCGACTGCTTCACCGACTATTACGCGCGCCCCATCAAAGAACGAAATCTCAGCGGCTTCCACAATCACCCAAAGTTCACCTTTCACGAACTCGACCTCTCCGCCGGCGTGCCGACCGAAGCCGTGAGCGGCGCGGAGTATGTGTTCCACCTCGCGGCGATGGCCGGCCTCACGCGCAGCTGGCTCGACTTCGACACCTACAACCGCCACAACCTCACCGCGACCCACCGACTACTCGAATCGCTCAAGGGTTCGCCTTCGCTCAAGCGCGTGATCTACGCGAGTACGTCGAGCGTGTACGGAAAGTACGCGAGCGGCGACGAATCGCTGCCGACGCGCCCGAGTTCGCCCTACGGCATCACGAAGCTGGCCGCGGAGCAACTGTGTCGCGTCTACGGCGACGAGTTCGGCGTCCCGAGCGTAGTGTTGCGGTACTTCAGCGTGTACGGCCCGCGCCAGCGCCCGGAGATGGGCTACCACCTGTTCATCAACGCGATCCTGCAAGGAAAGCCGATCAAGCTCACCGGCGACGGGCTTCAGGTTCGCGGCAACACCTATATCAGCGACTGTGTGGAAGCGACCGTTCGCGCGACACAAGCGACCCCGGGCGAGGTGTTCAACCTCGGCGGCGGCGAACTGGTGACAGTGTTAGACGTGTTTCGCAAGCTCGAAAAGATCATCGGCAAGCCCGCGATCATCGAGCGCCACCCGCCGCGACCCGGCGACCAACTCGCCACCGGCGCCGATGTATCGAAGCTGTATCGTCATTTGGGCTGGAAGCCGACAACGAGCATCGACGAGGGGCTGGCGAAGCAAGTGGAGTGGCAGAAAACGCTCCTGTAACCGCGAGGTGCCCGATGTTCGCTCGCGTTTTGATCGGCTTGGTACTGTGCGCGCTGGCCTTCGCGTCAAGTGCCGAAGAACCGAAGGACAAGAAAGAAAAGGAGACGAAGCTCAAGCCGACTTTGACTCTCGCTGGCACGCACAGCCAGATCCGGCGCGAGCGGTTCGAGGTTATCGCTACCGAGGCTGTGTGGAAAGACATCTGGGAACTTCACCGCGGCAAGGAACACGATCCGCCTTTCACGGAGAGATGGCAGGAACTGAACATCGACTTCGACACACACTACGTCATCGGCGTTTTCACCGGCTGCGACTCCTCGTTAGTCATCACGACCTTCTCGAAGGGTGATGCGGTTCTCGTTCGCTTCGCCGCTCACGGACATCAGACTGAGGGACGGTTCCCGGATGGTAAGGACACGCGGACAGAACACCAGAAGGCGAAAGAAGCGGCCCTCGCGGATTACTGCTTTGTGGTTCTGCCGAAACCAGTGAAGGCGGTCATCATCGAAGAGGATGTTCGCAGCGATCTCAGCGCCCCGCCCGTGTGGAAAGAGCGGAAGCGGTTTCCGACCTCAAAAGACAAGAAGTAGCGCGACGGATCGCCCACTCCAATCTCAATGAGACGGCACGGATGCTCGACTTCCTGAACCGGCACCTGATGCACCCGCTCATGGCGTGGCGGGAGGGCAGCGCGCACCTTCGGCACCTCCGCACCCTGCGCCGCACGCAGTTCGACCCGCCAGCTGTGATCCGCTCGCGGCAACTCGCGGCGCTGCAGGCGCAACTTCAGCACGCCTGGGACACCGTGCCGTACTACCGCGCCGTGTGGACCCAAGCCGGCGTTCATCCGTCGGACGTGCGCGAACTGGCCGACCTCGAAGCGTTCCCGATTCTGACGAAAGCGGATATTCGGCGGCACAACGCGGCGCTGGTATCCAGTGCCTACGACATCGCGAAGTGCCGCAAGAAGACCACTTCCGGCTCGACCGGCGTACCGCTCACGATCTACTGCGACGAACCGGCGATGCAGTGGAAGACCGCCTGCACGATCCGCTCGGACGAGTGGTCGGGCTACCGGCTCGGGCAGCGGGTCGCGAAGGTGTGGGGCAACCCCGAATATCGCCACTTCGGGCTGAAGGGCCGGCTCCGCAACTACTTCTTCGACCGCGCCGTTTATCTCGACACGCTCAACCTGAACGACGCGCGCATCGCGGAGTTCGCGAAGGCGATTCGGCGGCACCGCCCGGGGCTGATCTTCGGCCACGCGCACTCGCTGTACCTCGTCGCGTGCGCGCTGAAGAAGAAGTCTGGCGCTGCGGGCTTGTGGGACGTGCGACCCAACGGCATCATCTCCACCGCGATGATCCTCCACGACTGGCAGCGCAGCGTGATCGAGAGTGTGTTCGGCTGCAAGGTGACGAACCGCTACGGCTGCGAGGAAGTGAGCCTGATCGCCAGCGAGTGCGAGGAGCACAACGGACTGCACGTGAATGCCGATAGCGTGTACGCGGAAATACAACCTAACCCCCCGACCCCCTTCCCTAAGAAGGAAGGGGGAGAAAGACTGTCGGCAGATCTTAGCCCCTCTCCCCTCGGGGGAGGGGTTGGGGAGGGGTCTTCTGGCCCCCTCCTCGTCACCGATCTCGTCAATCGCGCGATGCCGCTCATCCGCTATCAGGTCGGAGACGTGGTCGTTCCGTCGAATCGCGCCTGCACGTGCGGGCGCGGGTTGCCGCTCATCGAGCGCGTCGAGGGCCGCGAGGCCGATTACGTCGTCACGCCGAGCGGGAACCTCATCTCCGGCATCTCGCTGACCGAAAACTTCGCCAACCTCGTTCCCGGCACGGCTCAGATGCAGATCGTGCAGGAATCGATCACGCAACTGCGCATCCGACTCGTCGCGGACGATTGTTTCGGCGATGCCAGTCGGCGGAAGATCGCGGAGCTGGTTCGCGACACGTTCGGCGAGAGCGTGACGCACGACGTGGAACTGGTAGAAGCGATCCCGCAGGAACCGAGCGGCAAGTACCGCTTCTGCATCTCGAAGGTGGCCCGCGAGCGGATGGAGGAACTGAGCGTATGACGCCGGCGGTATCCGTCGTGATGGCCGCGAAGAACTATGCCCGGTTCCTGCCCGAAGCGGTCGAATCGGTTTGTACGCAAACGTTCACGAACTGGGAACTCGTCATCATCGACGACGGCTCCTCCGACCAGACCCCGGACGCGGTGCGGCCGTACCTCGCGGACCGGCGCGTGCGATACTTCCGGTCCGATACGCTCGGCCAACCGCGGGCCAAGAACCTCGGTATCGCGCTCGCCCGCGGGAAGTTCGTCGCGTTCCTGGACGCGGACGATGCGTGGGAGCCGACCAAACTCGAAAAGCAACTCAGAGTGTTCGATGCGAACCCGGACGTGGGCGTCGTGTACTGCAAGCGGACGCTGATGGACGAGGCCGGGAACGTCTTTTCGGCAAAATCCGAAAGAATTCCGCCCCGCGGATTTGCTTTTGGACAGATGTTCACGCAGAATTTTGTGTGCTTCTCGTCGGTCGTTGTGAGGCGCGACGTGTTCTCGCACGTCGGGCGCTTCGACCCGTTGTGGGATCTGTCGATCGATTACGACCTGTGGCTGCGCGTTGCGAAGGTGTACCAGTTTGATTTCGTGGACGAAGAGTTGGTGCGCTACCGCACCGGGCACGGGAACCTCTCGAAGAAGCTCCGCGACCGTGTCGATACCGCGATGTCCATCATGCACCGCGCCGAGACTCGCTACGGCGCGAGCGCCGAGGTTACGCCCGAAGTGATCGCCGACGGGTACGCTTCGACGTGCCACACGATCGGCTACACGCTGCGGCCCAGTGAACCGCGACTCGCGGTACGGTGGTATCTGCGCTCGCTCAAGTGGCCGGCCCGGCGGTTCGTTTCGTTGAAGGGTTTTGTGGCGAGCGCGCTGGCGGTGGTTCGCGGGGCGCGGTTGAAAGGTTCGGCGGAGAACGCGAGCGAAAACTTGTAGTTCCGCTCGCGCGAATTCAGCTCACGCCGATAATCCGCTCGCGACCCGTAATTCGACGAACCCGTTCGGGATTTTGCATCTGTTGGCAGCGATGTTGCGAAGATCATGTCCGTGTGGGTCGCCCGGCCGAACCGCGCCCCCGCGACGGCGCAGCGCCGCGGTCTCGTGGACCGCGGCACGGCTTCTGGGCGCAACGGAAGGCTGCCGCGGGGGTTGCGGTCGGCCGGCGGCTCACGCAACGGCCTTCTCACCGAACGGGTCACACCCGGCCCACTTCTTTTCCGCCTCCGCCTTCCGCTCGGCCGACAGCGGGGTGCTGAACGACCACTCGTGCCCGAACGGGTCGGTGATCTTGCCGTACCGGTCGCCCCAGAACATGTCCTCGGCCGGCATGGTCGCGGTCCCGCCAGCGGCCACGGCCTGTGCAATCGCGGTATCGCAGCACGGCACGTTCAGGTGCAGCGTCACCGGCGACGGGCCGCTCGGCGCCCGGGACACTCCGCCGCAGTACTCGGGGAAGTCGTCGCACAGCATCAGCGTCGCGTCGCCGATCTTCAGCGCCGCGTGCATCAGCCGCCCGTCGGGCGTCGGCATCCGCAGCAGTTCCTCGGCCCCGAACGCGGCCTTGTAGAACTCGATCGCCTTCGCGCCGCCCTTCACGACCAAGTGCGGAATCAGACCATTCTTCTCGGACATGATGAAGCCCCCTTTTGAAAATCGACCCGCGTGAATAATTCCCGAGATGCCATACGGAACGCAATGTCAGTTGTGGGAATCTTTCTGATCGCGCGTTCATATGGACAATCGACCACGCCGCACCGCGACATGAACCTTTCTGGCGAAAGTGGTGTCATCGTTTGAGGCGAACCCCGGCCGCAAGGCCGGGGTGACGCTTCACGTGACGGGTGCACAAGGTCGGGGCTTCATCGGCCCCACCCCGGCCTTGCGGCCGGGGTTCGCCCAGGACCGCGCCAGAGTATTCTCATGCAAGCCATCCGCAAATACCCCCGCACGCGGCACCTCGTCGGGTCGCGGCTCCAGCCGGGCGACGAAGACCTCGACGCGGTTCCCATGTCAGAACTCGAGGGTAAGCACGTCGTCGTCGAAGAAAAGATGGACGGCGCCAATTGCGGGGTCAGTTTCGACGTGGAGCTTTCGCTCCAACTCCAGAGCCGCGGGCACTTCCTGACCGGCGGGCCGCGCGAGCGGCAGTTCGACCTGCTGAAGCAGTGGGCCGGCGCGCTGACCGACCGTCTGCTCAACGTGCTCGCGGACCGCTTCGTCATGTACGGCGAGTGGCTCTACGCGAAGCACTCGGTGTATTACGACGCGCTG
>CAZBXY010000110.1:0-22777 GCA_964495365.1 uncultured Frigoriglobus sp. | reverse complement strand
ATACCGATGACCAACTGCAACGGCCAGAAACTGTTCAGAAGGCTGAAGGGTTACATTCGGTGAAGGTAGGCCACTCGCGGAGTGAGTGGCCTATTCTGAAAACACGTCCACCGCCGGCGGGCCGAACTCCGCGAACTTCGGCGTGACGCCCAACCCCGGCGAGAGTGACGCCGCGAGGCGCCCGTTCTTGCGCTGTGGGGCGCCGTCGGCAATCGATCGCGTGACGTAGCTGTTGAAGTCGGTCGAGCTGAAAAGGAACTCGGTCGGTGTGCTGTGTGCGAGGTGCGCGATCGCGGCCGTAACGATGTCCCCGCCCCAACTGTCTTCAAGCGTCATCCCGATCCCGAGCGACACGCACAGGTCGCGGAGTTGCTTCGTTTTCGTCAACCCGCCCAGTTTACTGATCTTGAGATTCACAACATCCGTCGCGCCGTCCGCGTGTCCGCGGAGCAACATATCAATTCCATCAATCACTTCATCCAACACGAACGGATGAGTGGTGAGCCGGCGTACGGCACGGCACTCGTCATACGTCAAACACGGCTGCTCGATATACACGTCAATATCGCGCACGGCGCGCACCACGCGAACCGCTTCGTGCTGGAGCCAGCCGGTGTTGGCGTCCGCGACGAGCCGGTCGCCCGGCTTCAAAACGGCGGACACCGCGCGGATGCGCTCGATGTCGGTATCGGGGTCGCCGCCGACCTTCAGTTGGAACCGCCGGTAACCCTCCGCTCGGTAACCCGCGACGCGCGCAGCCATCTCGGCGGGCGACTCCTGCGAGATCGCGCGGTACAGGTGGAAGTCCTCGCCGTACCTGCCGCCGAGGAGCGCGCAGACCGGCAAATTCGCTTGCTTTCCAAGAATATCCCAGCATGCGACATCGACCGTGGACTTCACGTACGGGTGCCCCTTGAGCGCCGCGTCCATCAGCCGATTGAGCTTTCCGAGTTGCGTCGGGTCTTCGCCGATGAGCTTCGGGGCGAGTTCTTTCAGCCCCGCGCGTACCCCGGCGGCGTACGCGGGCAGGTACGCCGGCCCGAGCGGGCACACTTCGCCGTAGCCGGTGACGCCAGCGTCGGTTTCCACTGCGACGACGGTGCTGTCGAACACCGTGACCGACTTCCCGCCGGACCACTTGTAGCTCCCCTCGTGGAGGGGTAAATCGACTTGCCAGGCGGCGATTCGCGTGATGCGCATATATTAATATCTCACGCAACCAGTTCGTTAATGACATGCCCATGCACGTCGGTCAGGCGCCGATCGATCCCGTTATGCCGAACGGTCAGTTTGGTATGATCGATTCCTAATAAATGCAATATCGTGGCGTGTAAATCATAACAATCGGTCGGGTGTTTCCGGTCGGCCGGTTTATAGCCGAAATCATCACTCGGGCCGTGTGTGGCCCCGCCCTTGATCCCGCCGCCGGCGAGCCAGTTGGTGAAGCAGTACGGGTTGTGGTCGCGCCCCTTCCCGCCCTGCGACGATGGCATCCGCCCGAACTCGGTCGTCCACAGAACGATCGTGTCTTCGAGTAAGCCGAGGCGCTTCAGGTCCGCGACGAGCGCCGCAGCGCCGCGGGCCATCCCGTAAGCGAGCGGGCCGTGGTCGCGCTTCACGTCCTCGTGCGAGTCCCAGTTGCGCCGCGGGAACCCGTTGTCGTTGCCGCTCCAGATTTGCACGAACCGCACCCCGCGTTCGAGCAACCGGCGCGCGACGAGGCACTTCCGTCCGAAGTAGTCCGTCTCCTCGATCGGGTTGATTTCCTTGTCAAACGTGCCCTTTCCGTGATCGAGACCGTACAGTTTGAGCGTTTGCTTCGTTTCTTTGGAGATGTCCAGTGCCTCCGGGGCGGCAAGCTGCATCTTCGCGGCCAGTTCGTAGCTCTTGATCCGCGCGTCGAGGCGCTCGTCACCCGGCCGCGTACTCGCGTGCTCGCGGTTGAGCTGAGTGAGCAGGTCGATCCCGGCCTTGTCCGAATCGCGCGTGACAAACTTCGCCCCTTCGTTCGGGAACAGATCCTCAATGGGCGTTTTCGCGCCGGGATAGATCGCCGCGCCCTGGTGTTGCGCCGGGAGGAACGCACTGTCCCAGTTCTTCGTGCCGTTGGAGGCCAGCCCGCGGTGGTCCGGGAGCACAACGAACGTCGGGAGGTTCGCGTTAATGCTGCCGAGGCCGTAACTGACCCAGCACCCCATTCCCGGAAACCCCGGACGGTTGAACCCGGTCGTCTGGAGTAATGTTCCTTGAGAATGAACACCGGTCTTGCCGATCATGTTGTGAATAAACGCCATTTCATCAACGACGTCACCGAGCGGCGCGACGACTTCACTTAATGGCTTTCCACATTTTCCGTACGGCTTGAAGTCCCACAGCGGTTTGAGCCACGGTCCGAGGCCGTTCTGGAAGGCCTCGACGTGTTCGCCGAAGTTCGCCTCCTGCCCGTGCCGCTTCACCAGTTCCGGCTTGAAGTCGAACAGATCGACGTGCGACGCGCCGCCGGCCATGAACAGTTGCACGACCCGCTTGGCCCTCGGCTTGTGGTGCAACCCGCCGTCGGCGTGCGCACGATCTGCGCCGAGCATTGCGGCGAGCGCGATCCCGCCCAACCCACCGCCGGAGTGGAACAGGAAATCACGACGGTTCATCAATTACCCTCAATCGACAAACACAAATTCGTTCAGATTCAGAATGACGCGGCAGGCGTTTGCAAGGCCGAAGTCCTTGGCGTAGACCGCGAGCGCGTCGCGTTCCTTTGCGGTGGGGTTGCGGCCGAGCGCGAGGCGCACGGCGGCCGTTACGCGCTCCGCGTCGGTCGCACCGAGTTTCTCCACGCGGGCCGCGAAGTGCTTGGCCATCGCGACCGCGAGGTTGTTGTTCAGAAGCGCGAGTGCCTGTTGCGGGGTTTGCGTCTGGTTCCGCTTTTCGACCGCGAGCGACGGGTCGGCGCAATCGAGCGCGGCCATGAACGGTTGCTGTTTCGACCGCACCACAAACCGGTAGACCGCGCGCCGGTGCGCCTTTCGGTCTTCCGGGTCGTGCAGGTGGTACTGATAGTGCGGCGAGTGCTCCGGCTTCTCAATAACGAAATCCTGGAAGCTCGGCCCACCGGGTGTGAGGTCGAGTTTGCCCGCGACCGCGAGAATCGAGTCGCGCACCGCTTCGGCTTCGAGTTTTCGTCGGTTCTGACGCCAGTAATAGCGGTTATCGACATCAATCTTCGCGTTCGCTTCATTCGATGTTGATACTTGCTTGTATGTGGCGCTGGTGACAATCAACTTGTGGAGCTTTTTCAACGATTGATGTTCGCGCAATTCGGACGCGAGATAATCGAGCAGTTCCGGGTGCGTGGGGAGTTGGCCCATCTTGCCGAAGTCGTTGGGCGTGTCCACGATCCCGCGGCCGAAGTGGTACTGCCACACGCGGTTGGCCATCACGCGCCAGGTGAGCGGATTGTTGGCGTCGGTCAGCCACTTCGCCAGCGTCGCCCGACGTTCGCCCTCGGTGTGGTTTGCCGGCAGGTTGAACGTGCCGCTGATGCCGGGAATCGCGCCGATTGCCCCCGGGCCGACCGCCTTACTCGGCTTGGTCACGTCGCCGCGCGGGAGGACGTGGATCGGGCGCGGTTTACCGCCGGTCGCCCCGGTGCCGACGAACGTCCCGCCGCCGGCGTGAACCGCGCCGATGTACGCGACCCGGCGTGACCCGGCCAGTTTCGCGAGTTCGGCATCGGTCGCGGTCACTTCGGCGCGAAGCGCGGCGAGGGCCGCGACGCCGGTCTCACCGAGCGCCGTTTTCACAAGGGAATCGCGCTGTTCGGTGAGTTTCGCCAGTTCGGCCGGCGCGAGTTTCGGTCCGGGTGGGAACAACCCGTCCGTGAGGTTCGACTTCCGCCAGCGGTTCGGGGCTTCGACGCTGTCGAGCGCGGTCACGGGTGCCTTCAGGGCGTGGTTCTTGCCGTCCGCGTCGAGCGCTTCGAGTTCCGCGAGCGCGAGCATGTAGTCGTTCTGCCGGGGGGCGAGCTTTGTCGCCGTGATGCGGACGTAGCGCCCGGCTTTGCCGTCGGCCTTCGCGCTGTACGGCGCCGTGCCGGGGTTCGTAAAGTCCCGCGCCGTCTCGTCTGCGAGGACAACACTCGTCTTGAAGGTCGGGTCGTCGCTCAGTTCGATCTTGAACCGAACCGGGAACCCGAACCCGGAGCCGATATTGTTAAACTCATCGTGACACGGTTTAAGAATGACTCGATTGAGTTTAATACTTCCATTAAGATCGACTTGAACCCACTTAATTACGTCTTGGTTGGGTGCAAGTTGCGAGTGATAACCGTACTCCGGCGGCTTCGGCGCGTTCGCGGGTTTTGTTGCGTCGGCGAGTTGCTTCTCGATAGCAACTAACTCGGCGCCGGCCTTCTTCCGCGCCTCCGCCCCCAGCGTGGCGATTCGTTCCGCTGCGACTTTCTTCTGCGCTTCCAGTTCGACTCGCCTGGCGGCAATTTGAGGGTCCGCATCGTACGATTTGTCGGTGCGGTCGATCGCCGCGAACACCGCCTGGAGGCGGTAGTAATCTTCTTGCGAGATCGGGTCGAACTTGTGGTTGTGGCACTGCGCGCAGTGGACCGTGAGGCCCATGAACGTGCCGATCGTGTTCGAGACGAAGTCGTCGCGGTCGAGGTGGCGCGCGATCTTGCCGTCGATCTTCGATTCGGGCAACTCGGCGTGGCCGATGAAGTCCCACGGCCCGGCGGCGAGGAACCCGAGCGCCTCGATCCCGTCCACCGTACCCGGATACAGCACGTCGCCGGCAATCTGCTCCGCGACGAACCGGCCGTACGGTTTGTCGCCGTTCAGCGATCGAATCACGTAGTCGCGGTAGGGCCAGGCGTTCGGCCGCGGCTTGTCCTTGTCGTACCCGTGCGTCTCGCCGAAGTGAACCACGTCGAGCCAGTGCCGCGCCCAGCGCTCGCCGTAGTGCGGACTCCCGAGCAGCTGATCGACCAGCGTTTCGTATGCGTTCGCGTCGCTGTCCTTTACGAACGCCTCGACTTCCTCCGGTGTCGGCGGAAGGCCGATGAGGTCGAAGTACAGCCGGCGGATCAACGTCCGTCGATCCGCTTCCTTCGACGGTGACAGCCCGCTGTCACTCAGCTTCGCACGGACGAAGTGATCGATCGGGTTCGCGCCAGCGGGCACCGCGGGCTTCTTGAGGGGCTTGAAGCTCCACCAGTTCGCGGGGTTTGCCACGGCGATTCCGTCGTCGGGCCACTTCGCGCCCTGCTCGACCCACGCGCGCAGCGTGGCCACTTCGGCCGCGGAGAGCGGCAGCTTCTTCGGCGGCATCCGCACGTCTGCGTCATCAGAAGTGATGAGCTTGATGAGGTGGCTGTCCGCGGGCTTTCCGGGCACGATCACCTTGCCGCTGTCGCCGCCGGCGATCGCGTCGGCGCGGCGGTCGAGGCGCAGCCCGCTCTTTTGCTTGTCTGGACCGTGGCACGAAAGACAATGCTTCGCGAGGATCGGCTTCACGTCGCGGACGAAGTCCACTGGCTTTACTGGCGGATCGTTCGCGCGCGAATCGGTGGGAACCGAGAGCAGGATACCCGCGAGCACGACGGGCAGCGTAAAGCGGAACACCATAGACGAGGCTCCGGGCGGCCGGACGAGCGCGGCGGGATGTTACTACTGTACCCGAATTCCGCCCCAAGCTTATCACGCAATATCGAGAAGCGCGAGGGTGTCACGGGCAATCATTAGCTCGATCTTTTCTTCACTCAGGCGGGGCAGGGCGGTGCCCTCGAGCATCTTGTTCAGGTTACGCAGGCCGTCGAGCGTCGCGTTCACCGTCGTGAACGGGTAATCGGTGCCAAACAACACTTTGTCCCACACGCCGTACTCCTGCACCAGCATGAGGCTGTGGTAGAACTGGAACGGCCGGTAGTGCAGCGCGCTGATGTCGGCGAACACGTTCGGGTGCTTGCGGATCGTCACCACGCACTCGCCCTCGTACGGGTGGCCGAGGTGCGCGAGGACGATCTTCACTTCGGGGTGCCGGATCGCGACGGTGTCGAGGTGCCGCGGGAGCGTGCATTCGAGCGGGGCCTGACTGACGAACGTCGTTC
Source organism: uncultured Frigoriglobus sp. (assembly GCA_964495365.1). GTDB lineage: Bacteria > Planctomycetota > Planctomycetia > Gemmatales > Gemmataceae > Gemmata. Next base: position 16,662 of record CAZBXY010000110.1, on the reverse strand, counting down.
CGGTGTGCAGTAACACCGGCAATTTGTGCTTCGCCGCGTACTTCCAGAGGGGCTCGAGCCGCTCGTCGTCGGGGCGGAACCCCGCGTACATCGGCAGCAGTTTGATTCCGCGCAGGCCGAGACCCTCGTGCCCGTCGCGCAGCTCCTTCTCCCAGCCGGGTTGCGTCGGATCAACGGACAGAAACCCGATGAGCGCGTCCGGGTGTGCCGCTGCATATTCTGCGATCTTCCGATCATCCACCCACACGCCGCTGAGCTTCGCCTTGCCGCCGAACACGACCGTCCGCGTCGGCACGCGGCACGCCGCGCGGTAATCTTCGTAGCGAACGGTCAGGTCCACTTCGACCCCGGCCCGCGCGCGCTTCGCTTGCTCGCGAAAGCTGGCGCTGAAGTCCGTCGGGTAACTCCAGAAGTGACTGTGAACGTCGATCACCACGATTCGCTCTCCTGCGGGGGCGGTTCCGGCAGCGGCGTGAAGCGGTACAGCGACCACGCGCCCGCGTTCAACAGCAGCACGCACACGTACACATCGAAGATCGGATCCCACTGCTCGCGCCCGGTGTAACCGCGGTCGCGTTGCCAGTCGGCGAACACGCCGACGAACCCCTGCGAGGCCATCGCCCCGAACACGCCGAGGCCGTTCATCAGCCCGAAGATGGTCGCGGTGTGCCGTCCGCCCTGCGGGATCGCGCACGACCACCAGTTCGGCAGCGTGACGTGCATCGCGCAGAACGACGCGCCCCACAGCGCCGCGAGCGAGAGCGCGTCGTCCTGGCGCACGCCGAGGAACATGCACACCGCCGCGACCAAATAACTTGCCGATCCCAAATACCGGCGCGCGCGGACGGGGTCGTTCAACTTCGAGATGCGGTCCGCGAGCCAGCCGCCGACGAGCATTCCGACCGCAGAACTGGCCATGACGAGCGACGTGAGGTTGCCCGCCTCGACGTTTTCGACGCCGCGGGTCGCGTTCAGATACTTCTGGAACCACGAATAGAAGAAATATGTATAGAACGCGCCGAACACCATGATGACGCTGAGGACGATCACGCCGCGGTTGGCGAGCACGTCCGCCCACGGCACCGGGCCGGGGTCGGTTTCCGCCGGCGGGGTTTCGGCCCGAATGCGGGCCAGCTCCGTCGCGTTCACCCGGCGGTGCGTTGCGGGGTCGTCGCGGAACCACAGCCAGAAACCGAGCGCCCACACGACACCGATCGAACCGTAAATGACGAACGCGACGCGCCAGCCCGCGAGACCGATGAGGTACGCTGTCGCGGCCGGGGCGAGGACCGCGCCGAACTGCGAGAACGCGAGCATCACGCCCTGCACGCGCCCGCGCTCGCTCGGCGGGAACCAGCGCGACATGACCTTTGCCGCGTTCGGGAACGCCCCGGCTTCCGCCGCGCCGAACAGGAACCGCACGAGCAGGAGCGTGAGCAACCCGGTCGCGGCGCCGGTCAGCGCGGTGAACATCGACCACGCGAGGACGATCGACGCCAGCACCGATCGCGGCCCGGTCTTGTCACCCCACCGACCGACCGGCACCGCGAACAGCCCGTAGGCGAGCGTGAACGACATCAGCACGAGGCTCATCTGTGAGTTCGACAGACCGAGTTCGTTTTGAATGGGAACGACGGCCTGCCCCATGCAAATGCGGTCGAGGTACAGGATGCCGGACAGCCCGCACAGCCACGCCGCGACGACGAACCGCGCCCGCGTCGGCGTGAGGTCAGGAGGTTCCGGTTCGGGAGACGACATTGGCAGCGTCGGTGGGAGGGCGAACCGCATCAGTGTAGCGGAGCGCGGGCGCGAGGGGTCGTGGAAAGTGGTCAGGTTCTCTTCAGGCGGATCGGGGTGTACGCGCCGTTCCGGGCACCGGGCCGGCGTGAGCGAATCGCAACGAACTGTCCGAAATCGACGGTTATTGCGTATCGACAGGCGGTCCCAACGGCGGACCGGTCCTTCGGATTCTGCCGGGCGAGCGCGTCACACGGGGCGCCCGCCCCGTTCGTTTCTTGAGAACAGCTCGCCGAATCCCGATCGGCCGGAACCCGCGGGGGCGGGCCGGGTTCCATTCTCGGAACAGTCTTTTTCGCCCACGGCCCGTGCCCTCGGAATTTTGCCCCTGGAATAAGCGCCCCGATCGGCGCCCGCGGCGCGAGGTGCGCCGGGAACGGCCGCCACCCGGCCCCCGGCCCCTTCGCGAACCGGGCGGCGGGTGTTATCCTGTACTAACCGAATGATACGGCCGACCGCGATTTACCCCCCGAGAGGAACCGTCCCCATGGTCCGCCGACCAACCCCGCCCCTCCTCAACTGCGAGTGCCTCGAGGCCCGCGATGTGCCCGCCGTCATCCTGAACGCGGCGTTCAACGCCGCCCGGACCGACATCGCCCCGCTCGGCGGGTCGGTCGTCGTGTCGGAGGTCCGGCTCGCGACCACCGACGCGCTGGTGACCCGGGCCGGCACGACCTCGCCCCGGGTGACGAAGCTCGCGACCGCCAACGACACGCTCACGTTCTCGCTGTCGGGCACCACGCTCACCATCACGAGTGCCGACGGCATTTTCGGCCGGATCGTCAACAGCAACACCACGACGACCCAAACGGTCAACTACGGCACGACCCTGGTCGTCAACGGCGTCAGCACGCTGACCGTCGATATGCCGCTGGGCGGGAACGACATCATTAACGAGAACGTCAACGGGGTTCCGGTGGTGATCGGGGCCGGTCCGGGCAGCGACCAGATCACCTCGCAGGGGCCGAACCTCAGCCCGGCGCTGGCCCAGTTCCTCGTGGCCGCGTCGGTGACGAACCCGGCGCTGATCCCGTCCATCAGCACCCTGTTCCCGCCGAAGGCGCTCAACGGGGGCGACGGCGACGATACCCTGAGCGTCACCGGGTTCGCGATCGGGTACACGCTCGACGGCGGCAACGGCAACGACCAGATCTCGGTCCCGCTCACCAGCACCCTGAACAGCCTCGTGGGGGGCGCCGGCAACGACAACATCACGGGCGGGCTGGGGACCGAACTGATTATCGGCGGCGCCGGCAACGACATCCTCATCGGCAACGGCGGACGCGACATCTACATCGTCAACGACGTGGAACTGGACCTGGTCGTCGGCGTCCGGGGCGACATTGTGTCGCGTGACCCGTTCGACATCTCCCTGCTCCAGTAAGCGTTGCCCGTCGCACCGGCCCTGACAACGCAACACCCGGGCACCCGCGCACGAGTGCGGGTGCCCGGGTGTTTGTTCGGGTCGCGGCCCCAATCTCACTGGCCAGCGCGGGGCGGCTTGGTCGGCTTCGCGGCGCGCGGGGGGGCCGGCGCGGGCAGCCCGACGTGCGTTTCTTCGCCCGTGTTCAGGCTGGTCACGGTGTCCTCCTGGGAGACCTCGACCGCCAACGCATCGCCTTCCGTTTTGAACGCCCTGAGCAAGTTCAGGCAGTACGCGCACACGCCGACGTGGTTGTATTCCTGCGCCGTCCACTCGCCCGACTTGCGGGCGCGGACGGCCGCGAATCGGGCGATCGGCGGGCACGCTGGCGTCTGCCGCGGGTGCCGGGCCGGGGCGGTCTCGGCGTCGTTGGCCCGCGTCGCCCGCAGCGCGCGGACCACGGCCTCCTCGACCACCCGTTGTTCGTTCGACACGCGCATGGGTAATACCCCGTGATTTGTGAGCGAGAGCACGACCCCGGTTCACACGTCACAACTCGTGTGACGGGAACAGCCCGGGCCAGTCGGTTTGCAACAGCGCCCCCAACCGCTTGCGGGCGCGGAACAGCCGGCTCCCCACCTTCTCGACGGTGATCTGAAGGATGTGCGCCGTTTCCGGCGCGCTGCACCCCTCGTAATCGCGCAGGAGGATGACCTCGCGCTCGCGCTCGGTTAACTTCTTCAGCGCCGCGGTGACGGCGGCGGCTCGCTCGCGGGCCTCGGCCCGTTCGTCGGAGGTCGGCTCGCGCCCAGGGATCTCGGCGGCCCGCGGGGGACCGTCGCCCGGCGCTTCGTCGAGGCTCGCGGCCTCGCGCACGTGCTTCTTGCGCCACCAGTCGCTCGCCAGGTGGTACACGATCGAGAGGATCCACGACCGCGCCGACTGGCCCGTCTTGTACTGCCCGGCCTTCACGATGACGCGCACCGCGGCGTCCTGGGCGACGTCCTCGCCGGCGTGGGTCTCGCCGGTGATCCGGGTAGCGAGCCGGGCGAACTGCGGGTACCACCGGGCGTAGAACGATTCGACCGCCGCCGCGTTCCCGGCCGCGATTCGCGCCAGGAGCGTCTCGTCGTCGAGCAGGGTTGGGTCGTCCACCGGCGACTCCTCCGGGCGGGCGTCTGCCCGTGTGTCCGTGCGGCCCGCCCCGCGCGACCACCTGGGATTACGCACGAGCGCGGAAACTTTTCGCCGATTGTAGCCGAAACGCGCCCGAAAAGGAGACCGCTGGGGGTTCCAGGTTGGTCTGGTGAGCCGCGACCGCAAGGGAGCGGGATACACAACCGAAGAAACGTCAGCGCTTCTTCAGATGCTCGGCCCGCTCCCTTGCGGTCGCGGCTCGTAAATACACCCTACACCTTCGCGGGGCCACGGCCCGGGCGCCACTGGTCCGCCCGCGGATCGGGCGCCGGCGCTCCTTCGCGCCGCCGGCGATCCAGTCATAAATGAGTTGAAGTTCCTTGTCGCTCGGCCCTTTTTTCCCGTCTGGCGGCATGTCCATGCTCTTGATCGAGGAGTAGAGGGTGCTTTCGGCCGGCTTGCCGGCGACCAGCGGCGGCCCCTTGCTCTTGAGGATCTTCGCGACGCTGGTCAGATCGACGTCGCCCTTCGGCTTGCCGGTCGAGCCGCCGTGACAGTCGTTGCAGTACGCCCGGAAGATCGGCTGAACGTCCTTGAAGACAACGACCCGGTCCGGCTTCTTCGGCTCCGGTTCCTTGGCCTTCGGTTTGGGCTTCGGGGCCGGTTCCTTCGGCTTGGGTTCCGGCTCTTTGGGCTTGGGGTCGGGTTCCTTGGCCTTCGGTTCGGGTTCCGGTGGTTTCGGTTCGGGTTCTTTTTTCGGCTCGATCGTCGCGGGGTCTTTCGGGTTCGTGACGGGTGGTTTGGGCGCGGGCTTCTCGGCGTCTTTCCGCGCGTCGGCGACCTCGACCGGCTTGGGTTTCGCCGCCCCGGCCCACACCCCGAACGCGAACCCGACCAGGGCCAGACCGGCGTAGACCGATCCGAAGACCCAGTGCCCGTTGGCCGAGAGCGGCTCCGGGTGGTCGGGGTTGAACGCGCGATCGAGGTTGGTTGGCATGGGAGTGCGGTGGGTGGGCGCTGGGTCATTTCGATCTTAGCTCACCCGCCGCTCCGATCCAACCGATTCCCCCGTCACGACCGGCAATGTGCGGATGCTCACGCGCCGGCGGGCACGTCGATGCCGAATTGCTGAATCGTGAACACGCTCTGGTAGGGGGCGATTTTCGCGTCCTCGAACGCGGCGCGGGCGCCCTGGAGCCGGTCCACCAGCGCCAGCACGACCACGACCTCGCAGCCGAACTCGCGGGCGGCGTGCGCGGCCTCCAGTGCGGACCCGCCGCTGGTGAACACGTCGTCCACGATCACCACCCGCGTCCCCGGCGCCAGTGCGCCCTCGATCCGTTTCTTGGTGCCGTGGTCCTTCACGGCGTCACGCACCCAGAACCCTTCGATGGGCGTTCCGTGGCGCTGATAGGCGATGACCGCGGCCGTCACCAGCGGGACCGCGCCGACCTGCAACCCGCCGATCGCGCCGACGCCCAGGCCATGCGTCCGCTCGTAGAGGACCTCGCCGATCAGGTACGCGCCTTCCGACGAGACCGAGGTCGTCCGCCCGTCGATGTAGTAGTCGCTCTTGGCCCCGCTCTTGGTGGTGAACGGCTGACCCGGCGGGGCGAGCTTGAACGAGCGCTGTTTGAGGAGTTCGAGCAACCGGCTTTCGGCGTCGGTCATGGTGGAGCTTTCGGGGAAAAGGGCCGGGAGCATCCTCGGCGCCCCTGAAGATCGATTGTAGATGCCGACCCCGCACCGGACACGCGAGACCGGGGCGCCCCAGCGCAAGATTTCTCGACACCGCTCCCACCCGCTGGCGCGCGAGTCTTTCACATCCGTTCCGGTCAACCCCCGACCGCTACCGACATCGGCTGGCCCACACGACCCGGGTACGCTCCTTGGTGAAACCGTTACACCCGGAGACTTCGCTCATGGCCGTTCACTGGACCGACTTCCCCGAGCGCGTCGAGAAGTTCGGCGACCTGTTCAGCATCTTCGAGACACTCGCCCATGACCTTCGGGCGAACTTGATCGATTCCGGCTCGTGCGCGAAGGAGACGGACGCTTCCGCCTACGAGGTGGACTTCCTGCGCCGCGACAACGAGTTCGTCCCGCGCCCGGAGCGCATCCCCGGTTGGGACGAACTCGCCACGTACACGGAGCGGCATCTCAGTTTCCAGCCCTCGCTTCCGGTCTTGCGCCAGGTGCGCAGCATGGCCCTGGAAGCCCTTGACGTGCCAATCGCGACCGTCAACGAGATGACCATTCTGGCCGTCGTGCAGGCGCTGACGGAAGCGAACCGCCGGCCCGCGAACGCGGACGCCGGGACCGATCACTTACTCGCCGACTTCCGGTGGCTGAAGGTGACGCAGATTGCGCGGTTGTTCGACCTCAACCCGGGCCAAGTCACGAAACTGGCGAACGCGGGCACATTCGCCACCAACGGCAAGACCGACCACGAACGGCGGATTGATGTTCTCTCCGTGGCGAAGTGGGAACTCGACCGACTCGCCCGCCAAGACAACGTCCCCGATTCCGCGTGATGCCAACCGCAACTCACTCCGTCCACATTTCTTTCACCCAGAGGGCACTTCCATGAACGACCCAACACCCGTTCCCACTCAGCAGGTTGAACCGCCCGACAGGACGCTCGGTGAACTGCTCAACCACGTCGTCGCCGACGAGCGCGGACGGGAACACAATCGCGCGATCGTTGCACGCGCGATGGCCCGGAGCAGCATCGAAGCATTCTCCGTTGGCGCGCAAGTCGCCGCCCTCGAAGCTTGCGACCCGTACACGCAGTTCCCAGCTGTCGCGCGGCTCCGGGCGTTCGCGAACAACGAGTTCGGTCTGGACCTCACCCCGGAAGCGGTCCGGCGGATCCGCGGCCGGGTGTGTGAGGCGCTGGACATCGACACGACCGCGGCCGACGCGCTCCCCCTGGCTCGTGTTGTCGAGGTACTCCGCCGACCACAAGAAGACCTGGCCGACGCCTCTGTGGACCAGTTCCGCTGGCTGCGCGTCAGGCAGATCGGGAGGCTGTTCGATCTCAACCCCGGTGTCGTGACGAAGTTGGCCGACGACGGCATATTCGTCACCAACGGACAATCCGGTTACGACCGCTGCATCGACGTTCTCTCGGTGATCCGCCGCGAACTCGACCGCCTCGACCGCCCGGAAAGTGCGAACCCCGAAACCGGCGGCTGAGGTGCGAACGCCCGGCACCCGCCCGCGCAACACTGTTTCCATTCTGTTTCTTCGCGATTTTTTTCCCGCCCCGCTTCTCGGCGATCTTCGCTGAGCGGCGGGGCGTTTGCGTTTCCATTTCGTTTCGAGCAATTCCGCTGGCTTATCGTGCCCACACCTGACCACCGCGGCCAGCACGCTACCGTCCGGGCAACCCTTCGGCGCACGTTGGCGGGTAGGGGCCATGCGGCGGCCAACTTTCCTTCAGGCAACTTGGTCGGCGAATGTTCGAGTACGGTCGGGACTGGGCCCGCGTGAACCCGATTTGCGTCGGAATTCCTGTGTTCGCGACACTCGGCCATCGGTCGAGAGCGAGCGCCGGAATGGGTCAAATTTGTCCCCGCTACACTCAGAAGTCGCCCCGGTTTGACCCGGGCCGCCGGGGTTCGGCAAAGTGCTCCGAAGGGAGGCCGTGTCTCCCTTAGCGTGTATGGGCGCGGCCTGATTTGCTCCGGGTAGATCGGGGTTGTCAAACTGGAAAAAGGCGTCCGGGTAAGGGTTACCCTGCTTCGGAATTCGACCGCCGGAGCGTGCCCGGACCGCGCCCGTGAGGGCAGGAAGTGCAAGTTCCCCCCCGCGGTGGAACGCTTGTGCCAGGTGATGAACCGCTTACGACCGGCGACGTTCGTCGGGACCGGGGCGGGGTCTTCAAACCGAAGGTGACGAGATGGCGATGCAGATGACAGAAACCCGGCTGACAACCCCCGAGCCGGTGATGGTGGACGTGAAAATCGTGGCGAGGATGCTCGGATGCTCCCCGCGTCATGTCGTCCGGCTCCAGGAGGCTGGGGCGATGCCCGCGGCCGTGAAACTCGGACGGTTGTCCAAGTGGAATCGGAAGGTGATCGAGCAGTGGATCGCGGACGGCTGCCCAGCCGCACCAGCGAAGACCGCGTGAACGCAAACGGCCGGCCCGGTCAGGGGTCGGCCGTCGCGTGCCGTGAGGCGGATCTGCTGCTACCAAGCACATCCTAACACACGTCACGCCACGTTCCCACAGCAAGTGCGACCCTCCCGACCGGTTCGGGCCATCCCGCACCGGCCCTACCAACACACCCGCGCGGCGCCTCGCTGCCGGATGTAAGGCTCGCCACGCCGCGAGCCGTCAGACCGACCGCGACGGTTCGCGGTCGCGATTCATCATCGTTCGGAGATCGACCGTGAAGACCGTGGACAAGACTGGTTCCGATTCCGACCCCGCCACTCTGGAGAACTCGGCCATGCCGACGCCCCCGACCGCGCCCGATCCGTTCGACCCCGCCTCGCTGCGCCTGAACGGCGACTTCACCGCCGCGACCGGCGTGAAGAAACTGCTGCTCACCGTGCCGGTGCGCAAGCCGGACAAGAGCTGGTTCGTCCGCACCCACTCGCACGACGATTACCGGCTTCAGACGACGGTGATCGAGTTGAAGGAAGATCGCGAGACGTATCTCGTTCAAGCCGATCTGTGGCCGGAACTCGCGACCGAAACCACGTTCAGCCCGCGAGTGTTGTTCACCGCGATGAACCGCCAGGGCGTCACCTTCATCTGGCCCTGCCGTCTGCCAGGTTCCGACGGGAAGCTCGACGAATGGGGCCGGACGGCCTTGGAAGCCGCCGACCGCGCCCGCCGTTCGTGGTTGCGCGTGACCGCAAACCTGGCGCTGGGAGCTTACGACGTGTTCGAGGCCAGCGGCGACCTCCCGGACCCCGCCTGGCCCACCACACCCTTCAAAGAGTTACTCCGGGTCGCCTTCAAAGATCGGTTCATTGATTCCATCGACCACCCGGTGCTGCGCAAGCTCCGCGGGGAGTTGTAATCGTGGAGAAGCTACAACCCTTCTGCGAGGTGTGGGCGGTGGACTTCGAGTTCACCGCCCCGCCGGGGCACCGGCCGACCCCGCTGTGCGTCGTTGCCCGCGCGCTGCGCTCGGGGCAGCTCGTCCGGTGGTGGCTCGACGGCGCCGTTCCCGGTGCGCCGCCGTACGGCACCGGCGACGACACGCTCGTGATCGCGTACTACGCCAGCGCCGAGTGGGGCTGTCACTCGGCCCTGGGTTGGCCGATGCCGCGTCGGGTGCTGGACCTGTTCGCGGAGTTCGCCAACCTGACTTCCGGCACGCACCCGCCGAACGGTCGCGGACTGCTCGGCGCGCTTGCGTACTTTGGACTCCCGGCGCTGGATGCGATCGAGAAAGAGAACATGAGGGCGCTGGCGGTGCGGGGCGGACCGTACTCGCCGGACGAACAACAGGCGTTGCTCGACTACTGCCAGACCGATGTGGACGCACTCGCCCGCCTGCTGCCTGCGATGTTGCCGGACATCGACCTTCCGAGGGCTCTTCTCCGCGGAAGGTACACGATCGCCGTGGCGCGAATGGAGTGGCACGGCGTCCCGATCGACGCGCCGACCTTGTACCGGCTGCAAGCGTCTTGGGAGGAAATCAAGTCTCGGTTGGTGGCGCGCGTGAATCTGCGGTACGAGGTCTATCAACCGGCCGGACGCACGATCGACCGGAACACGCGCCTCGGGGCGGCGCTGTATGAGGCTGCGGAACAGTGGAAACTCGACGTTCACCTGCTCGCGGACGCGGTCGATTACCTGTGGCAAGAGGAACGCGACCGGCACGCCGAAACCGCCGACGCGCTTCAGCAGGCGCGAAAGTCAACCGGCCTGACACCCGCGCGTATCCGGCAACTCGAAGACGCGGGACGTGACCACCTCGACGTTTCCGGCCTGGACGTGACCGCACGCGAACTCGCCGGGATGTATCCGGAGTTGGGTATCGGCCGCGGCTACGACCCCGACGCGCCCGATGAGGACGACCACGCCGCGCGTCTGTTCGAGCGGCTCCGCGACGCGCCGACTTCGGCACCACCGAAGCACGACCCAGATTTGATTCGACGCGCCGCCGATCTCGTCGGCGGTTCTGGCGGGTACGTCGGTCCGATGCGGTTCACGGCGGCGCGGTGGGGCGAGTACCTCACACGGCAGGGCATCCCGTGGCCGCGGCTGGAATCCGACGCCCTCGCGCTCGACGACGAGACGTTCCGCGAAATGGCGAAATTGTACCCGGAGCAGGTCGGACCGATTCGCGAGTTGCGACACACTCTCGGACAGATGCGGTTGAACGCGCTCGCGGTCGGGCCGGACGGGCGGAACCGGGTCATGCTCTCCATGTTCGGCTCGAAGACCGGGCGGAACCAACCGGGCAACAGCACGTTCATCTTCGGTCCGTCGTGCTGGCTACGATCCCTAATTCGCCCCACGCCGGGTCGCGGGCTGGCGTACTGCGACTGGAGCGCCCAAGAACTAGGAATCGCCGCGGCGCTGTCCGGCGACCGCCGGATGCAGGAGGCGTATACCTCCGGCGACCCATACTTGTGGTTCGGCAAGTTCGCCCGGCTCGTGCCCGCGTGCGCGACGAAGAAGACTCACGGCGTAGACCGCGATCGGTTCAAGGTGGTGATGCTCGGCGTGCTGTACGGGCTGAGCGAGAACGGCCTCGCCCGGAAGCTCGGCATCACTCCCGCACACGGCTGCGAGTTGATGCGTCTACACCGCGAGACGTTCCGCGCTTTCTGGCGCTGGTCGGACGCGATCCAGGACGAGGCGGTTCTGACGGGCGCCCTTCGCACCGTGTTCGGGTGGACCGTCCGCGTCGGGCCGGACACCCGACCGACCAGTCTGCGGAACTTCCCGATGCAGGGGAACGGCGCGGAGATGATGCGTTTGGCCGCGTGCCTCGCGACCGAACGCGGCATCGGCGTGTGCTGCCCGATCCACGACGCATTCCTGATCGAGGCGGACGCCGACGATCTCGACGCGGAAGCCGACCGGATGCAGGCTGTGATGCGAGAGGCATCGGAGATCGTGCTACCCGGTTTCCCGCTGCGGACGGACGTGAAGTTCGTGCGCTACCCCGACCGATACGCCGACGACCGCGGGCGGCTGATGTGGGAGACGGTGAACGGCATCCTCGACGCGATCGCCCCCAATGTACCTGTATCGGAGTGCGCCGAGTGCGCCGATCAGAGTGAGACGGGTAGGTGTCTCGGATCGTTACACCCGTCCCCTTATTCTTCTTTCTCTTACCCCTCTACTTCCCTATGACCCCCGACCGATTCGATCCGGCGCGCATCGGACGCTCCGTGACAACTGACGAACTCGCGGCGCTCACACGCGCCCCGATACGCGGAAAGCTCCCCCGTCCGGCGAAGGGGGAACAGTACCTGGGCGGACCGATCCCGATGGGCTGGCTGGCTCGTGCTGCTCAGTTGCCGGGTAAGGCGTATCACTTGGGGACCGCTCTGTGGTACGCCGCCGGTCGGAGCAAGGGAAAGAACCCCGCCGTGAAGCTCACGACGGCATTAGCCGCGCGATTCGGAGTCGGGGCGAGGACGACACGGAGTCGGGCGTTGGAAGCGCTGAAAGCAGCCGGCCTGGTCACTGTCGATGTGCGTTTCGGCCGCGCGCCGGTGGTTACCATCTTGGCTGCCCCCCCGACCGAACCGGAGCCGGAAAACTGAGTACTCGACACCTGGAACGAGCGCGAGCAACAAGCCGAAAAGCGCCGCTCCCGACATGGCGCACTGTTGTCAAAGTGTGTACGATCCAATCATTCTGGTCGCGCCGGTTCGAGTTGTGGGAATGGGAACCTCACACCCAACCGACCGACCGTTCCCAAGGGAGTTACTTCAATGGCTTCGCTAAACCGCGACCACGCCGGCAACTACACCGTCCAACTCGTTTGCCAGGACGGCAAGCGCCGTTCGATCCGCCTCGGTGCGGTCAACAAGAAGACCGCGAACGAGGTGAAACTGAAAGTCGAAACCCTTCACGCACTCGCGGTCGCGAACCTGCCGATGGACGCGGAAACCGCACAGTGGATGAACGGCATCGGTGACGACCTCGCGGCCAAACTCGCCGCCGTCGGGCTCATCGCGAAGCGCACGACTCGAAACGTGGGAGAGTTCCTTTCCGCTTACCTGGAGCAGCGCCGCGGCGACTCGAAACCGGCGACCGCGGTCACGATCCACCGCGTCGTGACCGACCTCACGGCGTTTCTCGGTGCGACCGCTGACCTCCGGGCCGTCACCGTCGAGCAGGCGGAAGGGTTCAAGCGGCTGTACCAGGACAAGAAGCTCGCGTCGGCGACGGTCTATAGGCGGCTCAAGATGGCGAAGATGTTGTTCGGGCACGCCCTGAAGCTGAAGCTGATTGCGGCGAACCCCTTCGCGGACGTGAAGAGCAAGAACCACAATCCGCCCGAACGGCGGTGCTACATCTCGCCGCCCGACGCGCAGAAACTGATCGACGCCGCGAACCCGACGTGGCGCACGATCATCGCACTTTCGCGGTTCGCCGGGTTGCGCTGTCCGAGCGAGGTGCTGATGTTGAAGTGGGAGAACGTCAACCTCGCGGCCGGTCGGATGGTGGTCCAAAGCCCGAAAACCGAACACCTCGAAGGGCGGTCGGAGCGTGTGGTTCCGGTGTTCGCGGTGCTCCGCCCGTACCTGGAAGAAGCGTGGGAACTGGCGGCGCCAGGTGAGCAGTACGTTGTGGGCGGGGAGCAGGGTAACAAGTACCGCGAAACGGCTCAGGGGCCGAACGGGTGGGTGAACATGAACCTCCGCACCACGTTCGAGAAACTCATCCGTCGCGCCGGGCTGACGCCGTGGCCGAAGCTGTTCCACAACCTGCGGGCGAGTTGTGAAACCGACCTGATGGCGAATCACCCGATCCACGTTGTAACCGCGTGGATCGGCAACACGCCCAAAATCGCGCTGGGACACTACCTCCAGACGCTCGACGCGGATTTCGAGAAGGCGGTGAAAGGTGGTGCAGAAAGCGGTGCAGTTGCGGTGCAAAACGCGGTGCAGTCACGAACCGGCGGTAACAGTCAGAAAACGACAGATGACACCGAAAGCCCTGAAAAGACAGGACTACAGGCAACTTCCGTCGCCTGTAGTCCTGATCTGTCCATCTGTTCAGATGGCCAAGGTGGGATTCGAACCCACAACCTACCGCTTTTGAGGCGGTCGCCTCTGCCGTTGGGCTACTTGGCCTTACTTGCCTCAAGATAGACCCCGACCGCCCGTCTAGCAAGGCGACCCGGCATCTGAAAGTGATTGCCGCCGCGACTGTATCCTTTCGGTACACCAACCGCATCAAACCCCTCGGAGAACCGAACGTGGCCGAAGACGCGCTGCCGGAGCGGCTCGACGTGATCGCCGTCGCCCCGCACCCCGACGACCTCGAAATCCTCTGCGGCGGCACGCTCGCCAAGCTCGTCAAGCAGGGCTACAAGGTCGGTATCTTCGATCTCACGAGCGGCGAACCGACCCCGCGCGGGAGCCTCGACACGCGCAAGAAAGAGGCCGAAGCGGCCCGGCAGATTCTCGGCGTGCCGGTGCGCGTCAACGTCGAGTTGCCCAACCGCGTGCTCATGGACGGCCCCGAGATGCGGTTCAAGCTCGCCACCGAGTTCCGCAAGTACCGACCCGGCATCGTCATCATCGCGGCCGGGCGCACGCCGGCGGCATCCCCGGACCACCTCCAGGGCGGCCTGATCGGCGAGGCCGCGCGGTTCTACTCACAGTTGACGAAGTGGAACGACCGGTTCGCCGGTACCGAGCCGTACCGCGTCCCGCACCTGGTGTACGTGCCGTTCCCGTTCGACGCGGAGCAGCGGCACTGGCACAGTCAGTTCGTGGTGGATGTGACGGACACGATCGACCAGAAAATCGCCGCGGTGAAGGCGTACGAATCGCAGTTCGACAGCGCGCGGTTTTCGCGTGTGGAACACATGATCCGCTCGACGAACGGCTTCCACGGCGCGCGGTGCGGGTACATGTACGGCGAGCTGTTCGCGCTGCCGACGCCGGTCGGCGCCCCGGACCTGGTGCATGTGGTTCACGGGAGCAAGGGTTCGCTCGCGCCGGTGCAACTGCCGGGGCCGGCAACGGGCGTGGTGAGCGGCAACGTCTAACAGTGGTTCGTGTCAGTGGCTAGATCACGTTGGCTGAATTCGGCTGCCACCCAGGCAGAGGGTTTCCTGGTTTCACACGTTGAGCGGGCGACCGGTGTCAGTCCACTTATACGGTTTGGCTCGTGTCCGGTTGTAGTACGCGATGTACGCCAGGATCTTCTCCCGCAGGTCGGCCACCGACCGGAAGTTCCCACGCCGCAACACGCGACGGGCCAGCACGCTGAACCAGATCTTCACCTGGTTCAGCCACGACGTGTGTTTCGGCACGTACACGAACCGCACCCGATGACTGGCGTCCGTCAAAAACGCCTTCCGCGTCGCGACCGACTTCAGCACCCCGCTCTTCCCTTTCTTTCCCAGCGACTCGGTCGGGATCCCGCACCGCGACGCCACCCACAACACCAACGTCGCCGAAGTGTGCGTCGTCAGGTTGTCGGCCACGAAGATCCAACTTGCATCCGAGTTGCTCAGCGATCGGTCCATTCTGCAGGCGGTCGAAGGCCAGCAGGATAATCTCGGCTCGCTGTGCCAACCCCTTCGGGCAGCAGCGAGACCGAACCCACCGTTGGAGGATCTCTTGCTGCCGCTCGGTGATTACCACCTTGGCGGCCTTCCCTGGCATGGCCGACTCCGCACGGGTGTCAACTTGGGGCAGCCCGAGAACATGCCGACACTACGCCCATCGTGGAAGCCCGATTCAGCCAGCCTGATCTAGCGATTCTTGCCCGGCCGCCGCTTCGACGACTTCCGGCCAGGTCGATAGCCCGTCGCCCTGGGGGGTTCGGCTCCGCGCTCGCCCGGCTTCTCGCCCTTGGCGGGGTTGGTGACCGTGTGGTAGTGGTCGCCCTGTACGGCGTTATTCGCCTGCCGCCGCCGGGCCTCCAGAGCTTCTTTCGGCGGGTTGGCCGGGATCAGCCCCTCGCACCCGCCGATCAGGTCCGACCGACCTGCCTGGATTAAGGCTTCCCGGACCGTGAAGTAGTTTTCGGGCTTGAAGAACTGCATCAGCGCGCGCTGCATCTTGCGGTCGGTGATGTTCTTCGCGGTCTGCACCGGCTTCTTCGTGAACGGGTCGATCCCGGTGTAATACATGCACGTGGCGATGTCGAACGGCTGGCCACTTTGCATATAATATAGTAGCCTTCCCCCGGGTCGAGGTGCCGTCATGGTCGTTCGCCGCAAGGGTACGGAAGCTCCCATGTCACGAGCGTTCTCCTACATCCGATTCTCGTCCAAAAAGCAGCAGAGGGGCGAATCGTTCCGCCGCCAGGCCGAGTTCGCCGTCGAAGTCTGCCGCGAGAACGGTTGGGTGCTCGACGAGACCTTGACCCTGAACGATCTCGGCGTCTCGGCCTTTCGGGGCAACAACGCCAAGGTCGGTGCCCTCGCCGAGTTCCTGGAGGCGATCCGCACCGGACGGGTGCTGAGGGGATCGGTCCTGATCATTGAGAGCATCGACCGGCTCTCGCGAAACAAGGTCGGCGAGGCGCTCCAGCTTTTCATTTCCATCCTAAACAGCGGGGTCTCGATAGTCACCCGCGAACCGCGGCGGACGTACACGCAGGACTCGATCAACGACATCGCCGCCCTTCTGGAACCGCTCATCTACATGAGCCGTGCCCACGAGGAGTCGGCCACGAAGTCGTTCCGGTTGAAAGACGCCTGGGCCAAGAAGAAGGAGCGGGCGGCGACACAAGGGCTGCCGATGACCAGGATGGCCCCTCGCTGGTTGGAACTGACCGAGAAGGGCTACAAGCTCATCCCCGACCGGGCGGCGACCGTCCGCGAAATCTTCCGGTTGAGTGCCGAGGGCATGGGGGTACAACGCATCCTGAACTACTTGGTCGCCAACCCGAAGAAGCACCCGCCGTTCGGCGATTCCGGGCGGTGGCGTGATTCCTACGTCCTCCAGATCCTGTCCAACCGGGCGACGTTCGGAGAGTTCCAACCCCAGATGCGGGAAGAGGGGAACAAGCGGGTCGATTGTGGCCAGCCGATCAAGAGCTATTTCCCGCCGGTCATCAGCGAGGAACTGTTCTTCCAGGTCCAGGCCGGAATGAAGGCACGGTTCCGCGTGATGGGGAGGCCGGGCGAGTTCGAGACGAACCTGTTCACCGGGATCGTCTTCCACGCCGAGGACCGGACCACGATGTCGGT
>CAZBXY010000109.1:0-22967 GCA_964495365.1 uncultured Frigoriglobus sp. | reverse complement strand
ACGCGTAGAGCCTGGGAATCACCAGCCGAACCGGGTAGCCGTGGTCCGGCGTCAAGTCTTCGCCGTTGTGCTTCATCGCGAACAGGCAGTCGTCGCCGAAGAAGTCGTCGATGGGCAGGTTCGTGCTGAACCCGTACTCCGAGTGAATCATCACGAAGCGCGCTCGCGGCGACACCGTGACGTGGTTCAGTAGCTCGCGGGTCGCGATGCCTTCCCACAGGTTGTCGAGCTTGCTCCACCGCGTGACGCAGTGCATGTCGGCGAACACCTGCGTCCACGGCAGCGCGCAGAACTCGGCCCAGGTGAATTGCTTCACGCTGTTCACGAGCGGCGCGGGGAAGAGGGTGAAGTCCCATTTGGCCGGGTCGAACGGCGGGACGCTGCCGGCGTGCAGCACCGGCCACTTGTGCGTGATCGCCTGTCGCGGGGGCACCCGGTTGCCGCGCCGCGTATCGGAACTGATGATCGGCTCATCCATTGCATAGTTCTCAGTGGGCAGTGAGTAGTGGGCAGAGTTAGCAGCCGCGCAGTCTCTTCTCTGCACACTGCCCACTCGCCACTATCCACTGCTTCAATACTTCAGCCCGTTCTTCCGCGTATGCACGGTCGGCTTGCCGTCGTGCAGCACCGCGCCGGCGGTGACGCGGGCGATCAGGAGCACGTGGTCACCGGCGTCGATGCGGTTCGCGACGCGGCACACCAGGTAGGCGTGTGATGCGCACAGCACCGGCGGGGTTTCGCGCGCGCGGACGATTTCCAGTCCTTTGAACGCCGGTTCACCTGTGCCGAAACCCTTGCCGAAGTGCGCGACCAGAGCCTTGCCGCCCTCCGGGATCACGTTCAGGACGAATACCGCGCCGTCGGTGAGCCAGTCGAGCACCCCGCGGGCCTTGTTCAGTGCGACCGACACCTGCGGCGGGTCGAACGAACACTGCTGCACCCAACTCGCCAGCATCCCGGTTTCGGAATCGCCGTGGCGGGCGGTGAGGACGAACAGCCCGCTGGGGACGCGGCCGAGCGCGGCCGCGAGCGATTCCGACGGGTCCGCGGTCGCGTCTTTCATACCGGTTATGCTACCGCGGAAATGCGCGCGCGGCACCGACGCACATTCCATCGCGGCCCGCCGCCGGGTATCATTCTACCTGACTTCGACAGTCGCCGCCCGCGGTACAAACCGGCCATGAGCGAACCCGCGGAACCACAAAACCCTCGCGACGCGCGCCCGCACTTCGCGCCCGACGACCCCGTTGAGCGCGCCGAGAACTGGATCCTGGTGCGCGAACTGGGCCGCGGCGGGTTCGGCGAGGTGTGGCTCGTGCGCCACGAGTGGAAGGACGAGCACCGGGCGGTGAAGTTCTGCACGCACCCGGAGGTTCGCCACCGGCTGATCGGGCACGAGAAGACGGTTCTGTTGCGCGTCATGCGGAACGCTGGCGATCACCCCAACATCGTTCCGCTACTCGAATACTCGCTGAAGGCCGAGATCCCCTGGCTCATGTACGAGTTCGTCGAGGGCGGAACCCTCGCCGACGCGATCGTCGGGAGCGGGGCCGTTCCGCCCCACGAGCGACTCGCGCGGGCCGTCCGCGTTCTGCATTCGATCGCCGGCGCGCTCGCCCGGCTCCACCAGCTCGACCCGCCGATCGTTCACCGCGACCTCAAGCCGCACAACGTCCTCATGGCCGGCGACGTGCCGCGCGTGACCGACTTCGGCCTCGGCGGGGTCGCGGCCGTCGCCGGCGTTTCCGATGCGACCGCGAGCTTCGTCGATCTCTCGGTCAAGCTGCCCACGCTCCTGCGAACGGCCGGCAGCCTGCGGTACGCGTCGCCGGAGCAGATGCACGGCAGCCCGCCGAACCCGCGCGACGACGTGTTCGCGCTCGGCGTCATCGCCTACCAGATGGTGATGGGCGACCTGAAGACCGCGCCGGGTGCCGACGCGGCCGACGAGTTGCGTGAGGTCGGCGTACCGGAGGCGTTCGCGCAGCTGGTGTTGCGAAGCGTCGCGGTGCGGCCCGACCGGCGCCCGCGCGACGCGACCGAGTGGCAACTGCTCATTTCCCCGCTCCTGAACGCACCGCCGGCAATGGTGCCGGTCGCCCTCACCGAGTCCGAGCGCCGCACGCAGGCGGAGGACGCCTACCGCCGCGGCGAGGAGTGCTACACCGGCCGCGGGGCGCTCCAGGACTACGCCAAAGCCCGCGAGTGGTACGAAAAGGCGGCGGCGCTCGGTCACCCGGAGGCCGAGTTCCGGCTCGGCTGGCTGCACGACCACGGGCGCGGGGTTCCGCGCGACGCGGCCACCGCCCGCGCCTGGTACGAGCGTGCGGCGGCGCAGGGGAATTCCAACGCGCAGTACAACCTCGGCGTGCTGTACAAGAAGGGCCGCGGGGTGCCGCGCGACGCGGCGCTGTCGCGGGCGTGGTGGGAGCAGGCCGCCGCGAGCGGCCACGCCGGGGCGCAGGCGAACCTCGGCGCGATCTACCACGCCGGCGAGGGCGTCCCGCCGGACTTCGCGAAAGCACGGGCGTGGTACGAGCGCGCCGCCGCGCAGGGCGACGCGACCGCGCAAAGCAGCCTGGGCGGGATGCTCGACGAAGGCGTAGGCGGTCCGCGCGACGCAGACAAAGCTCGCGAGTGGTACGAGAAAGCCGCCGCACAGGGCGACGCGAACGCGCAGTACAACCTCGGCGTGCTGTACGACAGCGGGGACGGCGTCTCGCAGGACTTCGCGAAGGCCCGCGAGTGGTGGGTGAAGGCCGCGGCACGCGGGCACGCCGGGGCGCAGTACAACCTGGGCGCGCTGTACCACAACGGCGAGGGCGTGCCGTGCGACTACGCGAAGGCCCGCGAATGGTACGAGAAGGCCGCCGGCCAAGGCGACCCGGACGCGCAGTACAACCTGGGCGTCCTTTACGAGGGCGGTCACGGGGTCGCGCGGCACGCGGCCCGCGCCCGCGAGTGGTACCGCCGCGCCGCCGAGCAGGGCCACGACGACGCCAAACTCGCACTGGAGCGCCTGGAGGCGGAGTAGCGCTCGGAACCGGTCAATCGGAAGTTCTGCCCTCTGTCCCCTGATCTCTGCCGCTTGTGTCCTACAATTCACCGGCAGGAGGCCGGCATGCGCGTTTTGGTACTCGCGGACATCCACGGCAACCGGGCGGCGCTCGAGGCGATCCGCGAGCCGTTCGACCTGTGTGTGTGCGTCGGCGACCTCGTCGATTACGGCCCCGAACCGGGACCGTGCATCGACTGGGTGCGGGAGCACGTCGCGCACTGCGTGCGCGGCAACCACGATCACGGCGTCGCCCAGAACGTCGAGGTGACCGGGGTCGGCGGGTTCCGGTTCCTCACCGCGGTCACCCGCCCGCTGTCGGTCGCCGCCATCTCCGATGACCAGCGCCGCTACCTCGCCGGTCTGCCCACGTCGTGCATGTTCACCGCGGCAGGCAAGCGGTTCCTGATGGTCCACGCGACCCCGCGCGACCCGATGGACGAGTACGCCCCGCCGGACGTGGCGTTCTGGAAGCCCAGGCTGGCCGGGCTGAAGGTCGATTACCTGCTCGTCGGCCACACGCACCAGCCGTACGCGCTCCGGGTGAACGGGACGCTCGTCATCAACCCCGGGAGCGTCGGGCTGAGCCGCGACAACAACCCTCGGGCCGCCTACGCGGTCATCGACGGCGACGAGGTGCAACTGAAGCGCGCGGATTACCCGATCGCAGAAACGGTTCGAGCGACGGAATCGTTCACGCCCGACCCGGCCGCCCGGCAGATGCTCTGCGACATCTTCCGCACCGGCGGGCTGCCGACCCGCTACATGCGCACCGTCCCGGCGGCGAACGGCACCAACGGCACCAACGGTACGGCCCACCACAATGGCGCGGCGCTCACCAAGGTCGCCACGAACGACGCCGGCGGGCCGTGAGCCGGTTCGGCTTGTGTCCCGCTGGTCCCTCGCTATACCCGCTGCCAATTTCCAATCGCGGGGGAACGGACATGCGGGCGCTGCTCGCCCTGGTCGTCGCGGTCGCGGCGGTCGGCTGCTACCACGACAAGTACAACGTGAACGGCCCACAGCGGGAGGAATACCACCTGCCGCCGGACGAGGCCCGTTACAACCAACCCGACACCGCGACCTTCCGCGCCAAGCCGCAGGAAAAGTTCCAGGACACGCTGTTCAACCGCAACAAGGGCGGCGGGAACAACCCCGGCGGGTTCTGACGCGCGAAGCGAACGGTGATGAGATCTCGCCGCTTGCGGCTTCGCGCGCTCGTGAAGCCGCAAGCGGTCTATTATGTGTACGTAATATCACAACTGAAATCAAGATCAGTTTTCGGGTTCTTCTCGAATTGCCGGTCCCGCTTGATACGCAACTGGGGCGCTCGTCGAGCGATTTTCGTGATTCGTCTGGTTCTGCCGGCCCTGCCGCTGGCCGGGCGCGGCGGTTGTCGGCGGTGTGGCGCCGGTAGCGGTCCGGCAAATCGCTTCGCCCGCCCATTGTCCCGAAACTTCCCCAACGGACACTTCCGCGGGACGATCAATGGGCATAACGCCCCCGATCGCCGTGGAGCAACTCGTGCCGCGCCTCCGATTCGCACTCGTACCGGTCCTTTTCGCACTGGCGGTGCCGCCCGCTGACGCCGGGCCGTTCAAGCACAAGCCGAAGCTCGACGCGGCGCGGGTGCAGACGCTCCTCGAAACGCTCAAGAGCGACCCCGACGAGCGGAAGCGGAAGGCGGCGGCCGACGAGTTGGGCGGGGCGGACGCGCGGGCGATGCCGGAAGTGGCGGCGGCCCTCACGACCGCGCTTCAGAAGGACGCCTCCGCGGCGGTGCGGGCGGAAGCGGCGCAGTCCCTGGGGCAGTTGGATCAGGTGTTTCCGCAGGCGGGTGTGGCGCTGGAAACGGCCGCGGCTAATGATTCCGCGCCGGTGGTCCGGCTCATGGCGAAGCAGGCGCTGTGGCAGTACCACCTGAACGGCTATCGGAGTCCGAAGGGGGCCGACGGCACGGCGGCGCAGACGGTGGAACCGCCGATCGCGGCGCCCGCGGGGGCGCGGCCGGTGGTCGCGCTGGTCCCGGCCCCGCCCCCGCCGACCGCGGCGCTCGTCCCGGTGTTGCCGACCGCGGCCCCTGCGCCCGCGGCGCTCCCACCGGTGACAATGCCGGCGGGTCCGCGCGTCGTGCGCCCGTCGTTCTTGGCTGAATTGATGGCGGGAGTGCGTTCCGCGCCCAAACCGGCGCCGACGAACGGCCCGCCGCCGATTCTGAACCTGACCGCCGAACCGCCGCTCGCCAAGCGCCCCGCGGTGACGATCCCGCCGGTTCCGCCGCCGACCTCGACGGTTCCGCCGCCGACGATCGCGGTTCGACCGCCGCTGCCGCCGGCGGTGTCGCGAGCACCGGACTTCGTTCCGACGCTGCCGCCGTTCGTGCCGGACCTGCCGTCGGTGGTGTCGCCGCCGGACGCGACCCCGTTCCCGACGCGCCCCGCGCCGAAGATCCCCGCGACCCTCCCGCCGCGGTGACGTTCACTGGGTGCGCCGGCACGCGGCGCGGTCCGCATCCTTCCGGCTTCGCGGGACGACCGCTTCCGAGGTGCCCATACCTGACGCACGAGGAGACCGCCGGCGGTCGCCGCAGACCCTTTACAATCGCGCGAACGAGGGTTGCCGTGGAGGGCCGGGCGGCCCAACCTGCAGCACCGTGAGGACCTCGATGGCCGGCTCGCCGGAAAGCGGAAGGCCACCGGCTGAGATCGCGTCACGCCGCCTCGGGCGCCAGAACTGGGGCGGTACTCGACGTTCAACATCGGCACCACGGGGCCCGTCAGTGGGCCGGCACGCGAAGTACCCGTTCAAGTTGGAGGACGACCGCACGGCCGGCGGAACCCCGAAGAAGCGGGGCGCCGTGTTCAAGGTCCGGTTCCGCGACCCGGCCGAGCCGAAGTACCGAGAGGCCGCGACCGGGGTCACCTGAACAAGATACACACTTCCCGCCGTGACGGTCCCGCTCTGGGGCTGCCAACCGAAGTCCGGTTCCATCCCGTTCGTTTCTCCGTAGAATGCCACCCTCGTCGCCCGCACGGTGAAGCCGTTTCGGTCAACAATCGGCTGTCACCACCTCCCATTGACTATACATGGCGGACACCCAAATCCCCTCCCACCCCCCCGACCGTGCGGGGGCGGCCGTCCTCCTCGTGGACGACCAACCCGCCAACCTCGTCGCTCTCCGCGCCGTTCTCGACGGCCTCGGCGCGGACCTCGTTGAGGCGCGGTCCGGTGAGCAGGCTCTGGAGTGGTTGCGCGACCGCGAGTTCGCCGTGGTCCTGCTCGACGTGCAGATGGGCCACCTCGACGGGTTTGAGACCGCCCGGTTGATCCGCGCGCGACCGGAGAGCCGCTCGACCCCGATCATCTTCCTCACCGCCTATGAGTCCGACCGCGCCGACATCGAGCGGGGCTACGCACTGGGTGCGGTGGACTTCCTCACCAAACCGCTGGTGCCGGCCGCCGTCAGGGCGAAGGTGGCGGCGCTGGTCCATCTCTTCGAGGAGAAGGCGCGCGCCCGGCGCCAGGGCGAGCAATACCGGCTGTTGGTCGAGGGAACGAAGGACCACGCCATCTTCATGCTCGACACCGAGGGGCGGGTCGTCACCTGGAACTCCGGGGCCGGGCGGCTCAAGGGGTACACCGCCGAGGAGATCGTCGGCAAGCACTTTTCGTCCTTCTACCCGCCAGAGGCGGTCTCGCGCGGCTGGCCCGCCGAGGAGTTGCGGCGGGCGGAAGCCGACGGGCGCATCGAGGACGAGGGGTGGCGGGTGCGAAAGGACGGCTCGCGGTTCTGGGCCAACGTCGTCATCACCGCGCTGCGCGACGAGGCCGGCACCCTCCGGGGCTTTGGCAAGGTGACGCGGGACATGACCGAGCGGCGCGCGGCCGAGGAGACGGCCCGCCGACTGGCGGGCGAGGAGGCCGCGCGCCGGGCGGCCGAGGCCGGGGCGGAGGAGGCGCGGCGGGCGCATCAGAGTGAGCAGCGGCAACGGGAACAGTTGCGCGTGACCCTCGCGAGCATCGGCGACGCGGTCATCACCACCGACGGCGAGGGGCGGGTGGACTTCTTGAACCCCGTCGCGGAGGCCCTGACCGGCTGGGCGACGGCGGAGGCGCGGGGGCGGCCCCTGCCGGAGGTGTTCCGCATCGTCAACGAGGCCACCCGCGCCCCGGTCGAGAACCCGGCCCTGCGGGCGCTGGGTGAGGGGGTGATCGTCGGGCTGGCGAACCACACGGTGCTGATCGCGCGCGACGGCACCGAACGGCCCATCGACGACAGCGCCGCCCCCATCCGCGACGCCGGCGGCGTGGTCGGGGCCGTTCTCGTGTTCCGCGACATCACGGAGCGGAAGCGAACCGAGGCCGAGGTGCGGCGGGCCGGCGAGCAGGCCCGGACGATCCTGGAGAGCATCACCGACGCCTTCTGCGCCCTCGACCGGCAGTGGCGCTTCACCTACGTCAACCGGCAGGCGGAGGTTCTCCTGGGCCGCAGCCGTGAGGACCTCATCGGCAAGAACCACTGGGACGAGTACCCCGACACGCTCGACACCGAGACCGAGCGCGCCTACCGCCGGGCGGTGACCGAGGGCGTGGCCGTCGCGTTCGAGGTGTTCTACCCGCCGCACGACCGCTGGTACGAGGTCCACGCCTACCCGTCGGCCGACGGCCTGGGCGTCTACTTCCGCGACACCACCGAGCGGCGGCGCGCGGCCGACGCGCTGCGCCGGAGTGAGGAGCGGTTCCGGCTCCTGGCCGAGACCATTCCCCAGTTAGCGTGGACCGCCCGCCCCGACGGACACATCGAGTGGTACAACCGCCGCTGGTACGAGTACACCGGCACCACGCCCGACCAGATGGAGGGGTGGGGCTGGCAGTCGGTCCACGACCCGCACGCCCTGCCGGCGGTGCTGGAGCGGTGGAAGGGGTCCATCGCCACCGGTGAGCCGTTCGAGATGGTGTTCCCGCTGCGGGGCGCGGACGGGCGATTCCGCCCGTTCCTCACGCGGGTCAGCCCGCTTTGCGACGGCGCGGGTCGCGTCCTCGCGTGGTTCGGCACGAACACCGACGTGGGCGCGCTGAAAGAAGCGGAGGACCGGCTGCGGGAGAGCGAGGCGCGGTTCCGGCAGCTGGCCGACGCCATGCCGCAGATCGTCTGGACCGCCGGCCCCGACGGGCAGATCGACTACTCCAACCGGCGCTGGTACGAGTTCAGCGGCCTCTCGGAGGGCGTGGGGAACGCGGCGTGGTCGGCGGTCGTCCACCCCGCCGACATGCCGCCCGCCGCCGAGCGGTGGGCCGAGTCGCTCCGGTCGGGGACGGCCTTCGAGATGGAACTGCGGCTCACGGACCGGCACACCAACAGCTACCGCTGGCACTTGTTGCGGACGGTGCCGGTGCGCGGCGGGAGTGGCGCGGTCGCCCGCTGGTACGGTACCGCGACCGACATCGACGAGCAGAAGCGAGTCGCCGAGGCCGCCCACTTCCTCGCCGAGGCCAGCGCTGCGCTGGCGACCGTGGTGGATTACGAGAGTACCCTCCAGCGGGTGGCGGGGCTGGCGGTTCCGCACTTCGCCGACTGGTCCGCCGTGGACGTGGTCGGCGCGGGCGGCGCGCTGCGGCGTCTGGCGGTCGCCCACCGGGACGCGGAGAAGGTCCGGCTGGCCCAGGAGCTACACGACCGCTACCCGCCCGACCCGGACGCGCCCGGCGGGGCCGCCGGCGTCCTCCGAAGCGGCCGGGCGGAGATCGTCGCCGACATCACCGACGAGATGCTGGTCCGGGGCGCGCGGAACGAGGACCACCTGGGGCTGCTGCGCGGGCTGGGGCTGCGGTCGTACATCTGCGTGCCGCTGGTGGTCTCCGGCAGCCCGCTCGGCGTGCTGTCCTTCGTGACCGCCGAATCGGGCCGGCGGTACACCGTGGCGGACCTGGCCCTGGCCGAGGACCTCGCCCGCCGCGCGGCCGTGGCGATTGAGAACGTCCGGCTGTACCAGGAGTTGCGCGAGGCGGACCGGCGCAAGGACGAGTTCCTGGCTCTGCTGGGCCACGAGCTACGGAACCCGCTCGCGCCGATCAAGAACGCGGTGCAGATTCTGGAACTCAAGGGCGGAGACCCGCCGACGGCGGCCCGCGCGCGGGCGATGATCGGGCGGCAGGTGGACCACCTGACGCGGCTGGTGGACGAGATCCTCGACGCCTCGCGGATTGCGCGGGGCAAGGTGCGGCTGGCGGTCGAGCCGCTCGACCTGGCAGCCCTGGTGCGGACCACGGTGGATGACCACCGGGCCGAGGCGGACCCCGCCGGGCTGGCGGTCGAAGTGGTCACCCCGCCGGACCCTGTGTGGGTGCGGGGCGACCCGGCGCGCCTCGCGCAGGTCGTGACCAACTTGTGGAGCAACGCGATCAAGTTCACCGAGCGCGGCGGGCAGGTGGCCGTGCGGCTCGATTCGACCGGCGGCGAGGCGGTGTTGACGGTGTCCGATACGGGAGTGGGGATCGACCGCGCGCACCTCCCGACACTGTTCCAGCCCTTCCGCCAGGTGGACGCGGACGCGGCGCGGACGAAGGGCGGTCTGGGTCTGGGTCTGGCCGTGGTCAAGGGCCTGGTGGAGTTGCACGGCGGCCGAGTGGAAGCGGCGAGCGCCGGACGGGGGCGCGGCGCGAGCTTCACCACCCGCTTGCCGCTCGGCACGGCGGAACCCGGCCCCGCGAGCGGCTCACTTACGGAGGGGCCGGCTGCCGAAGGGCGGCGCGTCGTGATCGTGGAAGACGGGGCCGACACCGCCGAGTCGCTCGGCGAGTTGCTCGAACTGCGAGGGTTCCTGGTGGCGCTTGCGGCCACCGGGCCGGCGGGCGTCGAACTCTGCCGCCGACTGCGCCCGGACGCGGTGGTGTGCGACCTGGGGTTGCCCGGCATGTCAGGGTTCGATGTGGCCCGCGCGCTGCGGGCCGACCCCGCGACCGCCCGGGCGGTCCTCGTCGCGGTGAGCGGCTACGCGCAGGAGGAGGATCGCCGCCGGGCGCGCGAGGCCGGGTTCGACGACCTCCTCGCCAAGCCCGCTGACACCCGGGAACTGGTCCGCCTCTTGTGTCGCTCGAAGGGCTGACGCGAGCGGCGACGATCCCGCCGGCAGCCCGCCGCTCAAGACACCGGAGCAAGCGCCCGGTCGGGGTGAGCGTTCCCGGCCGGGCGGGGGCCGGCGAGTAACTTCGTCAGGGCGGCGACCGCCACCGGCTTGGTGAAGTGGCGGTCGAACCCGGCTTCCTCCGCGCGCCGCTTGTCCTCCTCCTGGCCCCACCCCGTCAGAGCGACCAGCAGCACCTCACCACCCCACGCCAGTTGGCGCAGCCGGCGCGCGGCCTCGTACCCGTTGAGCCTCGGCATCCCGATGTCGAGCAGGATCACCTCCGGGCGGAACGCCGCCGCCGCCTCCACCGCCGCTTGGCCGTCGTGGGCCGTCCGCACCTCGTGCCCCATGACCGTCAACATCTCGGCCAGGCTCTCGGCGGCGTCGATGTTGTCGTCGGCGACGAGAACCCGGCGCCTTGAACCGGCCGCCGGGGCGCCCGCGTCCGCTTCGGGGTCGGGGCGGCGGGTCGGCGGTGGTTCGATTGCCAGCGGCAGCCGGACGACGAACTCGCTGCCCCGGCCCAACCCCTCACTGCGCGCCGCGACCGACCCGCCGTGCATCCCCACCAGGCCCTTCACGAGGGACAGCCCGATCCCCAGTCCACCCTGCGTCCGCTCCAGCGCCGGGTCCACCTGACTGAACATCTCGAACAACTTCGGCAGGTGGTCGGCGGGGATGCCGATCCCGGTATCCGCGACCGACACCACCACGTCGCTCCCCTCACGGCGCGCGGTTAGCCGGATGCGCCCGCCCCGGTCGGTGTACTTGGCCGCGTTCACCAGAAGGTTTCCGAACACCTGGGACAGGCGGGTCAGGTCGCCCTCAAGGTAGAGCGGATCGGGCGGCAACTCCACCGACAGGGTGTGCCCGGCCGTCTCGATCACCGGGCGGCTCGCTTCGACCGCGCTCGTCAGCACCGCCTCCAGCGCCAGCCGCGCCGTCTGGAGGGTGATCTTGCCGCGGGTGATGCGGGACACGTCGAGCAGGTCGTCCACCAGTCGGGACAGGTGGTCCACCTGCCGCTCGATGACATCGCGGGCGTTGCGGGTGGTTTGGTCGGGTAAGCCCTTGATCTTCATCACCTGGGCGGCGTTGCGGATCGGCGCGAGCGGATTGCGCAGTTCGTGAGCGAGGACGGCCAGGAACTCGTCCTTCTTCCGATCCGCTTCCTGCGCCCGTCGGGCCACCTCCTCGGCGATGGCCCGCGCCGCCTCCTCGCGGACCAGGAGCCGCTCGGTCGCCTCCTGTCGCCGCCGCTCGGTCAGGTCGGTCACGACCATGCCGAGTGCCACCGCGCCGGACAGAGGAAGGGCGTTGAGCGCCAGATGGACCGGCACCGCCGGCCCGACCGCCGGCTGGAGCCGCAGTTCCCCCTGGCTCTGGGAGGTCTGCGCGGTCAGCAGGGTGTCGCGCCACGCGGTCCGGTCGGGCGGCGCGATGAACTCGGCGAACGGTCGTCCGCCGACTTTCGCTTGCGGGATGCCCAGGAGGGCGGCGAACGACTTGTTGCAATACAGAACGGTCCCGTCAGCGCTGAGACTCGCAGCCCCCTGACCGGGCTGCATGGCCTCGATCAGGACGCGATAGAACTGGTCGGCCCCTTCGAGCGTGTACACCCGGTGCCCGTCCGCACCGGCCACGACCAGCGCGTCCACCGCTCCCGTGCGGATCGCGGTCAGCGTGGCCTCGGCCTCCTCCAACCGGGCGCGGAGTTCTTCGTTTTCGGCTCGCAGCCCCGTCCCCGGATCGTCCGCCATACGACTCGCCCCCTCGCGGCAACGGCGCTCAGCCCCGCCGCACGACGTTCAGCCCCCGGAGAACCTGCTCCGTCTCCAACAGGTTCCCCACAAGCCGCCGCAACGGCGGCGGAAGTACCTTGACCAGGGTCGGGGTCACGACGATCTGATGTTCGCGGGCGAGTTCGGGCTGTTGGTGGATGTCGATGACCTCGAGTTCGTAGCGCCCGGCCAGATGTTCCTCACACACCGCCTTGATCCGTTCCAGCGTCTCGCGCGACCGGGGGGTCACGCCGGCGACGAAGAGTCGCAACAGGTACGCCTCCTGCCCGGCCGCTTCGGCCAATCGCTCGAACGCACCCGTGCTGTCCCGGGCGGGGTCCATCGTCGTCCCTCACTTCCTCGGCCGGAGTTGGAGGCCGACCAGCACCTTCTCGGTGTCCGACAGGTCGCCGATGATCCGGCGAATCGGCTCCGGTAGGGTGCGGACCAGGGTCGGGATGGCGACGATCTGGTCGCCGGCCGCCAACTGCGGGTTGACCAGGAGGTCGATCACCTCGATCCGGTACTTCCCGGCCAGATGCTCCTCACACAGCTTCTTCAGGTTGGCGAAGGCGGCGACAGATTTGGCCGTCTGCCCGGCGACGTAGAGCCGCAATTCCCATTCCGCTGGCGGCGGTTCCGCCGGATCGTCCGTCTCGTTGCTCACCTGCCACCCCCCTCAGTTGGCCGCTCCCGATCCCGCGAAAGGGGCAGGGTCGCGCCCAGTTCGATGCCGGCGCCGGTCAGTCGGAACTCGCGCACCTGCTTCGAGTGGGCCATGCCCCGCGACTTGAGGACGTACACGACGCCCCCGCGCTCACCGTCCCGTTCCGTGTCCCGCAGCAACAGCCAGGTGTCGATGATGGACGAGATGCCGATGTCGGTCTGTTCCAACCCGCCGTTCGCGTGGGTCAGGTTGGTGAACAGACTGGTGATGCCGCGTTCCTTGAGGAAATCGACCAGCCGCACGAGCATCGCCCCGGCCTCGGTCGTGGTGCCCGCCGAGATGAAGTTACTGATCGGGTCGATGACCACCACCTGCGGCCCGAACTCGGTCACCTCCTTGTACATCGTCGCCAGGTGCATCTCCAACCCGTACCGGGTGGGGCGCGAAGAGTGGACGCGGAGCAGACCCGTCCCGATCCACTTCTCCAGGTCCAGGCCGATGGAGCGCATGTTGCGGACCAGTTGGCTTTGGGCCTCCTCGAAGGAGAAGAGCAGGCACTTCTCGCCCCGCCCGCACGCGGCGACGGCGAAGTGCCCCGCCAGGCTCGTTTTGCCCGTTCCCGCCGTGCCGGAGATCAGCACGCTGGTGCCCCGCATGTAGCCCTTGCCGCCGAGCATCCCGTCGAGCGCCGCGACCCCGGTCGAGACCCGTTCGGTGGACGCCGGGTGATCCATCCCGGCCGAGGTGATCGGCACGACGGTGATACCGCCCGCGTCGATCAGGAACGGGAACTCGTTGGTGCCGTGCGCTGACCCCCGGTACTTGACGATCCGCAGTCGGCGGGTGGACACCTGCTCGGTGACGCGGTGGTCCAGCGCGATCACGCAGTCGGAGACGTACTCCTCCAGGCCGTAGCGGGTGAGCGACCCCTCCCCGCGCTCGCCGGTGACGATGGTGGTAACGCCCCTGTCCTTGAGCCACCGGAACAGACGGCGGAGTTCGGCCCGCAGGACCGCGACGTTGGACAGACCGCTGAAGAGGACTTCGATCGTGTCCAACACGACCCGCTTCGCGCCGAGCGCGTCGATGGCGTGCCCCAGGCGGACGAACAGCCCTTCGAGGTCGTACTCGCCGGTCTCGTCGATCTCGCTGCGCTCGACGTAGACGTAGTCCACCGCCAGCTTCTTCCGCGCGATCAGGTCGTTGAGGTCGAAGCCCAGGGAGCGGACGTTGGCCGCCAACTCCTCGGCCGTTTCCTCGAAGGCCATGAACACGCCCGGGTCGTCGTACCGGGTCGCGCCCCGGACGAGGAACTCGGCAGCCAAGAGGGTTTTGCCGCAACCGGGGCCGCCGCACACCAGGGTCGGACGGCCCTTCGGCAGACCGCCCCCGGTCACGTCGTCGAGGCCCCGGATGCCGGTGGGGCACTTGATCAGGGTTCGGCTGGTGTGTTCGGGAGTCGTCTTGGCTCCGGTCATTACCGTCCCCTCGCGCTTTCGGCATTCCGCAGACGTCGGGTTCAGACGCGGAACACCGAGCCTTGCCGTGCGGAGTTGATTGTACCACAGCGGAGGCAATTGTCCTTCGGGTGCCCACATGCGCCAGCCGCGTGCGGGCGCCGTTCACCCACACCGGGGTCGGCGGCGGTTACCCGCCCGCTCCGAACGCCGCGATGCTGGCGCCGTCGGGTGTCGGCTCAAGGATCGTAGGCGAGCCGGTGAGAAGTGCGTGGCTCTGGTCCCCCTTGCGGATCGCCGAGACGGCCGGCATCACTGTCGGGGGCTGTCTCCTCTGCCCCAGCCCAGCGGAACATTCGCTTGAGTCGGTGGATCTGCTTGTTGACGTACTTCCGCGCCCGGTTCAGGCCGATTGGCCGTTCGCGGGCTTGCTTCAAGGCTTTCGGACCGAAGGACGCGACCGGCAAGCGCCCGAAGAGTTCCGACAGGACACCGCACACCGTCGTAATCCCCTCGACCTCCGCGCTGTCGCCCCGCTCTCGTGGCGCGTAGTGCTTTTCAGGCCACTTCACGAAGGCAGCGATCACCTCGTGGACGGTGGTCTGGTGAGGGGCGCTTCCCCCGGAAGCCGACGCCCGCCGGCGAGCCGGCGGACCAGCGGACGAGAAGGTCGTGGGCCGCCCGCACGGCGACCGGAGTGCGACGGTTGCCCGCCGGCCAACAGCCGAGGTAATGCCCGGTCCCGTTGAGGATGACGTAACCCTGAGAGGTGCCCTTGTGGCGGCAGGGTTTGGGTGTTTCGACATGTTCGGTGCGCCCGGTTCGAGAGCGACTTCCGTAGGGCTACGGAAGTGTCCCTGATTTTCCGGCCGCACCACGGAACGCCCGTGCGTAAGCTGAACTGCTTCGGCTGAAGGGAATTATATCCAGTATGCCCGATAGGAGTTGAACCTGTAACCTTCGGCTCCTCAGGAACGAGGCGCAAGGTGGCCCATCATCTACTTCCTCCAGAAAAACGCAACCCCGGCGGTCGGCCGGTGTTGTTGGTTTCGAGATGATTGGCTGCGGGTACTCAAGAGCCCGACGGCCCTTCGACCCCAAGGGGACCTCAAGAATCGCCACTTGACAACACTGTCTGGTTCGCCCCGCCTTTACTTGGGGTTGAGGGCCGGCACCACGTACTGACTGGCGAATCCGACCAGCGCCATGCCCACCGCTGCCCCGAACGCCTGGGACGCCCCGCCGCGGTCCGCCGCGTCCGGCACGAATGCGGTCCGGTGGAAGGCCGGCACCACCCAGGCCAAGGCGATGGCGACCGCCAACCCCCAGGCGACGAACGGCAGCACCGACCACATCGGGTAGCGGACGAACAGCCGCACCACCAGCGGCGTGACCCAGACACCAGCGAACGTCAGAAGTGCCCATGTCCGGGCCACCGGCTGCGACTCACCCACCCGAGCACCCTCCGCTCGCCGAACCAGTGATTATGCTGACCTGTGGCTGCGCGTTAGGGCTGACCGGGCGGGTCAGGCTAACGCGCAAACTACCCTGCCCATCGCCGCGCCGCAAGTTGCTTCCTCAAGGACGCTTGGCTCCGAGCGCTGGGCGCCGCGCGCTGTCCCGTGTCGCACCAACCACGCCGGTCAAGGCACTCGCCTTCTTACGCCCGCTCCGGTTCGGCGTCAGCAAGCGTTCGGACGATCGTGCCCAGCGTCTCCCGACCGTCGGACATGAGCAGAAGCCCGTCGCTCGGGAGGCTAAACTCCTGAACGACGGGCTTCGATGATTTACCGACCTCGTCGATCAATCACTTGTCCTTGATCCGAACGAGCGTCTTCTCCTTACCCTTCTCGTCGGTGGCCACCATCTCGGTGGCGGTGAGCTTGGAGATCGTGCTCGTCATGGTCCGTTCCATGTCGCCCACCTTTACCTTCGTGGTCAGCTTGTTACCGTCCACCTTGTACGTTCCCTCTCCCTTCACCACCTTCCCGTCGGCGGTGGTGGCGACGAGCGTCGCCTTCCCGTCCTTGGTGAACTCGATGGTGAACACGGCCTCCTCTTTCGGACACCACTTGCCGACCAATTTCTGGGCGTCGATTTCCTTGTCGCCGGCAGATAGGCCACAGCAGAAGATCAGAGTCAGAGTGGAACTCAGTATCGCTCGCATCGCCTCACTCCTTCGGAACGAGAGAACGGACCGATCCCGATGGAGCGAACCCCATGCCGAACGTCGGCATCGTACCCCGTTACCGTTGCTCTGTTGAAACCATTTGGTTAGAGGTGCCGGAATCCTGGGAGATTCGTCAAATCAGCCCCAACGAAATCCCCGGCAAATCGGATGGTTTCAACAGAGCATTCAGAAGGCTGAAGGGTTACGGCGCGGTAATACATCGCATCGAGTGTACGTTTGTCGCGACCGGGAAGAGCAAGGGCGGGGTAGGAAACACCAACGCAAGGCTCACGTCGGTAACAATTTACCCGGTGGGCGGCGAGACAGTCACGTTCGAGGCTCACACAACCGGGGCCAAGAACGTAATACGGCACACCCCCGTGTGGTCCTTGTGGTAGTGGGCGCGGGCGTCCTCCGCGATGTCCACGCGGTGAACGCTACAGGGCGCGTTCGGCACATCACCGAACGCGCGCCGCGCCCAGCCACACGGGCACCGCATGGCCGGCTGCGCGGCGAGGTCGATCACGACCGGCGGTTGTTGCGTGTCTGCGCGGTCCATGTTTGCGCTCCCGGTCGTTGAAATCTCTTTGCCACACGAAGAACCCCAACAACCCAACTACTTCACCGGGTTGGGCGGGGTCAGGTGTTTCGCCAGGAATCGGTACACCTCGGCCCGCGACTCGCGCGCGAACTTCGTGTCAAGGCGGTTGAACTGGTGCCCGCCGGGCGCGTCCTGATACACCTTGTGATCGAACGGCTTGCCCGCGGCCTTGAACGCCTTGATGAGGTGTTCGACCTCCAGCACGTGAACGTCCTCGTCGTTGGTCGTCGTGTGGATCAGGACCGGGGTCTGGAGTTTCTCCGCGTTCCACGCCGGCGACCTGCGCCGGTACTCGTCCACGTCCTCGCGCACGGTCTTGCCGATGTGGTACGGGGCCGAGAACAGGTCGCGGTAGCCCTGTTCGGAGTAGCCCATCCGGGCCACCAGGTCGCACACCGGCACCCCGGCATAGCCCACCTTGAACTCCTTGGGGTGCGCAAACAGGTTCATCAGCGTGATCAGTCCGCCGTGGCTCCAGCCCATGATGCCGACGCGCTCTGGGTCGATGTTATCATGTGCTTCGAGCATGAACTGTCGGCCGGCGAACACGTCCTCGATCTCCAGCCCGCCGTAGTCGATCAGCTCCCAGAACTCGCGCCCGTAGCCGGAACTGCCGCGATAGTCCGGGGCGATGATCGCGTACCCCTGGTTGAGCAACTCGCGGAACACGTTCGCGTAGTTGGCCCCGACGTTCCCGTGGACGCCACCGTGAGCGAAGACGATGAGCGGCAGTTTCTTCTCGTTCAGGTACTTCTTGGGCAAGAACGTGTACGCCGGAATGATGACCGGGTTCTTCGCCCCGGGCGCGGTCGGGTTCTTCACCACCCGCGGCGGTGGACCGGTGTAGCGCACCTTGTCACACTGGGCCACCTCGGCCAGCGCCTGAAAGAGCATCTGCTCGTCGATCTTGCGTGCCAGCAGTTGCTCGGTGAACCCGAGCGCCCGCCCCAGCGAGGCCCGCTCGTCGTCGCCGGCGGCCGGGGTCGGGGCCTTGGGTGGCTGGGCGCCGACCGCTCCCAGGGCGATCAGCGGGCCGGCAAGCGCGCCGACCGCGAGTCGCGGGTAGGCCGTTCGGAACATGGGGTCTCCTTTGTGTGCGTAGAGGTTCCGATCGCGAGTCATCCCGCGGTGGAGGAAATGCACGTTCGGCTCAATCGCCGGTTCCCGAAGCACTCGCTAGCGCGGGCGGTTTGCCGCGAGCGAGGAAGCCGCCAGCGACGAACACGCCCGACTCGCCGACCACCAAGTTAAAGACCGGCGCTTCCTGTCCGGTCGCGACGACGGCCCGGACCCGGGCTGCGTGCCGTTGGCCGTTCTCCCACCGCCAAATCACATCGCCCGCGACCAGCTCGCCCGCGCGGCGGAACTCGCCGTCCCGCAAGCCGAGCGGTTGCGTTTCTGTCGTGACGAGGTCGCCCGACTCGGTCCGAACTTCCACCAACCGGTTGCACGTCTGGAAGGTCGAATGAACCGGCCCGACCACCGAGGTTCCGTCCGGGCTAATCAGAACAACAACCTCCCCGGGTGCGATGGCTTCGATACGACGCGCGCCGTCGGGCGTTGCGATCAGCGTCCCGGCGGGGAAGCACCCGGGGTGACAGGGCGGCGGAGGCGACTTGTCCTGAAAAGGGGACTTCTCCTTCGCCGGCTCGGTAGTCTTCCCGGTCGAGCTGCCGCCGGGCGCGCAGCCCGTGACGAAGATCAGCACGATGACGGTGCCCTTCTGACACATACCAAACCCCTTCCCGCTTCGCGGGGTGGCCCGATGTTGGACTTGCAAACTGTGATAGCGGAAGCCAAAATCGCCCGGTGCGGGATCAACATATCCCGGTCCGCCGCCGGGTTCGAGAGGGTCTCAGGTGCCGCGTCCCCTGCTCTGTTGCCTCACGCTCTGCGCCGCTATCACGAGCGGGTGTGGGACCGAACCGCCCGCTGCCGCGAACCCGCCGGCGGCTGAATCGGCGCCGAACACAGTAAGCGCGTTCGACCCGACCGCGTGTGGGACGATCACCGGGCTCGTGACGTGGACCGGGCCGCTACCAGCCGTTCAGCCGGTTCTCGCGGTTTCGCCGCGCGCCGACGGCTCGGGCCTCGATAGTCGCGCGGTCCCGCTGGCGAACGCGCCGCGGATCGATGCGTTCACGCGCGGGGTCGGCGGTGTGGTCGTGTACCTGCGCGAAGTGGACATCACCCGCGCCCGACCGTGGGACTTACCCAACGTCGAGGTCGAGTTGCGCGATTCGCAGATCGTGGTGAAACAGGGCGACCGCGCCGACCGCACCGGGTTTGTAAAGCGCGGCGGCCTTGTGACGATGCGGTCCGCGGAACCGGTACATCACGTCCTCCGCGCCCGCGGGGCCGCGTTTTTTGCACTCGCGTTCCCCGACCCAGACCAGCCGCTCACACGCACCTTCGACACGTGCGGGCGCGTCGAACTCACGAGCGCGAGCGGTTCCTACTGGCAGGCCGCCGACCTCTTCGTGTGCGATCACCCGTACTACGCGGTGACCGATTCCGACGGGCGGTTCCGATTCACCAACGTCCCGGCGGGGCAATACGACCTGGTGGCGTGGCACCCGAACTGGGAGATCGTACACACCGAGCGCAACCCGGAGTCCGGCGCGCCGAGCCGACTGCGGTACGGGCCGCCGCTGGAAACGTCGCGCCCGGTGACGGTGCCCCGCGGGCGCACGGGACTCGCCAACCTGACGCTGCCACACGGCCAATAACCGAATCATGGGTGAATAGTGAACGTTTGTCAAGAAAGAAACTGAAAATATTTCTACCTGATCGGATGTTGAATCACAAGCAGTCAATTCACGGCTTGAACAGCGCGTACTTCGGCAGTTGGCGCGGGAAGCAGATCGGCGTTTGCGTCTCGCCCGGCTTGCCGAGTTGCCTCACCAGCGCCGGCACCTTCACCGCGACGTACTCGAACAGCTCCTCCGGCGAGAGGGCGAGAGCCGGCCATCGGAGTTGTAATCCGCCTTGCGGAAGTTCTTGTTCGGGTCGAGCGCGTCGAGCACCGCGTAGGTGAACAGCCCGTGCCTGAACCGCGGGTCTTCGTAGGACTGCTCGCTCTGGTCGCACGCGGCGATGATGACCGGCCCCTGCCCGTTCGGCCCGCACCGGCGCAGGAGGTTGGGCGCAGCGGCACGCATCGATGAGTACCACCTTCCGGCAGTTGATCTTCGCCAGCTCCACGAACAATTCTTCCACCGCGAGCGCCGTCGCGCCGGGTTTGGCGGGCGTGTAGTCCGGGCCGCAGAAGTAGAAGTTGCCCTCGCCCGCGAGCGCCGCGCGCCCGGCCCCGGGGAGCGGGCCGTCTTTCGGCATGAGCAGGTCGCCGTGCCCGGCGAAGAACACGACGAGGGTGTCGTCAGGTTTGGCGCGGGCGGCCAGTTCAGCGAGTGCGGCGGTTAGTTTCTGGCGTGATGCGTCGGCGTCGTGCCGCACGTCCAGTGTCGCGCTCTTGTAGAGCAACTGCGGCCCGGCGAACGTTTCGAGCAGCTTGCCGAGCGCGGTCGCGTCGGCCCGCGCTCGTGAGGTCGCCGAACACCCGCGTGCCGCTGGCGTTCTTGCGGTGGTCGGAATAGTCGTTGACCCCCGCGAGCAGCGCCAGCAACTGCGCGTCGCCCGGCGGGCGATTACTGCGAACGAGCGCAACGTCTTCGGCGTGCCCGCCGCCCGCGTTGTGGACCAGCCCGGAAACCTGGTTCTCCCCGGAGCGGAACTGGTCGGCCTGCACTGTCATGGAATGAGCCACTGCACTTCGATCATTGCGCGAACGGTCGGGCGGAGGAACGGTAACGTGGGGCGGACGTGTTCCCACGCGACCGACCCGACCGGTTCGGTTTCCGGCGCGTCGCCCCGGCCCTTCTGGAGTCCCGCGACGGTACCTGACGGGTCGGGCCGACTACCCGCCGCCCGACCCGTCGGTCGGGGGCGGGGCGATGGCGTGGCTGTCGCCGCTGTATTCGCGCCGCGGCATTGACCTGGGCCGCCGGGTCCGCGCGCTGCCTGCCGCCGGGTCGGTACCGTTCCTGCCGGGTTGGCGCTTTCTCCACACGCCCGGCCACACACCGGGGCACGTCGCGCTGTTCCGCGACGCCGACCGCACGCTCGTCGCCGGCGACGCGTTCGTCACGACGAAACAGGAATCATTTTTCGCGGCGCTGTTCAAGCCGGAAGCGGTCTACGGCCCGCCCGCGTACTTCACCCTCGACTGGGACGCGGCGCGGGCGTCCGTCCGCCGACTCGCGGCGCTGAACCCGGAGGTGGCGGCCACCGGCCACGGGGTCCCGATGCGCGGCGCAGCGATGCGGGCCCAGTTGAACCGTCTCGCCTCCGAGTTCGACCGCCTCGCGCGTCCCGCCGATGGGCAGTATGTGCGCGCCCCGGCACGGCCGGACGCGAACGGCGTTCTCCGCGCGCCGCCCCCGACGTTCCCCACCGCCGCGGTACTGCTCGCGGTCTGGGCCGGCGCCGCCCTCGGTGCGCTGACCGCTTCGCGAGAGTAGAAACGAAGGCGACGCGAATCGGCACGTTCGATCAGGCGCGACCGCGTTCACACGGCCCGTCAGGATTATCCCTTGTTCGCCCGACGTTGTCCCAGGGCGGGGCGCGCCGGCTCCGGGCCCGACGCCACCTCACCCCGCGCGTCGCGCACCAGCTTCTCCAGGAACTGTTTCAACCCCTCTCCGATGTCATCCGCCTCGGAGAAGAGGGGCACGATGCCCCAGCTCGACAGCACCCGCGCCTGCACCGGGTTGTGCCGGCCGAGGAACACGTACGCCCGCGGTCGGGCCTGTACGTAGGCTGACCCGGTCCACAACTTGTGGAGCCGGTAGATCAGGTACCGGATCCCGACGTCCGACACGCTGTACCCGATGAACAGAGCTCCGCGGCCGAGCAGGTCGGCGCGGAGCTTGAGATCGAGCGGACCCTCGAGCGGCAGCCGCTCGAAGTGGCTCGACTCCGTCAGGACGATCGATCCGTCGTCTTCGAAGTCGCCGTGGAACTTCACGATCTGGGTGACGCCGGGCGCGGGCGCCGCGAGCTCGCCCAGGTTGGCGATCTTGGTGAACGGGGTTCCGTGCGCCTCGTGCGCCAGTTCCAAATAGCGGTCGTAGTTGGTGGTGTAAATGACCGGTAAGCCGAGTTCGACGATCAACCGGTGGATGTCCGATCGCTTGACCTTGTCGGCCGCGTCGCGGTGCCACTCCACGTCCATCCAGCTCCGCAAGGGGCCGATCGAACCGGTTTCCAGGGCGTAGTACTCGGCGAGCGCCTGGTTGTCGCCGAGTTGCGCGAACTCGTCCGGTTCGATCCCCAACTGCCCGGCCATGTGCGCGGTCAGTTCCGTCCACGAAGGGGTCCCGAGGTGCATCGACACGCCCGCGCCGACGAACAAGAGTGCGCCCTTTGATCGGACCGCATCTACGAGTTCCCGCACGCGATCCTCCCCCAACTCATGAAGGCGGCTCCGAACCGAATGGCGGTACGGGCAACACTTCTTCCACCATCTCGAGCGTGCAGCCCGCGTGCCGTGCGGCACGACCGTTGCTCCGAGCCGTCCGGCCCGTTCTCACCTTCCGATTCGCACCGAGGTCACCATGTCCCGACCACTCAGCTTGTTCGTCTCACTCTCCGTGGGCGTTCTCATCGGCGCATGGATGGTCGGCGCCGCGTCCCAGCCGACCGTGCGCGACCCGGCCGCCGAGGCGCTGAAGGCCCAGCCGGTCCCGGAGGAGCGGCCCGAACAGAAACAGACCGAGCACGACACGTCCGGCGCTTTCGACTGGAAGAAGCCGGCCCCGCTCACGCCGGCGCTGAAGGACCAGCCCAACGGCGGGCGGATCACCGGCTTCGAGTTCTCGCGCGATCCGCTCGGGGCCGACCAGCCGTTCCAGACGTTCGACGAGGTGATGAAGAAGGAAAGTGCCGCCAAGCCCAAGGTGATGGACGCACAGCAAAAGTTGCTCGCGGCCCGGTACGACCTGACGCCGAAGTTCGATCCGCACACCAAGATGGCCCGCGGCAAGCCCATCTGTATCGGCCCGACCGCCCGGCTCGCCAACGGCATGACCTGGGACAAACTCGCGGGCAT